>DATGXO010000070.1:0-111509 GCA_035298965.1 Opitutaceae bacterium | reverse complement strand
ACGCCGGCGCTCGCGCGGACGACGCTCCCACTGGAGCTGCCGGCGTGGGATGCGACTCGCTCGCTGCGGGTTGCGCGGAGGGATTTCGCGGCGCAGGGAATGATCGAGCTCACACTGCCCAAGGCCGAGTCCGAGAGCTTGATCACGCAACGGGTCAACGGACGGGAGTACTTCAGCGTGGAACTTCCGCTGCCGGATTTTCCGAAGATACTCCGGCCGACGCCGAAAGTGGTGGGCCTGCTCTGGGATGCATCCGGTTCGGGTCGGAACCGCGATCACGCCCTGGAATTTGCGTTCCTCGACGCTTGGTTTCGAGCGGTGCCGGAGGTCGAGGTGCGGCTCGTGTTGCTGCGCGACACGGCTGAGCCGGCGGCCGCTTACCAGATTGCGGGCGGAGATTGGGCGCTGCTGCGGAGCGCGCTTGAGACCTGCGTGTACGACGGGGCGACTTCGCTCGACGGTGTCGGCAGCGACACCGCGGTGGCGGAGTGGCTGCTCTTTTCGGATGGATTGTTCAACTACGGGATGACTGATCAGAAGGCTCTTCAACGGCTCGCGGCACCGGTACATGTGATCACCGCCGCCGCAGGGAGCGACACCACGGCGTTGCGCGCGGCGGGCGAGCTCAGTGGCGGGCGTTTGGTGGATCTGCTGGCGGTGGCTCCCGTCGAGGCCGTGCAACAGGTGCGGGAATTGCCGCTGCGGCTTTGGGCGGTGGAACAAGATCCGGCGGCGGTGGCGCACCTGTTTCCAGAGCCGGGCAGCGAGATTGCGGATCGCCGCCTCGAGGTGGTTGGCATCCTACGCAAGCCCGAGGCGAAGCTGCTTCTACGTGTCGGGCCGAGTGCATCCGAAGCGCGCGAGATGGTCGTGGCGCTGCGGTCGGGCAACGGAGCGGGCACACTCGCCGCCCGGGCCTGGGCCGGCGCGAAGATCAATGCGCTGTCGGTCGAAGCCGAGCGCAATCGCGCCGACATCCGGCGCACGGCGCAGGATTTCGGGATCGTTACAGCGGATACATCGTTGATCGTCCTGGAGACGGCGGCTGACTACGCGCTGTTCGATATCGAGCCCCCGGTGGAACTGCGGCGGGAATGGAAACAGCTGCGCCGGGCGCAGACGGCGGAAATTGGCAAAGAGCGTGATACCCATCTCGACGCCGTGGCCGAGGCCTTCGCGGAACGTGTCGCGTGGTGGCAGGCATCTCCGGCGGAGCAGGGGCGGCTCGCCAAACGGGTTTCGGAGCGGGCGCACCGTGGCGCCGTGCTAGCCGGCGGACGTGGCGATCGGGCTACACCGATGGCACCGAGCGGCGGCGGAGAGGGCGGCGCCGGGACCGCTGGCGACGATGATCTCGTGGTTTTGAGCCCCTTCGTCGTCGATACGGAGCACGACGAGGGCTATCGGGCGACGGACACCCTTGCCGGGAGCCGTGTGCGCACCGAGTTGCGTGATGTGGCCTCCTCGATCTCGGTGACGCGGAGCGAGTTCCTCGCTGCGGCCGGTGCAACAAACAACCGCGACCTGCTCACCTACACCACGACCACCGAAGTGGCGGGCGTCGGCGGAAATTTCGCGGGCGGGCGCCGCTCGAATCGGCCGGTCGCGAGGGCCAACCCCGCGGGCAGCGGCGCCTGGGCGACGTCGGGTGGGAGCGAGGCGACGATCGCACTGAGAGCATGGTCACCTCGCTCGGGGTACATCGAGCACCTGCGGCGAGTCCCGCCACAGGCACGCTATGCCACCTACCTCGCGGAAAAGGCGGACCACGAGGCCGACGTGGGGTTCTTTGGCGACGTCGGCGCGATGTTCCTCGAACAGGGCGAGACCGCGCTCGGCCTGCGCATCCTCTCGAATCTTGCCGAGCTGGCGCTGGAAGACACCGCGCTGTTGCGCATCCTCGGGCATCGTCTGTTGCAGGCGAAACGTGCGGAGTTGGCGGTGCCTCAGTTCGAGCGGGTGCTCAAATTGCGCGACGAGGAGCCGCAGAGCCGTCGCGACCTCGCGTTGGCTTGTGCGGCGACGCGACAGCACCAGCGTGCGATCGATCTGCTTTGGGAGGTGGTGGAGAAGCCGTGGCACGACCGCTTCCCGGGCATCGAGCTGCTCGCGCTCGGCGAACTCAACGAAATCGCGGTCACCTGTGGCGAGAAACTCGATCTCACGAAGATCGACAAACGCTTGCGGCGCGCGCTTCCGGTCGGGTTGCGCGTGGTGCTCACCTGGGACGCCGACAACTGCGACATCGACCTCTGGGTCGAGGATCCCGAGGGCGAACGTGCCTTCTACGGCAACCGCCACACCGCCCAGGGCGGAATATTGTCGTGTGATTTTACCGGCGGCTATGGTCCGGAAGAATTCATGCTCCGCAAGCCGAAGGCCGGAACCTACACGGTTCACCTCAATTACTTCGGCGACCGGCGCACGACGGCGCTCGCGCCGGTGACCGCACAAGTCCGGCTCATCACCGGCTACGGCACGCGCGATCAGAAGGAGGAGCAGATCACCGTACAGCTCGATCCGGAATCAAAGACGTTGGAAATCGGCAGCATCACGCTCGGGAAGGGGACGGCGAGATGATGCCCTGGCACCGCGAGCGGCCGTCAGCGGTAACCTGCGACCGATGTACCAATTCAATCGAGCGACCGGGCCGATACCGGTTCAAGTGACCGCAAGATTTGCGGCAGAATTCTCAGAACCCATTTCCACCCATGAAAAATCCCAAGTTCCAGACCATGCGTTCCATTCGTCTTCAGCGTCACGTTTGCGGCTCGGTGTCGCGGCGTTTGTTGCTCGCACTGCTTCTGTCGTTGCCGGCCGGCGCTCCCGTGTGGGCCCAGGATTCGGCGCCTGAGCAGGACGAGGCGGAGGATCTCGTTGTGCTCAGCCCGTTCGTGGTGAGCTCGAGCGATTCGCGAGGCTACAGCCATTACGTGCCTTCGGCCCCGGCGCCGATCGTGCAGCCGAATTTCGCCGGCGGAAACGGCGGCACCGCCCCCACCGTGCCCGTCACCCTGATCCGCCGCGCGGATGCGGTCATCATCGAGTTCGCGTTGTCGAACTCGGCGGACAAGCAGGACCAGCGCAACAAGGAGCTCACCGACTCGGTCGATGCGCTCGCGGCGCAGATCAAGGCCACGCCGGGGCTGCGTTTCGAGAACCGCGAGGTGCAGCTCATGAGTGGCAACCGCGCGCGCGCGATCATCGGCAAGGGCGGGGCGGTCACGTCGTTCGCCAATTTCGCGATCTTCGCGGACCTCAGCGCCGCCGACGCCCGGCTCTACGAGAAGGTGAAGCAGGTGCGCGCGTTGGTCTCGGCGGCGAAGCTCGTGGGCGGTACGAAGGTGATCGACGGCCCGGTGGCACTCTACCTCAAACGCCCCAACGACCTCCGGAAGGAGCTTCTCGGAAAGATCTTCGAGGATCTCGAGGTGGTGAAGAAGGGTCTGGGCGAGAATCTCGAGGTGCAGGTCACCGGTCTCAACGGCCCCGTGCGCCTGCGCAGTTGCTCCGAGCGGGAGGTGGAGTTGTGGATCGACTACGGTTTTTCGATCCGCTCGGTCTATGACTTGAAGGTACGGGAGCTGGAGGCGCGTCGCGCGGCGAAGTCGTAGTAGCGGTTCGCCTTTGCTGTAGCCGGGGAGCGCTGTCCCGAGTCCGCGTGCCGGGCCCAGCGGTTCCGGCTATATGGCGAATCGCCGTCCTTGCGGACAGCGGCACAGGATCATGGGGCGCGACTCACACGGTCCTGTGGTTCCGCTCTGCCGCCGGCGCGCGGCGGCCTCAGCGGCGCGCGTAGAGCCAGCGGGCGAGGGCGGGGAGGAGCAGGATCGCGCCAAGCATGTTCACGATGAACATGAACGTGAGCAGCACGCCCATATCCGCCTGGTATTTCAGGCCGGAGAAGATCCACGTGCTCACGCCGATGCCGAGGGTGAGGCCGGTGAAGATCACGGCGCTCCCCGTCTGGCGGAAGGAGAGGAAGAGTGCTTCGTCGAAATCCAAGCCGGCCTCGAGGTGGAACTGCAGCCGCGAGAACAGGTAGATGCCGTAGTCCACGCCGATGCCGACGCCGAGCGAGATCACGGGAAGTGTCGAAGGTTTAAGCCCGATGCCGAGCGCGACCATCACGGCGTCCGCCAGCAGCGACACGATGAGGAGCGGCAGTACGATGCAGATGGTGGCGCGCAGCGAGCGGAAGGTGATCAGGCACAGCGCGACGATCGATCCGAAGACCCAGGCGACGATCGGCCACTGCGTCTGCTCGACGACCTGGTTGGTGGCGGCCATCACGCCGATGTTGCCGCTCGCGAGGCGGAAGCGCACGCGGGGCGAGGGATGCGCGGCGGCGAATTCCTCGATGGCGGCGATCACGCGGCGGATCGTGGCGGCCTTGTGGTCCTGCAGAAACACGATCACGGGCATCACGCTGCCGTCGGCGTTGAGGAGGCCGGAGGCGGTGTCGAAGGGCGAGGTGGCCTGCGCGAGCATCGCCTGGTTGGGCGGCAGGCTGCGCCACTTCAGGCTGCCCTCGTTCCAGCCGGCGTTGACGATCTTCGCGGCAGCGGCGAGCGAGATGGTCGATTGCACGCCGGGGATGTTGCGCACGTGCCACTCGAACTCGGAGATGCGCGTCATCACATCGAAGTCGATGCAACCGCTGGGCTCCGTCTCGACAATGACCGAAAGCAGGTCGACGCCGATGGTGAAGCGCGAGGCGATCGCGGCGGCATCGAGGTTGTAACGTGAATCCGGACGCAGCTCGGGCACGCCGGCATCGAGGTCGCCGATCTGTACGTTCTTCATCTGCGACCAGCCGAAGGCGCCGAGCGCGAGCCCAACCGCGATCAGCGAGAGGGAGATGGCCGGCCGGGTGAGGTGTTCGAAGTGGCGCCACGAACGATCGGTGCGGGCGCTGCGCGCCTTCATGTGCGCAAGAAACGCCGGCGAGAGCTGGACCCACGAGAGCAACACCGGCAGGAGCACGAGATTGGTGAGCACGATCAGCGCGACACCGAGGCTCGCGGTGATGGCGAGCTCGCGGATGATCTGGATCTTCACGAGCAACATCGTGAGGAACCCGATCGTGTCGGTGGTGAGCGCGACAGCGCCGGGGAAGAGCATCGTGCGGAAGGCGGCGCGCGCGGCGGCGACCGGTGCGGCGCCTTCAAAAGCCTCGTTGCGGTAGGCGCGCACCATCTGGACCGCGTGGCTCACGCCGATGGCGAAGACGAGAAACGGCACCAGGATCGAGAGCGGGTCGATGCCGTAGCCGAGCAGGTTGAGCAGGCCGAGTTGCCACACGACGGCGACAAGCGAACAGAGGATCGTCCATAACGTGAGCCGACGGGAACGCGTGTAGATGAGCACTAGCGCGGCGGTGAGCACGATCGAGACGAGGAAGAACAACACCACGCCTTTGGCCGCTTCGCCGACATCGCCCATGATCTTGGCAAAGCCGATCACGTGGATGCCCAGCCCGATCTCGCCGCCGGCGGGCACGTGGCGCGCGCGGATGCGCTCCTCGATCGCCTTCGCGACTTCGAGGTAGTTCAGGCGCTTGCCGGTGGACGGATCGACCTCGAGCAACTGCGCGGAGACGATCGCGCCGGTGAAATCGTTGGCGACGAGTTGGCCGACCTTGCCGGATTTGATCACGTTCTGCCGCACCTGCTCCAAGCCGGCCGGAGTGGGCTGGAAGTCGGCCGGGATGACGGTGCCGCCGGCGAAACCATCTTCGACGATCTCGACGAAGCGCACGTTGGGCGTGTAGAGCGAAGTGACCGAGGCGCGGTCGACGCCGGGCAGGAAGAAGACCTCGTCGGTGACCTTCCGCAACGTGTCGAAAAACTGGGGCTGGAAGATGTCGCCGTGCTTCACCGTGAGCGCGATGACGACGCGGTTGGCGTTGCCGAAGGCGCTCTGGTACTCGACGAACGTCTTGATGTACGGGTGCTCCGCCGGGAGTTGCTTGAGGAAGCTCGCGTCGATGTGCGTGCGACTCGCGAAGAAGGCCATCGCGAGCGTGAGGGCGGCTATCGCGGCGAGCACCGCGCGGCGGTGGCCGAAGACGAGCGCTTCGAGCGCGGCGGTGAGGCGTCGGGCGTGCGTCATGGGGTGGCGGCGGGGGCGATCCGCGGTGGCGCCTCGAGGCGGCGCACGCCTTTCTCGCCGACGGCGATCAGGGCGCCGTCGGCGGCTTCGAGGAGGGCGGCCACGCCGAGCGAGCCGCCGGGGCGCCAGAGCTCGAACGACTGGCCCTGGTCGCGGCTGACGAGAAAGTTGCCGGATTGGCCGGCGAGGATCACGAGACCGTTGCGTAACCGCAGACCGTGCATCAAGAGTGTGGGCACGGGAGTAGCGACGGGTTGCCAACCGGCACCGCCGTTGTTGGAGCGGAACACATGGCCGCGCAGGCCGTGGACGAGGAGCTGACCGTCGGCGAGCGAGACCAAGCCGAAGAGCGAGCCTTCGTAGGGCGGCGGGACGGGTTCCCAGTTCAGCCCGCCGTCGCGCGAACGGAGCAGGGTGCCGGCTTCGCCGGCGAGGAAGAAGGCGCCGTCGGACGTGCGGGCGATGGAGTTGAAATGGTATTGGTCCGGCTGCGGGTCGCTGCGTTTCCAGGTGGCGCCGCCGTCGCGGGTGCGAAGAAAGAGGCCGTAGGCGCCGACCGCGAAGCCGTCGTTGGCGTCGAGAAAGCGCACATCGAGCAGCACGCTCTCACGGTCGAGGCCGGCGGTGAGTCGTTGCCAGGTTTCCCCGCTATCGACGGTGCGGAGAATTGTGCCGAGGTGACCGACGGCCCAGCCGTGCAGCGCGTCGGCAAACGCGACCGCGGTGAGCGTGGCGCGCGTGGGCGTGGGCACCTGGCGCCAAGTCTGGCCTTGGTCGTCGGAGAGCAGCACGTGGCCGCGCTCGCCGACCGCCACGACGCGCGAGCCGGCGGCGGCGAGGTCGAGCAACAGCGACTGCGCCGCGAGCGGCGCGAGGAGCGCGGGGCCGTCGTCGCCGAAGGCGGAAGCGGCGGCCGGCGTGTCGACTCCAGCGGCGCGGGCGAAGGGCGCGAACGCTGCGCCGGCGGAAATCGTCAGCAGGACGGCTAGCGCGAGGCGGGACGTCCTGACGGGAGGTGAGGCGTGGGAACGGGCGAACAAAACGCGTTAACGTATTTCAGCCGCAATCCGTGAGGTCGAGTGCCGAGAGGGCGAGTGCCGAGAGCCGAATATCCGGGGAACGGGACCGGACGTGAGGCCGCGTTTGGCGCACGTCCGGTTGTGGGAGTCGTCGCGGAAGTCGGGCATAAAGCCCGACCTACGTTCCGGCGCCGCCGCTTAGCGCATGCCTTCGGCGCGCAGGCTGGCGGGAGCGAAGTTCTGCGCGGTGCGCGGCACGTTGAACTCGTACATCTTGTCCTCGTTATCGAGGCCGTACGCGAGGTAGCGGCCGGAGTTGAGGTCGATGTGCACCTCGAGTGTGCTCCAGAAACTGCGCACGTCGTAGTAGTTGATGCAGTGGGCCTCGGAGACGCGCCAGAGCTGGCCGCGGGTGTCGTACTGGTCGACGGCGAGGATCTGCCAGCTGTCCTCGTCGACGTAGATGGTGCGGCGCGGGTAGATGTGCGACTTCCCGCCGGGCTTGAGCGTGGCCTCGACGACCCAGACGCGGTGCAACTCGTAGCGGGCGAGGTCCTGGTTGATGTGGAGCGGGGTGAGGATCTCCTTGTACTTCACCTGGTCGCTGTGGAGGCGGTAGGAGTTGTACGGGACGATCAGCTCGCGTTTGCCGAGGAGCTTCCAGTCGTAGCGGTCCAGCGCGCCGTTGAACATGTCGAGCTGGTCGTTGGTGCGGAGGTTGTCGGAGGCGGTTCCGGGGGTGTCGTAGGCGACCTCGGGCGCGCGGCGCACGCGGCGCTGGCCGGTGTTGTACGTCCAGGCGGAGCGCGGCTCCTTGATCTGATCGAGCGTCTCGTGCACGAGCAGAATCGAGCCGGCGAGGCGCGCCGGGGCGACGACGGCCTGCTTGAAGTAGAACACGATGTTGTCGAGTTTCGCGGGCGTCATGTCCTCGCGCACGTATGGGAAGAGAAATTCCTCCTCGAAGCGCACGAGGTTGTAGTCGCCGCCGCGGGTGGGCGTGGCCTGGTTGATAGTGCGGGTGGCGGACACTCCGCGGAAACGCAGCAGGTGGTTCCACATCACTTCCTGCGCGTTGGCCGGGATGGGGAACGGCACGCCGACGACCGCATCGAGCACGCCGTTCGCGTCGGGAGCGAGCTTGGCATCGACGGCCGTCCGGCGGGTGGCGTCGTAGATGTACTGCGGCAGCGAGGCGCTGCGGCGCGTGGGAAAGACGATGAGCTTGTAATCCGGGTACGCCTGGAGGAGGGCGAGCGCACCGGCGGTGAGCTGGTCCTTGTACTGCGCGGCGTTGTCCGGGGTGATGGTGAAGAGTGCGGCATCTGCGGCGAACGGATCGGGGTGGTGCATGCCGGGCTTGTAGCCGGCGGGCGCTTCCGTGATGCCGCCGGTCCAGGCGGGGATGGTGCCGGCGGCGTTGCCGGCGCGCTCGGCGCCGATCGGGGTGAGGTCGCGATCGAGGCGGGCGGCTTCGTCGGGCGCGATGCCGGCGGCGAGCCAGGCGGGGCTGGTGAGGAGCGCGGCGGCGAGGAGGCGGAGCGGGGTGGTGCGCATGGGGATGTAGGGGGGATTAGAACGAATACTTGATCGTCGAAGAAACGAAGTCGCGGTCGTGGAGCAGATTCTGCGGACCGGCGCCGGCGTAGTTCACGTAGCGCAGGTCGAGCGTCCACCGGTTCTGGTAGGTGAACTCGAGCCCGAGCGTGAGCGTGCGGCGGCCTTCGACGAAGTTGCCGAGCGGCAGCGGGGTGTTGCCGAGGAAGTCGTACCCGAAGCCGAGGCTGGGCGCGAGGTTCACGCCGGCGAAGACGTCGTTGTATTCGAAACGCGCGAGCAGCTGGGCGCCAGCGGAGAAGTCGTGGGCGAAGTTCTCGCCCGGCGAGGTGCGGAAGGCGCCGTTGCCGGTGGCGATCATTGCGAGCGCGTTGTTCGAGGTGTAGGTGCCGGGCGCGTCGTAGCGCAGCACGCTCTTGTCCTCGAGACTCGGCACGGCGACGGCGGCGACCTCCGCGACGAGGCTCCAGCTGCTGGCGCCGAGGAAGCGGCCGAAGAGCTTCGTCGCGGAGGCCTGACCCTGCCACACGCCGTGGCGCCGGTAACCGCGCACGTACGTGCCGTACTGGCCGGAGTAGTTGCCGAGCTGGTTGTAGGTGCCGTACGGGGTGCCGGCGGTGGCATCGAGCGCGGAGACGGCGGCGAAGAGCAGTTCGACGTCGTCCGCCTGCAGCGGCTGGTTGGGCTTGTAGGAGAGTTCGCCCTGCAAGGAGAAGCCGCCGAGCGTGGTGTTGAAGCTCGCGCCGTAGAGCTGGATGTCCTCGGGGTACTCGAGGACGTAGCGGCCGGTCGCGGCGGCGGAGAGGAAGCCCAGCTTCTTCGCGCCGGTGGCGATCTGCGTGGCGGCGGGGTAGAACGGCTGGAGGCTGGCCGGAAGCAGGCTCGCCGGAAGGTTGGAGAAGGCCGCGCCGAGGAGCGTGTTGAGCGCCGACGGCACGCCGGCGGCGGGATAACCGTGCGAGACCATCACGGGCGCGAGGTTGGCCTGCGCGAGGGAACTCGCGGTCGAGAGCACCTCGGTCGGGCTGATGCCGCGCGTGGGCGTGAACGCGCTGATCAGCGGCAGGCGGCTGTGGTAGTTGAGCGCGTAGAGGCCGAACTCGGTGTCACCAAGGTTCGAAGCCAGGTAGTGCGCCGCGACGCCGAACTGCCCCTGGTGACGGGCGAGACGGTCTTCGCCGCGTGGCACAGCGCCGATCGCGGAGGTGTCGGCGAGCGAGCCGAAGCCGAGGTAGACGCGCTGGCCGCCGACGCTGGCGAAATCATTCGTGCTGAAATAGGAGCCCCGCGGGTCGATGTCGGTCTTCTTGAATGCCAGCAGATAGAACGCATCGAACGACAACGCCTCGCTCACACCGATCGACCCCGAGATCATCGGGACCGGCTTGAGCGCCTCGCGCAGCTCGGAGCCGGGCGTGCGCAGGCGGGAAACGTCGACGGGGTTGATGGCGTTGATCCCGTTCGGGATGAACGTGCTCTCGCCCCAGCTGAGGACCTGGCGGCCGAAGCGGAGGTTCGCCGGCATCGTGCCGACGTCGAACTGGTAGCTCACGTAGGCGTCGAGCAGGCTCAGGTCGTGTTCGACCTTTTTGCGACCGAGCGTGCTCAGCGGGACCCGCTGGTGTTCGCCGCGGCCGACCTCGGGATCGTAGAAATAGGTGGTGCGGAAAAATGCCGCCCATTTGCCCCACTTCAATTCGAGGTCGTGCGTGCCCTTGAAGATGGTCGAATAGAAGCCGCGGCCGTAGTTGAGATTGCCGTCGTCGCCATTCACGGAGGAGGCGGTGCCGGGCACGCCGTCGAAGGTCGCGCTGGTCGCGTAGAGATCGGGCGCGGGATCGCTCAACCGGTAGGCGGCACCCGCGGAGAGCGTCGAATCGAAGCTGCCCTTGAGTTCGCCGAGTTCGAAGGTGAACGCGTGGGCGGAGGCGGCGAACAGCGCGCCGCCAGCGAGCAGACAGCCGGTGCGCAGAAGGGCGGGGCGGTGAATCAGTCCGGAATGGGATCGGTTCATGATGGGCTGAATGGCGACGGCACCGAAAGGCGCGGCCGTCGTGCGCGCGGTTGTTCGTGGGGTGGCCGGAAGCCAAACGGTGCCCAAAACGAACACAAGGCCGAAGGCGGGAGCCGCGGGTCGCGGCCGGGTTTCAGTAGCCCGGGTGGGCGAGCGCCGCGCCGGCGATCAGATCGGCGGATGCCCGGCGCCGGAAGCCGTGTCGGGGGCGAGCGGCGCGGGCGGCGGCGGAGGCAAACAACCGTTGCGCCGCGGCGCGTTTCGCGATGACGTCGCCGCCATGGGTTCCGGCCTCGGCGAGTTCATCCACATCAAGGGCGCCCGTGAGCACAACCTCAAGAACCTTGAGGTGCGCATCCCGCGGGGAAAACTCGTCGTCGTCACCGGAGTGTCCGGCTCGGGCAAATCTTCGCTCGCCTTCGACACGCTCTACGCGGAGGGATACCGCAAATACATGGAGAGCCTCTCGGCGGCGGCGCGCCAGATGCTCGAGCAGCTCAAGCGGCCCGATGTCGATTTCATCCACGGCCTCTCGCCAGTTCTCGCAATCGAACAGCGCACCGGCGGCGGCTCGCCGCGCAGCACGATCGCGACGGTGACCGAGATCGCCGACTACGCGCGGCTGCTCTGGGCGTTGAAGGGCGAGCAACGTTGCCCGAAGGACGGCGGCCGTGTCGTCCAGCACACGCTCGACGAGTGCGTGGAGCACTTGCTCGCCGCCGCGGCCGGGCAACGTGCGATGCTGCTCGCGCCGGTGCTCACGGCGAAGGCCGCCGTGCTGCGCGACGAGTTGCCGCGGCTGCGGCAGCGCGGTTTCCAGCGCGTGCGGCTCGCCGGGCAGATCGTCAACCTCGACGACCGCAATCTCATCCCCGCCGGCCTGAAGGAGGCCACGGTCGAACTCGTGGTCGACCGCCTCGTGCTCAACCCCGAGCAGCGCAGCCGCCTCGCCGACTCGCTCGAGCTGGCCTTCCGCGAAGGGCAGGGCCGCGCGCTCGCGCTCACGCAGGCCGGCAACGACGAGCCGTGGGTCGAGCATGGGCTCAGCCAGAGCCTCGCGTGCGAGATTTGCGGCGACGTCTTCGAGAAGCTCACGCCCCGACACTTCTCGTTCAACCACTCCGAGGGCGCGTGCCCGACCTGCGGCGGTCTCGGCCGCGCGCTGCGTTTCGACGAGGAGCTCGTCGTGTCCGATCCGGCGAAGTCGGTGCGCGAGGGTGCGCTCAAGCCGCTGCGCATCGGCGGGAAGAACGTCATCATCAAGAATAACGCGCTGCTCAAGCAGCTCGCCGAGCAGTTGCCCTTCGATCCGGAGAAGCCGTGGCGCGAGCTGCCCGAGGAGACGCGCCACGCGCTGCTCCACGGCGCGGGCGAGCGGCAGTTCACCTTCCGGCTCCGCCGCGGCGCGAGTGCGGAGAGCGGGCCGTTTCCCGGCGTGTTTGCGCTGCTCGACGAGGCGCGACGCACGACCAGCAGCGACGGCTTCGCAGCGCGGTTGGCGACGTACCAGACCTCCTGCGACTGCCCGACCTGCCACGGCGCGCGGCTCGCGCCGGCGAGCGCCGCGGTGCTCGTCGCCGGAACGCGGTTACCGGACTTCTTCGCGCTCGATGTCGAGCAGGCGCTCGGGTTTGTCGGCACGCTCGGCGGCGACACCGCGGGCGAAGCGAGCACGCCGTACGGCGAGGTCGTGGGCGGGATCCGGCAGCGGCTGCACTTCCTCAACGAGACCGGACTCGGCTATCTCACGCTCGACCGCGAGTACTCGACGCTCTCCGGCGGCGAGGCGCAACGCGTGCGGCTGGCGACGCAGCTCGGCATGGGCCTGACGGGCGTCGTGTACGTGCTCGACGAGCCGAGCATCGGCCTGCACCCGCTCGACAACGAGCGCCTGCTCCAGTCGCTCACCGAGCTGCGCGACCGCGGCAACACCGTGGTCGTCGTCGAGCACGACGAGGACACGATGCGCCGTGCCGACTGGTTGATCGAACTCGGGCCCGGCGCCGGCGCGGAGGGCGGGCGACTCCTGTTTTCCGGTACGCCAACCGATTGCATGCGTACACCGATGGCGCAATCGACCACGGGGCCGTTCCTCGCGCGGAAGATGTCGGTCACGAAGGACGCGAAGGACTACCCGGCCGACGACCGTTGGCTCACGATTCGCGGCGCGCGCGAGCACAACCTGCGCGACGTGACCGCGGCGTTCCCCGTGGGCGTGCTGACGTGCGTCACCGGCGTGAGCGGCTCGGGCAAGAGCACGCTCGTGAACGACGTGCTCGCCGTCGCCGCGGCGCGCCGGCTCAACGGCGCGAAGCTCATCCCCGGCAAGCACAAGGCGATCGATGGCTTCGATCACTTCGACAAGGCCGTGATGGTCGATCAGGAGCCGATCGGCCGCAGCCCGCGTTCGAACCCGGCGACGTTCACGAAACTCTTCGACCAGCTCCGCGATCTCTACGCGCAGGTGCCGCTGGCGAAGGTGCGCGGCTACAAGGCGAACCGGTTTTCGTTCAACACCCGCGGCGGCCGCTGCGAGCGTTGTCAGGGCGACGGCCAGATCCGTCTCGACATGCAGTTCATGGCTGATGCGTACACCGAGTGCCCGAGCTGTCGCGGCCAACGCTACAACCGCGAAACGCTCGAGATCCGTTTCCACGGCTACTCGATCGCCGATGTGCTCGCGATGTCGGTGACCGAGGCGCGCCAGCTCTTCCGCAACTTCCCGCGGATCGTCGAGAAACTGGACACGCTGGAAGCGGTCGGCCTCGGCTACCTCGCGCTCGGGCAATCGGCGACGACGCTTTCCGGCGGCGAGGCGCAGCGCATCAAGCTCTCGCTCGAGCTCAGCAAGCGCCAGCAGGGCCGCACGCTCTACATCCTCGACGAGCCCACGACCGGGCTGCACTGGGTCGATGTGCAGAAGCTGCTCGACCTGCTCTTCAAGCTCCGCGACGCAGGCAACACGATCATCGTGATCGAGCACAACCTCGACGTGATGAACCTCGCCGACTGGCTGATCGACCTCGGTCCCGGCGGCGGTCGCGTGGGCGGCGAGATCGTCTACGCCGGCCCGCGGGAAGGCATCCTCGCCGAGCCGCGCTCAGTCACCGGCCAGGCGTTGGCGAAGTGGCGGCGGCAGGCGGTGGAGTGATCGAGTGGATCCCCGTTGATATCGAATATCCACGTTCTCAACCCTAGAAAGTCGTAATTGCCGCCGATGAAGAAGCCTCAAGTCAGAGTTCGTAAGGAGCGCCACTATCGGCCGCACACGGAGTTTTATCATGCGGTGTGGGTCCATCTGGAGCATGTTAGGGAGCGTCAGCCTGGGTGCTTCTACTCGATGCTTAGCGCGTTGATGATGAGCGCGTTTACGATCGAGGCGTATCTGAACTATGTTGGACCTCTCGTGGAGCCGAGTTGGGATGACTTCGAAAAGGCAGCTCCGTTGGCGAAACTCCGGCACGTTGCTGCAATGCTCCGCATTGAAGTCGATGACGGCTGCAGGCCCATGCAGACAATCGTCGATCTCTTTCGGTTTAGGAACCGGATGGCCCATCCACGGCCGGATCATGTGGTCGAGGATCATTTGAGTACCGACGACGAGTACCAAAATGAATTCTATACGGAACCGAGGCCCAAATGGTTCAAGTTTGCGACAGAGGCGAACGGGAGGCGCTGTTATGAGGACGTCGGGCGGATCGTCGAGACCATCAATTCGAGGCTACCGCACCCGGAACCTTTGCCGCTAACGGACATGGGGTGGAGTGGTCGTGCTAGCAGTACTTGAGCAGTAACGGCGCACCTTAGGTAGATCAATTGTCCAGCGTTTGGCTGATTGAGTAGCAGACCTTCGGTCGCGCGGCGAGGCGCGCCTTGTCTTCGATGACGAGGATGGTGCCGAGGAAGACCGCGAGGGCGGCATACCGGGGCGGGTTCAACGCGTCGTTGCGGGTGGCGTCGGCGGCTCCTCGACGGTGCTGGCGGGCTGGCAGGTGCCGGCCACCGGCTCTCCGGTGTCGGGGTCGATGTACGGTTTGCCGGCCTTGCGGCGGGCTTCGAGCGTACGTAGCGCGAACTCGCTCATTTCGTCGAGCGCCTCGAGTTTCCGGCGAAGCGGCAATCGGCTCCAGCGCCGCAGTTGCTCGCGTTCGGCGCCTTCAAAGGTGCAGAGACTCCAGTCGATCGGCTCGGGAGCGGGAGGGGGGCTCATGGTTTCTCGAGACCGGCGATGATGCGGAGTTTCTCGGCGTCGATCCGATCGGAGCCGCGACCCGCGGATTCCTTCATCGCGATCAAGGCGGGGAGCGCGAGGAAACGGGCGGGAGGATCGGCGGGCCCGTCTCCGACGACGGCGCGTGCGTATTCCGTCTCGAAATCGAACGGTTCGTAGACGAATAGATCGACCGGCGTCTCGAGGTGAATGTCGCTCCAGAATTTCAGCACGAGCATGCCTTTCTCGCGCCGCCAGATCTCGCGTTGAACCGGATCGGCGAACTGCTCGGCATTGATCGGTACGATTGGTTGATAACCGAGTGAGGCCAAAGCACGGAACGTCCCGGTGATATCGGCGGCGACGAGTCGCACGACCAGATCGACATCTTTGGTGAAGCGCAGGTAACCGTGGGCGTTCACGGCGACTCCTCCGACCACGATGAAATGCACTCTGGCTTCGTTGAGCGCGCGGACAATGGCTTCGAAGCTCGAGAGTTTCATGGCGGAGCCGGGTGGGACCGGTCCTCACTGTCGGCGAAAGCGCGTCGCAGCCAAGCGAATCTTCGGCGGCGAATCCGGGAGGGCTGTTCGGGCGTGGAGGACGGGCGAGGTCGTCAGTCGGCTGTGGCAAGGCCACGTCTTCGCCACAGCGGCGGGTCGGACTGGCTGAGTCGGAGATTGTGGCGGGCCGGTTGTTCGCGGCAGGGTGGCGGCGATGAAACCGCATCGACTTCTCGCCGAGACGCGCCTTCCCAGCGGGGCGGCGCTTACGCTCCACGAGCACGACGGCTCGTTCTGCATCCGGCTCGGCGGACGGGAACTCATGCACTCGAAGGCGGCGGCATCCGAGTTGGCGCTGGGGGAGATCGGCACGGCGAAACTCAAGCGCGGCAAACCGGCGACCGTGCTCATCGGCGGGCTCGGGCTGGGGTTCACGTTGCGCCGCGTGCTGGAGTTGAGCGGGCCCGAGATCGCGGTGGAGGTGGCTGAGTTGTTGCCGGAGATCGTGGCGTGGAATCGCGAACATCTCGGCGCGCTGAACGGCAAACTGCTCGATGAGCCGCGCGTGACGGTGCGGGTGGGGGACGTGTTCGAAATCGTCCGGCGCGCGGCGCCGGCGAGTTACGCGGCCATCCTGCTCGACATCGACAACGGGCCCTCGGCGATGGTGCAGGCGGCGAACGCGCGGCTCTACGACGCGCGCGGACTCCGGATGTTGGCGACGGCGCTCGCCCCGGGCGGGCGGCTCGTCGTGTGGTCGGCGGGCGAGGATCGGGCGTTCGAGCGGCGGCTGGCGCAGGCGGGCTTCCGCGTGGAAACGGCGCCGGTGAAGATCCACGCCGGAGCGCGGCAGGCCGCGGGGCGGTTGTTTGTCGGAGACAAGACCGTGGGCGCTGTTCGCGATCGGGATTCGGAGAAGAGGAACCGCTGATGGACGCAAATGAACGCTGATCGGAAGCGCGCGCGGTAGCGTTCTGCGGTGGACGAGGTCGGCCGACAGGACGCACGGAAGTTGCGCGATGGCGCGGCGGACGGAGTGGGCGGTTGCGGCTGGAGTGATGTGACGGCTGAGCACGCGACCCGACTGAGGGCAATCGGGTCCCCCCGCCGGCGTTGGCCGCGGTACTGGGGTCATCTGCGTTTATCAGTGTCCATCTTCGATTTCTCCGTCGGGCGCTCTGTGCTCTGTTCCAAGGAGAATTTCCTTTCCGTCGCGGGCGCGGAGCGGGCAACGTGGACACGATGAGCGCGCTCCTTTCCCTGCAAACCCAGCTCGAGGCCGGCACCGATCTCACACCGGCGCAGGTGGCGGACGCGGTGGTGGCGTTGATCTCGGCCGAGGTCGCGGCGGCGCAGAAGGAGTCGTTCCTCTCCGCGCTGGCGACGAAAGGCGAGAAGCCGGCCGAGGTGGCGGCGTTTGCGGCGGAATTTCGCAAGCTCGCGCGGGATCCCGGCGTGGCGCAGTGGGCGGCCGAATCGATCGACATCGTGGGCACGGGCGGCGACCACGCGGGCAGTTTCAACATTTCCACGGCGACGGCGTTCGTCCTCGCGGCGGCCGGCGTGAAGGTGATGAAACATGGCAACCGATCCATCACGTCCAAGTGCGGCAGCGCCGACCTGATCGCCGCGATCGGCGTGCCGCTGGAGGCACCGCTGGACCAGATGCAGCGCTCGCTCGCTGAGCTGAACTTCTGCTTCTTCTTCGCGCCGGCGTTTCACCCGGCATTCAAGGAAATCGCGCCGGTGCGCAAGGCGCTCGCCGCGAAGGGCCGGCGCTCGGTGTTCAATATTCTCGGACCGCTGATCAATCCCGGTCGGCCGGCGTTCCAGCTCTTCGGCGTCTACGCGAAGGATTGGGTTGAGCCGCTCGCGAGCGCGCTGCACGACCTCGGTCTGACGGCGGCACTCGCGATCCACGGTCGTGTGCCCGGCAGCGATCGCGGGCTGGACGAATGGTCGACCGCGACGGAAAACTTCTGCGCTGGCGCGGGCCGCCTGCGCGGTCCGCTGACGCCCGTCGCTCTCGCCACGACCGGGCTTGAGCCCGGTCGCCTCGAGGAGCTTCAGGGCGGCGATGCGGTGGCGAATCTCGCGATCTTCGAAGCGCTCCTGGAAAACCGCGCGCCGCGGACGATCGCCGATACCGTCGCGCTCAACGCCGGCGCCGCGCTCTGGGTGACCGGTCGCGCCAAGGACCTCGCTGCCGGCGTCGCGCAAGTGCAGGAGTTGCTGCGCAGCGGCGCCGTGAAGCGCCACGTCGCCCGCACGCGGCAGTTCTGGGCGGGGTGACAAGCGGGAGTGTTTGGCTCGTTGCTGTGCGTGAAACGCGGGGCCGACGAATCCCCGTTGATGCTCGCTACTCGCTCCCCACTACTCGCTACTTTTCCTTCTCCCACATGAAACGTCTCTACTTCGGCACCGATGGGGTGCGCGGGCGCTTTGGCGACGCGGTGATGAATCCGGACTTTGTCCGCAAGCTGGCCAACGCCGCCGGCAGGCACATGGCCACCAAGCTCGGCGCGGGGGCGAAGACCGCGTTGATCGGGCGCGACACGCGCGCTTCCGGACCGGTGCTCGAGGCGGCGGTGGCCGAAGGGCTCGCCGCGGCGGGATGGAACGTGGGATTGCTCGGCGTGGTGCCGACACCGGCGGTCTCGCTCGCGGTGCGCGAACTCGGTGCGCAGTTGGGCGTGGTCATCACGGCGTCGCACAATCCCGCCGACGACAACGGCGTGAAGTTTTTCGCCGGCTCCGGCTTCAAGCTGCCCGATGCCGAGGAGGCCGCGATCGAGGCGTTGCTTGAGGTGCCCGGACCGGCGGTGCCACGCGGCGAGATCGCCCAGGTGCGCGACGCGAAGCTGCACTACATAGCACAGGCGTTGACGCGACTGCCGGCCGGCGCGCTGGCCGGCTGGAAGATCGTGTTGGACACGGCCAATGGCGCGACTTGTGAGACGACGCGCGAGGTTCTGGTGGAACTCGGCGCCGAGCTTGTGTTGCTCGGCAACGCGCCCGACGGGCGCAACATCAACGCCGGCGTTGGCAGCGAGCATCCGGAGCAACTCGCGGCGCGTGTGCGCGAGTCGGGCGCGCGGCTCGGCATCGCGCACGACGGCGACGGCGACCGCGTGGTGTTTTGCGACGAGACCGGCTCCGCGCTCGACGGCGACGAGGTGATGACGTTCCTCGCGCTCGGGAAGCTGCGGCGCGGCGATCTGCCGGGCGGCACGCTCGTGGTGACGGTGCAGAGCAACCTCGGTGTCGATGCCGCGCTCGCCGCGGCGGGTGGGCGCGTGGTGCGCACCAACGTGGGCGACCGCTACGTGAGCGAGGCGCTTCAGCGTGAGGGCGCGTCGCTCGGCGGGGAGTCGTCGGGGCATTTCATTTTCCCTCGCGTGTCGCCGGCCGGCGATGGGTTGCTCGCGGCGCTCGCCGTGCTGCGCGTGATGCGCGATACCGGGCAGCCGCTCTCGCAACTGCGCCGGGCGCTGACGAAGTTTCCGCAGAAGCAGAAGGCGTTGAAGCTCGCGGCCAAACCGCCGCTGGAGTCGTTGCCCGGCGTGCAGCGGTTGTTGCGCGAGGCCGAGGCGGCGCTCGGCGGCAGCGGGCGCGTGATGATCCGCTATTCGGGTACGGAGCCGAAGGTGCGGATCCTCGTCGAGGCGCAGACGGACGCAGCCGTTGCGGAGTGGTTCGCCAAGGCCGAGGCCGCGCTTCGCGCGGAGTTGCCGGTGGTGTAGGTCGGGGCGGCGAACTGGCGGAACTAGACGCCAGCTCGGCCGGCGTCATGCCTTCAGGTGGAAGCTGGCGCTCGACAGGGGCCGGCGGGGCGTGCGTTGCTCTGCGGGTGACTGCCGTCGCCCAGAATCACCCGCTTGCGCCGTTGCCCGGCCCGTACAACGCCGACGCCGCGCTGGACCGGTTTCTCGCGGTCATGGGCGAGCGCGGTCTCTCGCTCTATCCGGAGCAGGAGGAGGCGATCCTCGAGTTGTTCGCCGGCAAGAATGTCGTGCTGAACACGCCCACCGGTTCGGGCAAATCGCTCGTGGCGGCGGCACTGCATTTCCGTGCGTTATGCGCGGGCGAACGCTCGGTGTACACATGCCCGATCAAGGCGCTGGTGAACGAGAAGTTTCTCTCGCTCTGCCGCGACTTCGGACCGGACAACGTGGGCATGATGACGGGCGACGCCTCGGTGAACCCGCAGGCGAAGGTGCTTTGCTGCACCGCCGAGATTCTGGCGAACATCGCGCTGCACCGTGGCCACGAGAGCGACATCCGCGCGGTGATCATGGACGAGTTCCACTACTACTCGGACCGCGAGCGCGGCTACGCGTGGCAGGTGCCGCTGCTCACCATGCGCGGCGCGCGGTTTCTGCTGATGTCGGCCACGCTCTCGGCGACGACGTTCTTCGAGGAGGAGATGACGCGGCTGACCGGCGTGGAGTCGGTGACGGTGCGCGGCGATCGGCGGCCGGTGCCGCTGGAGTTCGAATACTCGGAGACACCGCTCGCCGAGAAGGTGCAGGCGTTGCTCGATGGCCAGCGCGCGCCGGTGTACCTCGTCTATTTCACGCAGCGCTCGGCCAGCGAGGCGGCGCAGGACCTGATGAGCCTGAACATCTGCACGCGCGAGGAGCGGTCGGCGCTCGGCGTGGAGCTGGAGCGGTTCAAGTTCAACAGCCCGTACGGCAAGGAGATGAAGCGCTGGCTGCGGCACGGCATCGGCGTGCACCATGCGGGGCTGTTGCCGAAGTACCGCGTGCTCGTCGAGCAGCTCGCGCAGCGCGGCCTGCTGAAAGTGATCTGCGGCACCGACACGCTCGGCGTGGGCATCAACGTGCCGATCCGCACGGTGCTGTTCACTCAGCTCTGGAAGTACGACGGCCAGAAATCGGCCATCCTGAGCGTGCGTGATTTCCGGCAGATCTCCGGTCGGGCAGGGCGGCGCGGTTACGACAACGTCGGCTACGTGGTCATCCAGGCGCCCGAGCACATGATCGCGAACAAGCGCGCGGAGGAGAAGGCGGCGGGTGATTCGAAGAAACAGAAGAAGCTCGTGAAGGAGCGGCCGCCCGAGGGATTTGTCGGCTGGGATCAGAAGACGCTTGAGCGGCTGCGCACTGCGCCGGCGGAGGTCCTCACGTCGCATTTCGACGTGTCGCACGGCATGCTGTTGCAGGTGCTCGCGCGCGATGGCGACGGTTGCCGCGCGATGAAGGCGATCATCGCGGCGTGCCACGAGACCGCGCCGCGGAAGGGGTACCTGCGAACGAAGACGTGGCAGCTCTTCCGCTCGCTCATCGAGCGCAAGATCGTGGAGTTCGTGCCACCGTTGCCGAACGGCCGGAAGCTGCGCGTGAACGTGGAGCTGCAGGACGATTTCTCGCTGCACCAGACGCTCTCGCTCTGGCTACTCGACACGTTGCCGCTCCTCGACCGCGCGGCGCCGACGTATGCGGCCGATGTACTCACGCTCTGCGAGGCGATCGTCGAGGATCCCGATGCGATCCTGCGCCAGCAGGTGAGCAAGTTGAAGGGGCAACTCGTCGCCGAGCTGAAGGCCGCCGGCGTGGAGTACGACGAGCGGATGGAGAAGCTCGAGCAGGTCGAGTACCCGAAGCCGTTGCGCGAGTTCGTGTACGAGACGTTCAACCGGTTCGCCGCGGCGCACCCGTGGGTCGAGGGCGAGAACATCCGGCCGAAGTCGATCGCGCGCGAGATGTTCGAGCGCTACCAGTCGTTCGCCGAGTACGTGCGCGAGTATGGTCTGGAGCGGATGGAAGGGCTGCTGCTGCGCCATCTCTCGCAGACGTGGAAGGTGCTTTCGCAGACCGTGCCCGAGTCGCTCAAGACGGAGGAGGTGCTCGAGATGGAAACGTACTTCCGCGAGCTCATCCGAGGCATCGATTCTTCGCTGCTCGAGGAGTGGGAGAAACTGCGCAATCCCGACTACGTGGCCGCCGAGACCGGCGAGAAACCGGCGAGACCCTCAAGCTACGATCTCACGCGCGACGTGCCGGCCTTCCGGCGACAGATCCGGGCGGCGATCTTCGCGTTCCTGCAGGACGTGAATGGGCGCGACTGGGAAGCGGCCGCGGAGCGGCTGGCGGAGGAGAAAGGCGAGAGGCAGGAGGGTGGGGATGCGGGAGTCGCGGTGCTGCAGCCCGTTTCCCTCGGCGAGAGTATCGAGGCGGCGAAGAAGGCGTCCGTGCGGAAGCTCGAGACGTCGTTTGGGGCGTATTTCGAAGCGCGCGGCCGCTTTCGGCTCGATCCGGCCGGACGCGCGGCCGGGCATACGCATTGGATTGAGGAGAATCGCGAGCTGGGTGAGTGGACCGTCGCGCAGGTGCTGGTCGATTCCGGGGAGCAGAATGACTGGGAGCTGGTGTTCATCGTCGACCTCGACGCGTCGCGGACCGCCCAAACCGCGGTGCTGCGGTTCGGCGAGCTGCGCCCGATCGGTGCGTATTGAGACTGTCGAGCCGCAGGGCCGAAGCGTCTCTGCCGAACGGAGGCGCGGATGACCGGAGTCCGGGCGGAAACGCTCCGGTGGGTCATCACCCCATTTATTCTCCGTCGATGGTGGGATAGGGTTGTCCGAACGAACAGGCTGACACCAAACGAACCGCAAAGGCACCATGGACACGCTCCTTCGCCCAACCCGTTTGTTTTCCCCTGCCAGAGAAGCGTTGGCATCTGCTGTAGGGTTGGCGGAGTCCGCCGCGATTGCGCAACAGCTTTGCGCTGATGCAAACGCCTGCCGCCCCGCCATCCGTCTGCTCGTCGTCGATGACGAGCCTCTGGCTCGCGAATCCGCGGCCCTGGCCCTTCGCGCAGCCGGCTATCGCGTCGACTTCGCCAGCGATGGGGAAGAGGGCTGGGACGCCCTGCAACGCACGAACTACGACCTCTTGATCACGGACAACGCCATGCCGCGGCTCACAGGGATCGAGTTGCTGCAACGGATCCGCGCGGCACGTCAGGACTTGGCCGCGATCCTCGTGTCCGGGGCGGTGCCGTGGGACACCGGCGACGCGCCTCGCGAGTTCCACCCGTTGGCGGTTCTGGAGAAACCGTATCGCGGCGAGGATCTCCTGCTACTGGTCCGCGCCATGGTCGCGACGAAGGCGGTCCGCGTTTCGGACCACGCCGAGCCCGATGGCCGGGGCGACTCGTCAGATCGCACCGCATCGCTGACCGATCCGGGCGCCGGGCGCGGCTCGCTGAGCTTCCCTGCAAGTGGCGACGGACTCGCAGGGGTTCACTGAAGGTCGGGATCGCCGCCGGCAATGCGTGCGCGGCGGGGAGAATGTTTCGGCGCTGCATGCCCTCCCGGTCCGTGTGCGCCCGCGTGGTGCTCGGGCCGCAGTGAGGCGCGTGGGATCGTGCCTCGCTTCTATCATGGTTCGTGCTACGCTGCTTTCCTTGGCGGCACGCAACGACCGTTTGCGATGGCCGCGTGCAAACCCGGACGAAGACTCGATGAGCAAGAAAGCCGACCAGTTCGACGAGCGGTATTTCGTGGCTCTCCAACGCCATGTCGGGCGCACCCGTGGCGGTGCTTCGGGCGGTCGAGCATTGGGCCGTGCGGCGCTTGCCGAAGGGGTCGACGCCGGCAGCATCGCGCGGGCGCACTCGCGGGCGCTCGAACGACTGCGGCCGAAATCGGCCGGCCCGAATGCGGCGTCGCGCCGCTCCGAGCCCTTTCTCTCGAGCGTGCTCCGTCCGCTCGAAGCCGCCTACCAGGCGCTCCGCGGGAGGGCGGGGCGTGAGGGGGATCTGGCGACCTCGTTGCAGCGGGCGACCGGGAAGCTGGCGGACGCCGAGGTGGGATTGCGGCGGGAGAAGACGAGGACCGGCCGCGCCCACGCGGACCTCGCCCGGGCGGTTCTGCTGCAGCGCCAGCTGCTCGCCCGCTCGCGCGTGAGCCAGGAACAGCTCCGGCGCATGACCCGTCGCGTGCTCTCCGTGCAGGAGGAGGAGCGGAAACGAATCAGCCGCGAACTGCACGACGAGATCGCGCAGATTCTCACGGGGATCAACGTCCAGTTGGCGATCCTCAAGCAGGCCTCGAGCGCCGAGGACCGGAAACTCCGCCAGCGCATCGCCCGTGCGCAACGGTTTCTGGAAAAGTCGGTCACGGCGGTGCATCGCTTCGCCCGCGAGTTGCGGCCGGCTGTGCTCGACGATCTCGGTCTCGTGCCGGCGCTGCGATCGCTGGTGCGCAGTATCTCGGCGGCGGGCACGTTGCAGGTTTGTTTCGCAGCGGAGCCGGGTGTCGAGGTGCTCGATGGCGCGAAACGAACTGCACTTTTCCGCGTGGCGCAGGAGGCGCTCACCAACGTCACCCGGCACGCGAGCGCGCAGCGGGTGGCGGTGCAGCTCACGAAGCGCCGCGGCAGGATCACGCTCGAGATCCGCGACGACGGCTGTGCCTTCGACGTGGAGCGCGCGTTGCGTTCGTCGGCCCGAAGTCGCCTCGGCCTGGTGGGCATGCGGGAGCGGATGGAGATGGTCGGCGGCTCACTCGCAATCGTTTCGACCTCGGGGAAGGGGACGATCGTCACGGCAACGGTCCCATACACGAAGCGCCCGCGCGCGACCTCGGCATGAGACGCATCACGATCTTGCTGGCGGAAGATCACCTGCTGGTCCGCGAGGGGCTGAGCGCGTTGCTGCAATCGGCTGGCGAGTTTCTGGTGGTGGGGCAGGCTCGGACTGGTACGGAGGCGGTGGCGCTGGCTGCGAAACTGAAGCCCGACGTAGTCGTGATGGATGTCGCGATGCCGGAGCTGAACGGCTGCGAGGCCACCCGACGGATCATCGCGCGCGATCCCGGGGCCCGTGTGGTCGCGCTTTCCGCCTACAGCGACGACGAGTATGTGCGTCGGTTGGTCGCGGTCGGCGCCCTGGGTTTTGTGGCGAAACACAGCACCGGTGCGCTTCTGGTGCGGGCGATCCGGGAGGTGGCAGCCGGCCGGGCGTTTTTCAGTCCGGGCATCGTGCGCCGGCTGCTCCGCGGTGGTCGGAATCTGCGCGATGTCAGCAACGTCGCCGACGGCTCGGGCAATGTGCTGACTTCGCGCGAGGAGGAGGTGCTGCAGCTCGTGGCCGAGGGTGCTGCGAACAAGCAGATCGCGGCGCGCTTGGGGATTTCGATCAAGACGGTCGAGAAGCACCGTCAGCGGTTGATGACCAAGCTCGATATCCACGAGACCGCCGGCCTCACGCGCTACGCCATCGCTTCCGGTAGGGTCGAGGCCTAGCGAAACCGGGCGCAGTGTGCAGCGCTGCGGGGTGCGTTGTGCGGGCGCAAAAAAACGGACTTGGTTGCACCAAGTCCGTCGGAGGGAGGTGAGCGGTTCCCGTTACGGTGACGAGGTCGGGAGTTGTTGTTGGGAGAGCAGTGTGAGCGCCTTGCGGATGTTTTCCTGCGTCGCGGCCTCGGTGGCCAGTCGCAGGCGGGTCACGCCGACGAATGCGTCACCGGTGGTTTTCTGCGCGCGGGAGCTCACGGAGTGCTCCCATACGGGCTTGGTCTGGCCCTTCGGGGCGAGCGACCAGACGATTTCCACGCCGACCGACATCGTGAAACCCATCATCGGTTGGTCGATGTTCACGATGGTGGCGTTCAACACGTAGTCGCTCTCGTTGAGGCTGACCACGGCGCTGAAGAGGCCGTTGGCGCGAAGACTCTCGGTGATCGCCTGCGCGAGATCGGCGTCGGAGACTTTGGAGGTCCACATCGGGTCCGTCGGCTGGCCGCCGTTGGTCTGGACCGCGACGGTCTTGTCGAAGCGGTTGGTGAGATTGAGTTGGTCGACCTTCATCGCGGCCGGCTTGGTGGGGGACGCGCAACCGGCGAGGGAGAGGAGGAGCCCGAGGAGGCCGATGCGGAGAGACAGAGTGTTCTTCATGGTGGGATGGAGCCGGTGGTGGAATCAGTGCGTCCCCATCGCTGGAGCGGTGGTGATCCCGGCTTTCTGGTAAACCTGGTCGAGGACCTCGGTCACCATCTCCTTCGGCGACCTGCGCGCGAGGGAGGTGCGCAGCGATTGTCCGGTGGCGAGGGGAACTTCCGTCTTCGGGTTCCGCAGCTGGATATCGAGCTGCAGCAGGTACATCGACATGTCCCACATCCACTTGTCCTGATAGGTGACGACGGCGTCGACAGCGGCCGGCGTGTTCACGGCCTCGCCGGTTGTCGCCTGATAGCCACGCGCGACGAGGTCGGCGGCGATGAGTTTGTTGATCTCGCGTCCGTCGGCGGGGATGTGGACAACGTAGAAGGTCTTGAGCGCGCCGATATCGGCGCCGGGCATGACGGTGCCTTTCTGTTGCGACGAGGCGCAACCGGCGAAGGCGAGGAGCGCGAGGGCGGCCAGGAGGAGAGCGAACAGTTTTTTCGGATTCATGGGATTACGGGTGAGAAATCGGATTCAGGGATTCTTGGCGGCGAACTCGTACCGCACATCCTTCACGAACGCGGTGATCCACCGGGTCGGAACCACGGGACGGCCGTCCAAAGTGGAGGTGCGAGAGCGCACGGTGAGCTGCTGCGCGTCGTAGGTCAGCACGAGGTGCGCATCGAGTCCGCGGTGGAGGAGAGACAGCTCGATCCGACCCGGAGCGCGCGAATCGATCGACCATTTGCGGTGGCGCGCGACAAAGGCGAGGACACGGTCCACGTCGGCGGGGGTGACGTGGGGCGGGATGGGAATCGCGGTCTCTTCCCCGGGCAGGAGCTGGGCAAAGGGTGGGGCGCCCGAGCCCGTTTCGGCGAGAGCGTGAGGGACCGGCAGAACAGCCATCGCCCAGAGGAAAACCAGGCGGGGAACAACGCTCGGCTGAGACAGGAAAGACATGGCGCGAAAACGGCGGGATGGGGGCTTCCCCCGCCATGCAGCACGGGACGCAACCGTAGGGTGCGGGCGGTGACTGGCAATTGGATTTCCGTCCCGACCGTGTGCCAGCGGCCGACCGTGGACCGGTCCGAGCTCATCGGCCAGATCAGCGGAAACGCGCCGGTCTGCCGGACCGGCGCGTCGAGCCGCCAGCGCTGCACGATCCTGCGCCGGGAGCTGCGCAAAACCGTGGCATTCAGAGGTAAAGTTTGGCGGGAACGAACCGATTCCAGCCGCAACACCCGAATGCACCCATGAGCATCGCCCCCGTTCTCCTGCAACAGGTAGAGGACATCACAAACCGTATCGCCGCCGAGGCGATCCTCGCGCAGCCGGGGCGCGACGACGGACTCATCCCCGCGTACAGCCTGCTGGGGCAGCTCTGCGATCTGCTCGCCGATCACCACGACGCGCTGTTTCCCGCGCAGACGCTGCGCGAACTGCTCGAGAAACGACTCGATGCGGCTCAGCCCTTCGACGCCGACTCGCTTGCGCATCTGCAGCACTTCGCCGAGCACTACCCGCGCGTGCTCGACGCATTGCGCGCCGGTAAGCCCGTGCAGTTCAAGGAACTCAAGTCCGGCGGTTCGACCGGCGCCGCGGCGCCCGTGGCGGCACGGCCGGCGTTCAGCGCTCCGCCCGACCAGCTCATGGACATGAAGCTGGAGGAGAACCGCGAACTGCTCGCGGAGTTCCACGCCGAGGCGGTCGACCATCTTTCGCAGATCGAAGCCGCGCTCCTCCAGCTCGAGCAGAACCCGACCGATGCCGAGGCGATCAGCTCCATCTTCCGGTCGTTCCACACGATCAAAGGCGTATCGGGTTTCCTGCAACTCACGCCGATGCACACGCTCACCCACGAGGTGGAGTCGCTGCTCGACCTGGTGCGCAACAACAAGCTCGCGCTGACCTCGACCATCATCACCGAGATGCTCAGAGCGCGCGATGCGCTGCAGGCGCTCGTGGGCCAGATCACCATCGCGCTCGAGAAGGGCGTGCTACCGACGGAGATCGTGCCGGTCGGCCATCTTATTATCGCGGTGAAGACCCTCGCTGCCGGCGGCAATGCGAAGGTCGCGCCTGCGCCGGCCGAGGCATTTGTCGCTCCGGCTCCGACTCCGGTGGCGGCCGAGGAGGCCACCGTCGCCTCCGTGCTCACCGAGGTGCCGCCGCCCGAGCCCACGGCCGTAGCGGCTGCGCCTGCCGTACCGAACCAGACCGCGCTGCAACAGGCGGCCGCCGCGCCAGCGGCGGGCGCGAAGAAGTCGAACGGCCCGTCGACGATCCGCGTCAACACCGAGAAGCTCGATTCGTTGATGGATGTCGTGGGTGAACTTGTGATCGTGCAGAGCCAGCTGCAGGAGAGCGCGCGTCACCTGATCGACAACAACACCGCGCTCCAGCGCAACCTCGCGCAAGTTTCCCGCATCACGAAGGAACTGCAGCACACCTCGATGGCGCTGCGCATGATTCCGGTGAAAGCGACGTTCCAGAAGATGGAGCGCCTCGCCCGCGATCTGGCGCGCGACTGCGGCAAGAAGGTCTCATTCACCGTCGAAGGCGAGGACACCGAACTCGACCGTACGGTCGTCGAGGAGATAAACGACCCGCTCGTCCACATGGTCCGCAACTCCCTCGACCACGGTCTCGAGTCGGCCGCGGAGCGTCTCCGCCTCGGCAAGACCGAAGCCGGCAAGGTCCAGCTGAAGGCCTACCACCAGGGCAGCAACATCGTGCTCGAGATCTCCGACGACGGCCGCGGCATCGACCCGGCGAAGGTCTTCGCGAAGGCCCTGAAACAGGGCCTCGTGGCGGAAGGGCAGAACCTGTCGCGCGAGGAAACCCTGAACCTCATCTTCCTCCCGGGATTTTCCACCGCCGAGAAGGTCACCTCCATCTCGGGACGCGGCGTCGGCATGGATGTCGTGCGGCGCAACATCGAGAAGCTCCGCGGCAAGATCGAGATCGATTCCGAGATCGGCAAGGGCTCGCGTTTCCGGATCATCCTGCCGCTCACGATGGCGATTATCGACGGCCTGATCGTGAAGGTGGGCGAGGACCGTTTCATTCTGCCGACGACCTCCGTCAAGATGGCATACCGGCCGGCGGCGGAGACGATCTCCACCGTGCAGGGGCGCGGCGAGGTGCTCGATCTGCGCGGCAAGATCATCCCGCTCCACCGGCTGCACGAAAAATTCGCGATCGAGCCGAAGGCCCACAATCCGGCCGACGGCATCGTCGTCGTAGTGGAATTTTCGGGCCGTACGAGCGGCCTGCTCGTCGACGAGATGGTCAGCAAGCAGGAGGTCGTCATCAAGAGTCTCGGCGCGCTGATGCAGGGGCTGCCCGGAGTGGCCGGCGGCGCGATCCTTGGCGACGGCAACATCGCCCTCATTCTCGACCCGGCGTCGCTGCTGAACGCCGCCTGAGGAAATCATCATGCCCCACGCCAACGTACCCTCGATCGAAGCCGTCTGCGAAAAGGCCGCGCGTCTCCCGTGTTCGCCGGTGCTGCTGCCGCGGCTGTCGAAGGCGCTGGCCAACGAGGCGACGACGGCGGACGAGCTGGAGGCGATCATCGTGGTTGATCCCGCGCTCGCCAGCGCGACGCTGCGGCTGGCGAATTCGGCCTTCTTCCGCTCGGGCTCCGAGTGCGAAACAGTTTCCGAGGCGATCCTGCGGCTCGGTTTCCGCGAGATCTACCGGCTCGCCGTGACGACGCTTGGCAGCCGCTGGTTCAACCATCCGGTGCAAGGCTACGGTTGGGAGCCCGGCGACTTCTGCCGCCACTCGTTGTGCGTGGCCGTGGCCGCGGAGAAACTCGCGGAGCAGACCGGCAAGGTGGACAAGGAACTCGCCTACACGGCCGGACTCATCCAAGGCATCGGCAAACTCGCCATCGCGTTCGCCTGCGGGGAATTTTTCGGCGCGATCCGCGACCACCAGCGCGCGAACAATTGCCCGTGGTGGCAGGCGGAGCGCGAGGTGCTCGGCTACCATCAGTCGCTCATCGGCGCGCGCCTGCTCGAGATCTGGAAGTTCCCGGAGAACCTCACCGAGGTCGTGCGGCATTCGGACCACCCGGCCGGCATTCCTCCGGCGCACCGGTTGCTCATGGCTCATCTGCACGCGGCCAAGTTTGTTGCAACGGCGATCGGTCCCGGCGTCGCCGAGGACGGGTTCCTGATGGAGCTCGATGCCGAGCTGCTCCTCGCGCAGGGCTTCGCGCCCGAGAAGCTCATCGCGGTGCAACCGGAGGTGCTCGAGGCTGTCACGAAGCTCCTGCGGGAGCAGGTGACGCATGGCGAAGTGAAGCTGTAGTCCGCCATGGACGCGCCCCGCATCCTCCTGATCGAAGACGATCCGCCCTCGCGGCTGATGCTTTCGCGCGGGCTGCAGCGGCTCGGCTACGCGGTCGACCCGTTGCCGGATGCGATCGAGGCGCAGGCCAGAATCCGCGCGGCGGGAGCGGCGGCCTACGCTGCGGCTGTCGTCGATCTGCGGATGCCGAAGATGGACGGCTTCGAGTTCATCACCTGGCTCGAGCACACGGATCCGAATCTCGGCTGCATGCTGCTCACCGCGCAGCAGGACGAGGCCTTGAACGACGAGCGGGAACATCCGGCGTTGCTTTTCAAGATGCAGAAGCCGACGAGTTTTCCGGTGCTGGGCGAGGCGCTTGCGCGAATCGTGGAGTTCACCCAGTCGCACCGCGCCGAGCGGACGAGCGTGGCGTAGGCTGCGCGTTGCGGGATCAGCGGCTGGGGTTTTCACGCCCGATCGAGTCCATGAAGTCGGGCGTGAAGCCCGACTTTCGAGACGGACCGGACAGCGATCCTCGCTGCGGTCGGTGGGTCGGGACCGCTGGGCGACCGGACGGCTCGGATCCGTCCGTACCTCGCTTGTTCGGGAGTTGAGTGGCGCGTCGGCGAAACCGCGGCGCGCTCGGCTCAGGCCAACGAGAGTTGCTGCGTGCCGGTGGGCGTCTTCATCGCGATGGCGCCGTTCTTCACCTCGATGCTGATCGTGCGGTTATGCGTGCCGCCGACATCGTGGATCGAGGGGCGCAGGCCGTTGGCGCGGAACCACGTTTCGAGCGCCTGGATGTTGCGCTCGCCGATCTTGAAGGGGTCGGTGCCGTTCAGGACGCTCGCGCCCCCGGCGACGAAATACTTCGCGCGCTTCATGTCACCTTTCACGCCTTGGAAAGCGCGGAAAAGCATGGGCAGGCCGGTGTCGGCAAACATCGACGGCTGCGTCTTTGCCTTGTCGGGTGAGATGGTGGAATCCGGCAACATGTAGTGCAGCAGGCCGGAGGCCTTCGTGACCGGATCGTACGCGATCAGGCCGATGCACGAGCCGAGCGCGTACGTGGTGAGAATCGCGTTGGTGTTGTTGGAGACCGCCATGTCGCCGACGCCGACTACCACACGTTGGGCGAACAACGTGCCGAGTCCCGCTGCGGAGAGAGTGGGTGACGCCATGGAGTGAGGAGAGACGCGAGGAGACGTCGGTGAGGCGGATTGCTGGGCAGCACGCCGCCGGTACGAGCCGACGGGACGTTATTCGGTTGGTGCCGAATGAACTTGAGACGGAAAGCGCGCTGCGACGACGAACTGTCGCGGGTGGCGCTGCGCACAAAGAAAAGCCGCGAGCGGCGGCTCGCGGCAAAGAGGGGAGGTGATGTGGCCCGGCGCGGGGCCGCTCACTTCATGCGATTGAACGCAGCCTGGAGGAGCGTGAGGCCGTCGGCGCCCTTGGTGACTTCCTGCGCGCGCTGCATGAGCGCGGCTTCGCGGGCATTCTTGGTGGGCTCGTGCGTTTCGTAGTACACACCGAACACGCCGGGGCTGGGGAGCGAGGCGAGTTTGAACGCGGCGTTGAGGTCGGTCACATCGTGCGCCTTCTCGTCGATCGTCTCGAACTTGCCGCCCTTGCGCGGGTTCATCCCATCGAAGGCGTTCTCATAGAACTCGGCGCAGTGCGTGAGCACTTCGACGACGCTGAAACCGTCGTGCTTCATCGCGCGCTCGATCAGGTCGGTCATGTGCTGGAGCTGGCCGACATAGGCACGGGCGACGAAGGTCGCGCCGGTGCCGAGCAGACGGCGCATCGGGTTGATCGCGGGATCGATCGCGCCGGTCGGGTCGGACTTCGATTTGAAGCCGACGGGCGAAGTGGGTGAGGTCTGCTTCTTGGTGAGGCCGTACACCGAGTTGTCCATGATGACGTAGGTCATCTTGACGTTCTTGCGCGCGGTGTGATCGAGGTGATTGCCGCCGATGGAGAAGCCGTCGCCATCGCCGCCGAAGACGACGACGTGCAGGTCGTCGCGGCCGAGGCTCACGCCGCTGGCGAAAGCGAGCGCGCGGCCGTGGATGAAGTGGCCGCCGTGCGTATTCACGAAGTAGGGCAGGCGCGAAGAGCAGCCGATGCCGGCGAGGGTGACGAGCTGGTGCTGCGGGATCTGGAGCTTCTCGAGCACGCGCTGGAACGCACCGAGGACGGCGAAGTCGCCGCAACCCGGGCACCAGGTGGGCGTGTCGGCCTTCAGACTGGCCTTGTTGACGGTGCAGACGGGCGCTTCAGGAGCGGTGGGACGGGTGAGAGTGAACATGAGGAAAACGGGTTCAGGGTTCCGAGTTCAGGGTTCCGGGTTTTCGCTCAGAGAATGGGCGTGGCATCGAGGCGGGAGACGCCGTCGACGATCTCCTTCACCTTGAAGGTGAGGCCGTCGGTCTTGGCGATGCTGCGGATCGCGGGGTTGGCGTAGCGGCCGCGCAGGATGGTCGCGAGCTGGCCGTAGCCGTAGAGGCCCTCGTCGTTGATCTCGACGACATCGATCCGGCGGAAGCGCGCGAAGATCTTCTCGAGGCCATTCGGCAACGGGCTGATGTGGCGGAGGTGCAGGTGGCCGACCTTGCGGCCTTGCGCGCGGAGAGCGTTGGTCGCCTCGCGGATCTGGCCGAAGGGCGAGCCCCAGCCGACGAGGAGCACGTCGCCTTCCTGATCGCCGTAGACTTCCGGCACGGGGAGCTTGGCGGCGAGGGCCTTGAGCTTCTCGCGGCGGCGCGCGGTCATCTTCTGGTGGTTGGGCGCGCTGGCGTTGGGGTGGCCGGCCTCGTCGTGCTCGAGCCCGGTGACGAGCGGGTATTTGCCGCCGAGCATCGGCGTGCCGGGCGGGACGTGGTGCGTGGGCGTCTTGTGCGAGTAGGCGAGGTATTCGCCTTCCCGTGGCGAAAGTTTCAGGTCTGGATCGACGTAAAGCTTCTGCAGATCGGGCTGCGGGTAGGCGCCGATGCGCGTGGCGAGTGCCTGATCGGAGAGCAGGATCACCGGTACCGAGTACTCCTTGGCGAGTTGGACGGCCTCGTACGCGGCGTAGAAGCAGTCGCCGACCGAGCAGGGGGCGAGCACGATGCGCGGCGCGTCGCCGTGCGTGCCGCCGATGGCTTGGAGGAGGTCGCTTTGCTCGACCATCGTCGGCAACCCGGTGCTCGGGCCGCCGCGCTGGACGTTCACGATGACGAGGGGCATCTCGGCCATCACGCCCCAGCCGAGCGCTTCCATCTTGAGCGACATGCCGGGCCCGGACGTGTTCGTGACCGCCACGTGGCCGGAATAGGAGAAACCGAGCGCGATGGAGATCGCGGCGATCTCATCCTCGGCCTGCACGTACATGCCGCCATATTTCGGCAGCGCGCCGCGCAGATCCTCCATGATGCTGGAGGCGGGAGTGATCGGATACGCGGCGCCGAAACGCACGCCGCCGGTGATGAGACCGAGGACGATGGCCTGATTGCCGTCCATCGTCACGATCGGGCGGCCGTCGGCGCTCTCGGCGCGGGCGGGACCGAAGGCAAAGTTGGCGCGCACCTCGTCGCCGAGGTCGTGGGCGTAGCCGGCGTCGAAGGTCTGGAGGGCGTTGCGGAGGATGTCTTCGGACTTCTTGCCGAAGCGTTCCTGCATGATGCCCTTCAGCTTCTCGATGTTCAGGTTGAAGAGCCGGGCGAGCAGGCCGAGCGTGAAGATGTTCTTGCCCTTGTCCTTGGCATTGCCGCCGACGGCCTCGACGGTGGCGGTCGTGATCGGCACGCCGACGTGGCGCACGCGTTTGTCGTTCTCGTCGGGTTTGACGTGGTCGGAATCGTAGAGGAGCACGCCGCCGTCGCGGAGCTGTGCGCGATGCGTTTCGTAACTGTGCTGATAGAAGGCGACGAGGAGATCGGAGCGGTCGCCGGGCGAGAGGATCTCGCCGCTGCCCATGCGCACTTGGAAGATCGACGGTCCGCCGGAGATCGTGGCGGGGATCGTCATGAATGTCATGACTTCCTGGTCACTGCGGCCGGCGAGGCGGGCGAGGAAGCCGCCGATGGCCTGGATGCCATCCTGCGAGTTGCCTGCGAGGCGGATAACGACATCGCGAACGATCTGGCCGGCCAGGGGAGAAGTGGTTGCGGGGGAGGAGTCGGAGCCTGCGGATGCCATGGGAGTTCCGGCGAAGTTACGGAACGGCGCTCGCGGGAGTCAATGGGCCTGCGCGGAGACAAGCTCTTTTTTCAGGCCAACAGAAGAGCGGCGCGGACTCGTGCGTCCCGCGGCGAAAAATGAAAAGGCCGGACGTGGAGTCCGGCCTCGTGGAATTGCGGAGCGGAGGCGCGTCAGGCGCCGTGGCAGTTCTTGTATTTCTTGCCGCTGCCGCATGGGCAGGGGTCATTGCGGCCGACCTTCGGCAGCTCGCGCCGGATGGTGACCTTCGGGAGCTGCACTTCCTGCTTCTCCGGCTCGGGCTGCGGCTCGGGCTCGGGGGCCGGCGCCGGCACGGGCGCGGCGGCCGGAGCGGCGCGGCCGGGAATGGAGATGCCGCTGGCCACGGCGTGCGCGATGACGGGCGGGGGCGGCGGCGTGTTTGCCGGGCTCTCCATGCGCAGCGTGCGCGAGAGGATCGCCATCATGTTCTCGAAGGAATCGCGATTGGTCGCGGTGCGGAACAAGCCGGTGCAGATCTGGAGCCGCACGTTGGCCATGAGCTCCTCGAAGTACTTGTACGCCTCGCTCTTGTATTCACTGAGCGGGTCCTTCTGGCCGTAGCTGCGCAGGCCGACGCTCTTGCGCAGGTCCTCCATCTCGGTGAGGTGCTCCTGCCAGTGGTGGTCGATGGCGTTGATGATGACGAAACGCTCGAGGCTGCCGAGCGCCTCGGGGATCTCGACGGACTCCTTCAACGCGTAGGCTTCCTTGATCTTGTCGGCGACGAGTTTGCCGGCGGCAGCGGCGTCGAGGCCGTTGAGCTCCTCGAGCTTGAGCGAGACCGGGAAGTGCATGCAGACCCAGCCGACGAAGCCCTCAAGCTTCGGTTGGGCGGGACCGCCCTTTTCGCCGAAGCCGGCGAGCTCGGCGCGGTAGAGCATCTCCTCGTCGATGAAGTCGAAGATCTGGTCCTTGCTGCGCTCGGCCTGGATGGCGCCGTTGCGGATCGCATAGATGACTTCGCGCTGCTTGTTCAGCACGTCGTCGTACTGGAGCAGGCGCTTGCGGATGGAGTAGTTCTGCTGCTCGACCTTCTTCTGGGCGGACTCGATCGATTTGTTGAGCCAGGGGTGCTCGAGCTCCTCGCCCTCCTTCATCGAGTTCTCGATCATCTTCGCCATCATGCCGCCGGAGGCGAAGAGACGCATGAGATCATCCTCGAGGGAGATGTAGAAACGCGACATGCCTGGGTCGCCCTGACGCGAGCAACGGCCGCGGAGCTGGCGGTCGATGCGGCGGGATTCGTGGCGCTCGGTGCCGATGACGTAGAGACCGCCGAGCTCGGCGACGCCTTCGCCCAGTTTGATGTCGGTGCCGCGGCCGGCCATGTTGGTCGCGATGGTGACTGCGCCGCGCTGGCCGGCGCGCGAGACGATCTCGGCCTCCTGCTGGTGGTACTTGGCGTTGAGCACCGAGTGGACGATGCCGGTGCGTTTCAGCATGCGGCTGAGCACCTCGGAGGAGTCGACGGAGACGGTGCCGACGAGGACCGGCTGGCCCTTGGTGTGGGCTTCCTGGATCGCCTTGATGACGGCGCCGAACTTCTCGCGGCGCGTCTTGAAAATGAGGTCGTTGGCGTCCTTCCGGATGCAGGGCTTGTTCGTCGGGATGACGGTGCAGGCGAGCTTGTAGATATCATTGAACTCCATCGCCTCGGTCTCGGCGGTGCCGGTCATGCCCGCGAGCTTCCGATACATGCGGAAGTAGTTCTGGATCGTGATCGTCGCGTAGGTGCGCGTCTCACGCTCGATGGTGACGTTCTCCTTTGCTTCGACCGCGCCGTGCAGCCCGTCGGACCAACGGCGGCCGGGCATGATGCGGCCGGTGTTTTCGTCGACGATGACGATCTTGCCGTCGGGCGAGACGACGTATTGCACGTCGCGTTCGTAGAGGCTGTACGCGCGGAGGAGCTGGGAGATGGCGTGGATGTCCTCGGAGACCTGCTCCTGGAACTCCTGCAACTTGACCTTGGCGGCTTCCTTCTCGGCGGGGGACTTGGAGGTGTCCTTGTCGATCTCCATGTAGGCCGTCGCGACATCGGGCATCATGAAGGCATCCGGGTTATCGGGACGGAGGAAGGTGCGGCCTCTCTCGGTGAGGTCGGCTTGGTGCTGGCGCTCGTCGATGACGAAGAACAGTTCCTCCTTGAGCTTGTAGTACTCGTCCTTCCGGAAGTCCGTGTTCATCTCGAGATCGATCTTGTCGAGGAGCTTCCGGAACTCGGCGTTCTCCATCAGGCGCTGGAGCTGCTTGTTTCGCGGCATGCCGGCTTTCACCTGGAGCATCTGGAGCTGCGCGGTGTAGGTTTCGTCCTGCGAGCGGTTCGGCTTCTCGAGGAGCGTCTTGGCCTCGCCGATGAGGCGGTTGCACAGCCGCGTCTGCTCGCTGAAGAGGCTTTCGATGCCGGGCTTGTGGCGGGTGAACGGCTGTTCGCGTTCGATCGGCGCCGGGCCGGAGATGATCAACGGCGTGCGCGCCTCGTCGACGAGGATGGAGTCGACCTCGTCGACGATGCAGTACCAGTGATTGCGTTGCACCTGATCCTCCTTGCGCGTGGCCATGCCGTTGTCGCGGAGGTAGTCGAAACCGTACTCGGAGGCGGTGCCGTAGGTGATGTCGCGCGCGTACATCTCGCGGCGAATGCTCGAGGGCATCTGCTGCTGGATGCAGCCGACGGACACGCCGAGGAGGTTGTAGAGGTGGCCCATCCACTCGGAATCGCGGCGGGCGAGGTAGTCGTTGACGGTGACGAGCTGGGTGTTCTCGCCGGTGAGGGCGTTGAGATAGAGTGGCAGCGTGGCGACGAGGGTCTTGCCTTCGCCGGTGGCCATTTCGGCGATGCGGCCACGGTGGAGCGCGATGCCGCCGATGAGCTGCACGTCGAAGTGGATCATGTTCCACTGAAGCTCGTGGTCACACACGACGACGGCTCGGCCGCAGAGGCGGCGGGCGGCATTCTTCACGGCGGCGAACGCTTCGGGCAGGATGGCGTCGAGGCTTTCGCCGGAGGCGATGCGCGTGCGGAACTCGTCGGTCTTGGCGCGGAGTTGCTCCTCGGTGAGCGCCTGGTACTCGACCTCGAACGCGTTGATTTTCGCGACGATGGGCTGGCAGGAGTTGACGAACTTCTTGTGGTGCCGGCCGGCGAAGCGTTTGAAGAGCCAAGAGATCATGAGAAAGGGCGGAACGGTTGGAGTGGGGTCGCGGTTTGGCAACGGGCAAATGCCCGGGCAACCGCAGTGTCGCGCGGCGTCGCGACGACGGCGCAACAGGTCCCGGAAAACGACGCCGGCTGGACGCGCGAGGGCGGCCAGCCGGCGAGGCGGAAACGGGTGGTGGTACTGCTCAGCGTTTGCGGATCTCGATCGAGCCGTTGGTGGTCTTCAGGCGCACGCGGGCGGCGCCGTCGCCGATTGTCGTTTCGAGCTTCTGGCCGATCCATTGCTCGCTGCGCGGCGGCGGGCCGAAATCGGTCGAGATCGAGCCGTTCACGGTGCTTGCGGTGAGTTCGGCGCCGGCGGTGGCGGGAAGCCGCAGCGAGATCCCGCCGTTGACGGTTTCGAGCACGATGTCCTGCCGCGGCGCGACGGCATCGAACTCGGCCGAGACCTCGCCGTTGACGCTCGTGAGCTGCACTTCGTCGCGGAGGCCGCGGGCATCGACGCGGCCGTTCATCGATTTGGCGGTCACGCGGGAGTGGACGTTGGCGATCTCGACGGGGCCGTTCATCGTCTCGATGCGGCGGAGCGTGGCGGTGTGCGGGACGGTGAGCGTGTAGCGCACCTCGCCGGTGTTGGTGAACTTCTTGATCCAGCTCCCGTCCTTCTCGAGGTACACGCTCTTCGCAGCGAAGCGCGTCTCAGTGGCGTCGATTTGCACGTCGAGCGCCTTCAAGTCGGCTTCATTGCGGGCGGATTTGACGGCGACGAGGCGGACCTCGGGTTTGTCCCACGTCTCGACGCGGATGGGGCCGTTGACGTTTTCCACGATGACTTCGCCGTTGGCGGCGAGCGCGCGGGTTTCATCGACGGTGGCGGTCACTTCGGAGCGGGCGAGAAGTGGGAAGAACGGGATGCCGAGCAGGCCGAGGAGGAAGAGGCGCATAGGGGATGTGTGTGCAGGGTTGACGGACCAGGTGAACGCCGGCGCGAAGCGGGCGTTGCCAGGCGGGGAGAGAAATCAGTTCTCGATGTGCTCTTCGACGATGCGGCCGTCGAAGAGGTGCACCGTACGGTCGGCGCTGCGGGCGAAGCGGTTGTCGTGGGTGACCATCACGATCGTCGAGCCGGCGCGGTGGAGATCGCGGAGGAGCTCCATGACGGCGTCGCCGTTTTTCGAATCGAGGTTGCCGGTGGGCTCGTCGGCGAGGAGCACGGAGGGGCTGCCGGCGAGGGCGCGGGCGACGGCGACGCGCTGCTGCTGACCGCCGGAGAGCTGGGAGGGCAGGTGCTTCGCGCGGTGGCCCATACCGACGCGCTCGAGGGCGGCGGTAGCGCGTTGCTTGCGCTCGGTGGCGGGCATGCCGCGGTAGGTGAGGGGCAGCTCGACGTTCTCGAAGACGGTGAGGTCGCCGATGAGATTGAACGATTGGAAGATGAACCCGATCTCGCGGTTGCGGATACGGGCGCGCTCGGCGAGCGTGAGATTTTCGACCGGCGTGCTGTTGAGCAGGTACTTGCCGTCGGAGGGCGAATCCAGGAGGCCGAGGATGGAGAGCAGGGTGGATTTGCCGCAACCGGACGGGCCGGCGATGGAGACGAACTCACCTTTGAAGATGTCGAGGTGGATGCCGGAGAGGGCGTGGGTCTCGACCTCGTCGGTGAGGAAGACCTTCTTGATGCCCTCGAGCTTGATAAGGGCTTGCGCGTCGGCGACGGTGGACGTGGAGGCGGATTCGGGCATGGAGGCGGTGGACATGGGAATGTGGATTGCGGACTTTGGAATGGGGGGAAGGGGAGCGAGAGGAGGGAAATTGGCGAACGGAGGCGATCAGTTGAGGCGCACGCGGTCGGTGCTGTCCCACGGCGACATGTCCGAGAGGATGATACGATCGCCGGGCTGCAGGCCGCCGACGATCTCGATGGTGTTCACCGAGCTGCGGCCGAATTGCACGGGGATGCGCGTGGCGATGCTGCTGTCGGAATCGAGGCGGAACACTCCGACGGTGCTGCGTTCCTGGCCGAAGGCGGGACGGCTGACGTAGACGACGTTGTCGAGGCGCTCGAGCTCGACGGTGCCGTCGACGGAGAGGTCGGGGCGCGCGCCCTTCGGGAGTTCGCCGGTGAGCGTCACATCGACGAGAACGGTGCCGTTCTGCACGGCGGGATCGATGCGGGCGACGCGGCCGGCGACGAGGCCGTTGCGCGTGTCGACTGTGGCGATCTGGCCGATGAGGACGTCCTTGGCCTGTGTCTCCGCAATGCGGATCTCGGCCTTGAGATTCGTGGGATCGGCGACACGGGCGAGATTGCTGCCCGGGGCGACCTGTTGGCCGACTTCGGGCGGGAGCGCTTGGAGCACGCCGGCCACACCGGCGCGGACGTGGAGCGCATCGGCATCGCGGCGGGCGAGTTCGCATTGGGCGCGGAGTCGGGCGACCTCGGCTTCCTTCGGGGCGATCTGCGCATCGCGGGTGCGGCGGGCGAGATCGAGGCGTTTTTGTTCGATCTCCCAACGGGCTGCGGAGGCTTCGGCGGTGACCTTCGCCTGCTTGAGAACGACGGAGGCGACTAGGCCGTCCTTGAAGAGTTCCTCGTTCACCTCGGCTTGCAGGCGGGCGCGCTCGTACTCGGATTTCACGTTCGCGGCGTTGGCCTCCATTTCGAGGAGATTGCGGTCGACCTGGGCGATGAGGCTCTCGAGTTCGGCGTCGCCGGCCTTGAGCTGCAGGGTGGCGTTGAGGGCGGCCTGTTCGACATCGGGGTTGGAAAGTTCGAGGATGACGGAGTCGGGCTGCACCACGGCGCCGGGGCGGAGCACGATCCGCTCGACGCGGCCGCTGGTGCGAGCGGCGATCCAACGGATATCGACCGGCACGAGCGTGCCGAGGCCGCGGACTTGGCGGACCATCGGCCCCTGTTTGACGGTGTCGATCCAGACGAGGCTGCGTTCTACGGTGGGCGCGGCGGGCTTGAGCCGAGCGAGGAAGAAGGAGATGCCGGCCAGAACGGCGACACCGGCGCCTGCGAGGAGGATCAGGCGGCGGCGTTTCTCTTTGGCGTTGTTGGGGCGTGGGATGTCCATTGCGGTTGTTACCGACAGTATTGCAGGGCTTGTGCCAGCGATGGCGTGGTGAACTTAGCCGCAGATGTAGAATGACTTACGGCCAATCGCCGTTTTCGGAGGCGGTGGCGTGGACGCGGGGTTGGGAAGGCACTGTCCCATGAATGGGACGAGCGGCGAGGCGTTGCCCGGAGGTCGATGTGGGTGGCGGCACGGCTGGCGCGTTTGCGCCGGCGTAGTGCTCTCATGGTGCTAGACGCAGTTGCGCCACAAAACAAAAAGCCCCGGTCCGAAGACCGGGGCTTTTTGTTGAAAAACTGGAAAGTGATCAGTTCTTGATGATCACGATCTCCACGCGGCGATCCTTCGACATCTCGTCGCCGGTGGCGTTCTCCTTGGCATCGAGGTCGCCCTTGGAGAGGGGCTCGAGGCGAACCACTTCAACGCCGAGCTTCGCGAGGTACTCTTTCACGGCGTTTGCGCGGCGGTCGCCGAGGCCCATGTTGTACTCGGCGGTGCCACGCCAGTCGCAGTGACCCTCGAGGAGGATCTGCTTGCCCTTGAGTTCGGCGATCTGCTTCGAGGCCTGCTCGAGCTTCGTGCGCTCGCTGGACTTGATACCGGAACGGTCGTAGTCGAAATAGATCGTCGGGAGCACGCCGCGCTCGAGGTTCTCAGGAGCAAAACGGGCGTCACCCTGCGGCTTGTTCTCCAAGCCCGTGCCATTGAGATTGTCACCGAGATCCACGCCTGTGGCGTTGAGTCCGCCCGGGCCCATGCCAGCGGTCGTCGCGCTCGGATCGGGGCGCTTCGGCTTCTTCGGGCAGCCGGCGAGGAAGACGGCCGAACCGATCAGGAGAAAACAGACGAGTTTCGAGAACTTGTTCATGGAGAAAAGGGCCTATGCGTTCGAGGTGCGCGGTTATCCGTAAAGCGCTCTGCTGGCGCAAGAAGAATGTCGGCAGCCGCGCGCCTGCCGATGCGACCTTGTGGCGGCCGCCAGACGCGCGCTGTTCAGCGCGCGCCGCCGGGCGGCAACGAGCTGCGATTGTCGACGAGGCCGATCTCGATCGCGTAGCGCGTGAGGCTCGCGACATCGTGCAGATCGAGCTTCCGCATCAGATTGGTGCGGTGGTTGTCGACGGTCTTCACGCTGATGCCGAGTTTCGAGGCGATCTCCTTGGTGCTGTAGCTTTCGGCTACGAGCTGGAGGATCTCGCGTTCGCGATCGGTGAGCAGGTCGTGACTCGACGCGGCGGAAGGATTGGTGACGACGTTGAGCAACAACGCCGCGACCGCGGGGCCGAAATACGTGCCGCCGTTGGAGACGGTCTGGATACCCTTGCGGAACTCGCTCAGGCCGGCGGTCTTCTCGACAAAGCCATGCGCGCCGGCTTCGAGCATCTCGCGGACGAGCACCGGGTTCTCGTAGCCCGAGAACACGAGGTATCGGGTATTCTTGAGCTGTTTGGCGAGGCGGCGGAGGAGGTCGACGCCGTTCAGGCCGGGCAGCTTGGCGTCGAGGATCGCGAGGTCCGGTTTGGTCTCGAGGCAGAGATTGTAGGCCTGTTGGCCGTCGCCGCATTCGCCGACAATCTTGTAGGCGGGATCGTTGCGGAGCATCTCCACGAGCATCTCGCGGATGGCGGTCTGATCCTCGATGATAACAACGCGCTTCATCTTGCTTTGGCTGGGTGCGGCTTGGCGGTCGGCGAACAACTGTCGTTCGAGGACCGACGCAGGTTTTTCTTGGGGGATCATCAGGTGAAGTCTCCGGATTTGGCCAGATGATCTATCGGCATTTCCGCGAAAAATTTCGCGAAATCTTGAGGGAATCGCCCCGATCGCGGATCGGAGGAACTCCTGCTCCGGAGTTTGGCGCGGACGCCGCGGGGGTGGCGTTGTTGGGAAAGATGGTGGGTCGACCGGGATTCGAACCCGGAACCAACGACTTAAAAGGACGCTGCTCTACCATTGAGCTATCGACCCGAGGAAAAGAAGCGCAGGTTACTAGGTGGCCGCCGCTTCCGCCGGCAAGCAGAAATCGGCAACGGATTTGCCGCAGCGCGATTTCTTCGCGGAAACGCCGTCGCGGCTGCGTACCGCGGCTCGCGGCGGAGGCTGCGGGATCGGCGAGGAACCGCAGCGTTCACGCGTAGCTCGGGCGGCACGGTTCGGTATCGGACGGCGACCGGATGCCAAGGTCGGGGGCGGAGCCCGCGCGGACCGGCGGCAGCGAAACGGAAGGTGGTTAATTTGCCCGGCAACCACGCGACACCCCATGGAACGACACGCGCTTTTGTTCGAGGACGAGCCTGCCTTGCGAACTATCTTCGAGGAGTTGCTCGCGCGGACCGGCTATCGGACCGAGGCGTACGCCTCGCCCCTTCTGTGCCCTCCCGAGCGACTGGCGGCCCGTCATGGCGATCCGGTGGCGCTGCGCTTCGACCTCATTGTTTCGGACAAAAACATGCCGCCGGTCAACGGTCTCGATTTCCTCGAACGGCTGGTCTCCGGCTGGGAGCACCGCCCCCCGATCGCTCTGATGTCGGGTTACTGGAGCGAGGGCGAGTTGGAGCGGGCGCACCGCTTGGGTTTCCGGACGTTCGAAAAACCGTTCGTTTGGATGGAGCTCGCCGGCTGGTTGGAATCCCTCGAGCGGGCGGCTGTGCACCAGCGGGCGTTCGTCGAGTGACCACTGCGCCGCGCCCCGGAGCGAGCTGCCGCGCGCCGCGAAACGATTACTGTCGGTCATGATCGAAAAACGCGAACTCGAGGCCGCCGCCGCGGTTCGGCCGCCGCAACCGCCACCCCCGAAAACGCGCGTCGAGCGCGACACGATGGGCGAGATGCCGGTGCCGGCGGGCGCGCTCTATGGCGCGTCGACTGCACGGGCGGTGCGAAACTTTCCCATCAGCGGGCACCGCATGCCGGCCGAATTTCTCCGCAGCCTCGCGTTGGTGAAGGCGGCCTGCGCGCGCGCCAACGAGGAGCTCGGCCGCCTCCCATCGGAGAAGGCGCGGCTGATCCGCGAGATCGCCGCGGAGATCGCTGGTGGCGGCTACCGCGAGCACTTCCCGGTCGATGTCTTCCAGACGGGCTCGGGCACCTCGACGAACACGAACATCAACGAAGTGATCGCCAACCGCGCCAGCCAGCTCGCCGGCCTGCCGCTTGGCTCGCACCAGCCGCTGCATCCGAACGACGACGTGAACCTCGGCCAGTCGTCGAACGATGTGATCCCGACCGCGCTGCACGTGAGCATGGCGCTGGCGTTGCGCGAGCAGCTCGGCCCGGCGCTGGTGCAGCTCCATCGCGCGCTGGCCGGACGAGCGGAGGCGTTCGCCGAGGTCGTGAAGATCGGTCGTACCCATCTGATGGACGCCACGCCGCTCACGCTCGGGCAGGAATTCTCCGGCTATGCCGTGCAGGCGGAGAAGGCGGTGGCGCGGGTCGACCGCGCGGTGGCGGCGCTCCAGGAGCTGGCGATCGGAGGCACCGCGGTGGGCACGGGGCTCAACGGACATCCGGCGTTCGCCGCGCGGGTGTGCGGACTGCTCGGCGAGGAAACGGGGATCCATTTCGCGGAGGCTAAGAATCATTTCGAGGCGCAGGCGGCACGCGACGACGCCGTGGAGGTCGCGGGCGAGCTCGCCACGATCGCGGCGAGCCTCACGAAGATCGCAAACGACATCCGCTGGCTCGGCTCGGGACCGCGCAGCGGGCTCGGCGAGCTCCGCTTGCCCGCTACGCAGCCGGGCAGCTCCATCATGCCGGGCAAGGTGAATCCCGTCCTGTGCGAGGCGCTCGTGCAGGTCTGCCTGTTTGTGCACGGACTCACGCAGACGGTGGTGCTGTGCGGACGCGAAGGACACTTCGAGCTCAACGCCACGATTCCGTTGATCGCGCACGCGCTGCACGAGGCGATCCGCTGCCTGGCGAACGCCGTGCGCGTTTTCGCGGAGTCGTGCGTGAACGGACTCGAGGCGGATGCCGCGCGTTGCGCGGAGCTGGCGGAACGCTCGCTCATGCTCGTGACCGCGTTGGCGCCGAAACTCGGTTACGAGCGCGCCGCCGCGGTGGCGAAGGAGGCGGCGGCGACCGGGCGCACGTTGCGCGAAGTCGTGCTCGAACGGAAGCTGATGGACGAGGCGGAGCTGGGGCGCGCCCTCGACGCGCGGCGGATGACGCGCGGACCGGCGTGAGGTCGTGCACGACGGGGATCGCGCAAGTCGCCCAAGCAGCGGCCGCGGAGACCCGTTCTGGCCAAGCATGTAATGTTAATCAATAGTTGACATGCTCGAGGATCCGAGCGCCAGAGTCCGCCGTCTCCCTTCAACGCTGGCCAGATGATCCGCGGGCGGGGCATGCCGGCCGGAATCAGGACAGCGCGGGATCGCACCCGGCGGGTCGACCGGTCTCGGGGGTTGGTGTTCACTCCATCGCGGCGAGCACCTCGGCGAGCGAGACGGTGGCGAAACGGGTGGCGAAATCGGAAATTGCATACGGCACGATGAGCGTGCCTCCGTGGAGGAGCGCGCCGCAGGAGTAGACGACGTTCGGCACATAGCCTTCGCGTTCGTCCTCGGTCGGGGTGATGAGCGGTTCGCGCAGGCGGCCGAGCACTTTGGTGGGATCGTCGCGGTCGAGCAGACAGGCACCGATGCAGTACTTGCGCATGGCGCCGATGCCGTGGGTGAGCACGAGCCAGCCGCGCTCGGTCTCGATCGGCGAACCGCAGTTGCCGAGCTGCACGAATTCCCAAGTGTAGGACGGTTTCAGGATGATCTTGGCGGTGCGCCAGAAGTGCACGTCGTGCGAGAACATGAGGTAGATGTTCTCATTGTCTTGACGGGAGAGCATCGCGTACTCGCCGCCGATTCTGCGGGGGAACAGCGCCATGCCTTTGTTCTGCACGGCGGCGCCGGTGAGCGTGATGAACTGGAAGTCGAGAAAGTCGTCCGTGCGCAGAAGTTCGGGACTGACGTTGCGGCCGTCGTAGGCGGTGTAGGTGGCGAAATAGGTGACGCGGCCGTCGTCCTCCTGGAAGCGCACGAAGCGCGCGTCCTCGATGCCGCGGCTCTGGGTGGGCGAGCGCGGGAAAATGACGCGCTCGGACATTCGGAGGTCGTCGGCGAAGCGCACACGGTAGTTGGAGAGCGCGAGGCGGAGGATGGTCTCCTCGGTCGAGAGGGAGTTGGAGACTTCGCCGGGGCCGAGTTGGTTGTGCACGAACGCGAGGGCGGCGCGGAGTTCGGAGAGTGTGAAGTTGGCGCCGACGGCAGCGAGTGTGCGCTTGGTAAACTCGCCGGCGAAGCCGAGCTCGGCGAGTTGCTGGGCGAACCGGAGTTTCTGGAACGGCGCGTCGGTTTGAAACCGCGGCTCGGTGACAAAGCGCGTGGGCGTGTTGATCGAAACGCGCCCTTCGGCATCGACCGTGCCGGTGCGGAAGGTGATCGAGGAGATGTGTCCTTCGCCGGTGGCGCGCAGGCTGAGGACGAAGCGGGTCGAGCCCGGCGGGAGATCGGTCTGGTCGGGATGGAGGACGATCGAGGGGTTGAACAGCGCCGCGGCCTCGAGCGAGTACTCGAGCGTGAAGTAGGAGCCGATCACCAGTTGGCGAGCTTCGGAGAGTTGGATATCGGAGACGAGGTGCGGGCGCACGCTCTCGAAGCGCTCACGGAAGAGGTCGTGCGTCTTCTGGTGGCGTCCCGAGAACTCCGACATGATCTGCGTGAGCAGGGCCTCCACTTGCGCCTCGGTGAGCGCGAGCAGGCGGGCGATGATGCGGACGATGCGTTGCTCGTTGGCGAGGGTGAACGGCCGGATCAGCACGCGTGTGCGGTCCGGGTTGATGAAGACATCGGCGCGATGGACTAGGGGGGCGGGCATGGCTCACGAAGGGGCGAGTTCGGCGGCCCGGCTCGACGGCGCGGGCGCGAGACGCCGGTGGGCCAGGCGCAGCTCGGCGAGCGCGAGATGGAACGCGAGGGTGGACTCGGCGCCCTGGTTTTCGTTGAGTCGGTCGGCGTGGAGGGCGTCGCGGCAGCCGCCGGTGCGCGGGTCGTAGAGGCTCAGGCCGAGGTCGTTGCGGCCGAGGAACCACTCGAAGACGAGGTGCGCGCGCAGGAGCCAGAAGCGGTCACCTGTGACACGAAACGCCTCGAGGCAGGCGCTGACCGTCGCCTGGGCTTCGATCGGTTGCTGGTCGAAGTAGGCGCGGGTGCCATCGCGGTGGCAGAAGCCGTTGGAGCCGATCGGTTGAAAACGGCCGTTGGGCGAGGTCTGGAGTTGCACGAGCCAGCGCAGGGCGCGGAGGCCGGCGGCGACGACTTCGGGTTGATGGGTCGCGCGGCCGGAGAGGATGAGCGCGTGCGGCAGGCGGGCGTTGTCGTAGGTGGCGTCGTCGGCGAGCCAATGCCATTCGGCGCGGCTGTGCTCGGCGAAGCGCCGCATGAGGCGATCGGTGAACGCGGACCGCAAATCGACCGCGCGCTGATCGCCCGGGTTGTCGCGCAAATACGCATCGAGCCCGAGCAGCGTGAACGCCCAGGTGCGGGGATGCGCGAGCGCGGGCACGGGCGGCAGGGCCTCGTTGAGGAGGCGGTGAGCGAGCAGGCGTAGACCGCGTTCGCGGGCGGTGGCCGAGCAGACGCCGAGCGCCCAGAGCGCGCGGCCGTGGGCGTCCTCGGAGCCTTCCTCCTCGAGCCAGTTCCGGTCGTAGCCGAGGAAGTTGCGGAAGCGTCGGCTGCCCGGGTGCAGTGCGTGGGCGAGGAAACTCGCGTAGGTCGGCGCGAGCCGGGCGAACGAAGGGGCGGCTTCGCCGAGTTCCTCCCAGAGCAGGGCGAGGAGGAGGGCGCGGGCGTTGTCGTCGGTGCAGTATCCGTGGAGTCGATTCGGGATGGTGTAGAGCGCGTGCTGCAGGATGCCGGTGGAATCGGTGAGGTGCAGCACGTGGTCGGGGCGGAACACCGGCAGCGGCAACGGGGCCCGGTCGGGATCGACGGCCTCCTGCGCGGGGGCGCGGCGCTGCGCGCGGACGCGCCCGGCGCGGGCGCGTGTGAACGTTTCGAGGTACCGCTCCGCGGCACGCGGCCAGATCATGCCACGGCCGATGGCGTAGGCATGGCGACGGATCGCGAGCCGTCGCGCTTCGTCGCGCAGGAGAGCCGTCACCTCGCGGGCGATGGCGCTGGAATCGGCGAACGGCACGAGCACGCCGCGGCCGTCGGTGAGGAGCTCGGCGGCGTGCCAGTACGGAGTGGAGACGACGGCCTTGCCGGCGCCGAAGGCGTACGCGAGGGTGCCGGAGACGATCTGCTGCTCGTTGAGGTAGGGCGTGACGTAGACGTCGGCCGCGCCGATGAAGTCCTTCAGCTCGGCGAGGTCCACGAAGCGGTCGAAGAAGATGACGTGTTCCTCGACGCCGTGGCGTTGCGCGAGCCGCTCGAGACTGCGGCGGTACGTTTCCCCCTGTTCGCGCACGAGGTTCGGATGCGTGGCGCCGAGCACGAGGTACACGACCTGCGGAAACTCGGCGATGATCGCGGGGAGGGCGGCAAGCACGTGTTCGATGCCCTTGTTCGGCGAGAGCAGGCCGAAGGTGAGGAGCACGAGGCGGCCTTCGACGGCGAAGAGCTCCTTGCAGCGGTCGGGCTCCTCGAACGGCACGTCGGGGATGCCATGGGCGATGAGATCGATCTTGGCGGCGGGCGCCTGGTAGATGTCGCGCAGGAACGTGCGGCCGCGCTCGGTCATGACGACCAGGCGGTCGGAGAGCGCGATGATCGCCTGCATCACCTCGCGTTGGGCGGGCGAGGGCTGGCGCAGCACGGTGTGCAGCGTGGTGACGACCGGCGTGTGGAGCGCGCGAAGCAAGGTGAGCAGATGCCCGCCCGCTTCGCCGCCGAAAATCCCGAACTCATGCTGGACGCAGAGCAGGTCGGCACCGCCGCGATTGAGGAACTCGGCGGCGCGCGCGTAGCTCCGCGGATCGTTCTCGGCGATTTCAAAGACGACCTCCGGCGGGTAACCCTCGCCTGGGCCGGGCTGGCTGACCGCCAGCACCGGACACTCACCCGGCGCGGATTGCGCCGCGACCGCCTGCCGCAGGTCGTGGGTGAACGTGGCGATGCCGCACTTGCGCGGCAGATAGGTCCCGAGGAACGCTGTCTTCATCGGCCGGATAGTCGGTGAGCGGGTTCGACTCAGGCCCGGCGACCGCGCAGCAGCGAAACGACGAACAAGACCAGGAAGAGCACGAAACAGATCTTCGCGATCAACGCGGCCGTGCCCGCGACGACGCCGAAGCCGAGCGCGCCGGCGATGAGAGCGAGGATCAGGAAGAAGATGGTATAGCCAAGCATGGTGGATCGGGTTGAAGGTTGGAGGATGCCGGCGGGCGAGAGCATTGGCCGCGGCGACGGGCGAGAATAACCCTCCCTCTGCGTGAGCGGTATCGGGCTGGTCCCGAGCCCGGGATGGGGCGTCCGCCCGCGCACCCCGCCGCAAATCCGCCAGATGAGGGAACCTAAAGGCCCCGAGCGTGTTAGAGAGAAAGTTCAGCCCAATTCGTTCCGTCGACGTGCTCCCACACCTGTCGTTCTCCTGCGCCGGTACGGCGCTCCACTTTTGCCCGTGCGAACCGGTTTTCGGTGTCGCGGCGGCGCGCTGCCGCCGTGATGAGAATCCGGACGGGCGTGCGTTGCTTGACCGGGTCGAGGGCCGGCGCGAAAGTCCCGCGCTCCAACTTTTCTGCTGAGGCCATTACCGTGGGAACTTTCAAGGACTACGCCAGTCGCACCGAGGTAGAACGCATGTCTACCAAGGCTCAGGACGTCGCCTTTGACCGCTTGCTCGTCGACCGCATCAAGGCCGGCGACGAACTAGCGTTCAATGAGATGGTCGGGAAGTATTGGGACCGGATCTATTCGATGGTCCACCAGCTCCTGCGCAACCCGCAGGATGCCGAGGAGGTCACGCAGGATGCCTTCATCCGGGCGCACCGCGGACTCGAGAACTTCCGGGGCGACGCCGCGTTCTCGACCTGGCTTTACCAGATCGCGACCAACCTCGCGCGGAACCGCTACTGGTATTGGTGGCGGCGGAAACGCGACAAGACGGTCTCGTTCGACCAGCCGCTCGGCGAGGATGACGACAGCGCCACGCTCGCCGAGATCATCCCGGCCGATGTCGAGGCGCCCGATGCCATCACGGTGACGAGCGAATTCACCGAACACGTCGCCGCCGGCATGGAGAAACTGGGCAAGAAGCACCGGGAGATACTCGTGCTGCGCAACGTACAAAACCATTCCTACGAGGAGATCGCCGAGATTCTCGGCATCAGCGTGGGAACCGTGAAGAGCCGGATCGCCCGGGCCCGCGAGGCCCTGCGCGAGCTGCTCGGGGAGGATTTCAAATGACCCACGATCAATTCATCGAACTACTCAACCTCTACGTCGATGGGGAGCTGCCGCCGGCCCAGGCGGTCGAGTTGGAAAGGGCTATCGCTGGCGACCCCGAGCGTCGCCGGATCTACCGCCAATATTGCCAGATGCAGAAGGCCTGCGCCGGTCTCGCGGAGCAGTTCCGCGAGGAAGCCGCGCCAGCGCCGCAGTTCCGCAGGGGCAAAGTGGTGGCGATCGAAGCCCGCGGCTCGCGCGAATGGCTCCGCTCGCTCGGTCTGGTCGCGAGTGGCGCGTTGGCGGCTTGTGCGGTGTTTGTCGCCGTGCGTCAGGCCACGCCTTCCGCCGAACCGGCTGTCGCGGCGCAACCCGCGACGAACATCGCGCAGCCCGAAATCGCCCGAGTGCAATCCGTGACGCAGACCACGACCGTGGCCTTGAGCGCCAATCCCGCCGGGTTCCGCAACCCGTGGAACCAGGGCAGCCGAGACATCGTCGTCGACTTCACCCGGATGGCGCCACCGACCCGGCCGCTCGTCGTACCGGATCTTTCCGGCACCGAGGATCTCAAGGTCGACCTGCGGCCGTACGGCGAAGTGCCGACCACGCCGCTGCGACTTGAGGAGATCGAGGCGAACGCGTTCCAGTTCCAGCGCTGATCGGGCGCGGAGAACCAAACACCTTCAGGCGCTCTCCGCTCAGGAGAGCGCCTTTTTGATGAGCGCCTCGGTCGTCGCAGTGCCGCCGAGTGCGGACTGCGCCTTGCGCACGGCCTTGTCGGCGTCGGCCGGTTTGTAGCCGAGCGCGACGAGGGCGGCGACGGCATCGGCCAACGGCGAAGCGGCGACCGGCACGGTCGCACCGGAAAGCGCGGCGCCGGCAGGGACGATCTGCGAGACGACCCCGAGTTTGTCCTTCAGATCGAGAATGATCCGCTCGGCGGTTTTCCGGCCGATGCCGGGGCATTTCGAAAGCAGGTCGGCATCGCTCGCCGCGATCGCGCCTTGGAGCGACGGGAGCGAAAGATGGCTCATCAACGCGAGCGACACCTTCGGGCCCACGCCGCTGACCTTCTCGATGAGCAGGCGGAAAAAATCGCGCTCCGCGGCGGTGGCGAAACCGTAGATTGCCTGCGAGTCCTCGCGGTAGACGACGTGTGTGTGGACGAATGCCGGTTGGCCCGCCGCGGGAAGACGCTCGGCGGTCGTCACGGGGACGTTCACTTCGTAACCGACGCCCGCGACCTCGATCACCGCGTACAGCGGTGTGGTGGAAAGCAGGGTACCGCGGAGGCTGGCGATCATCGGGCCGCCTCGGGTTTGCGGAGAGCGAGCACGTCCTGCATGTCGTAAAGCCCGGCAGGGCGGCCGAAGACCCAGCGCGCGGCATGCAGCGCGCCGCGGGCGAGGATGGCGCGATCGCCGGCCTTGTGCGTGAGCTCCACACGTTCGCCGAGCGCGGCGAAGATGACGGTGTGGTCGCCCACGACATCGCCGCCGCGCAGGGCGTGGACGCCGACCTCGCGTTTCGTGCGCTCGCCGACGATGCCGTGGCGACCGTGGCGAAGATCCGATTCTTGGAGATCGCGGGCGCGCAGCAGAATCTCGAGGAGGCTCGCGGCGGTGCCGCTGGGCGCGTCCTTCTTGAAGCGGTGGTGCATCTCGACGACTTCGGCGTCGAAACTGTTGTCGAGCACGCGGGCGGCTTCGGCGACGAGGTGGAAGAGGACGTTCACGCCCACGGAGTAGTTGCTCGCCCAGACCGTCGGGATCGCGGCACCGGCGCGAGCGGCAAGCTTGTTGCGTTCTTCGGTCGTGTGGCCGGTCGTACCGACGACAAGCGCCTTGCCGTGGCGGATGGCCAGATCGACGACGTTGGCCGTGGCCGAGTGGTGGCTGAAATCGATGACGACGTCGCAGGCGGGCAGGGCGGCGGCGAGATCATCGCCTTGGTCGAGTGCGGCGGCGACGGGGATGCCGGCTTCCTTGGCGCAGGCGAGGAGGGCCTGGCCCATGCGGCCCTTGGCGCCGTTGATGAGAACGCGGGGGAGCGACATGGCGTTAGCGGCGGAGGTCGGCGAGGGTCTTGTCGAGGAGCGCGCGGCTGGCATCGGTCAGCTCGTAGAGCGGCAGGCGCACTTCGGGCGAGCCGATCTGGCCGAGCTTGGCCATCGCGTACTTGGCGGGCACGGGGTTGGGCTCGACGAAGAGGTTCTTGAAGAGCGGCTGGAAACGCGCGTGCAACGTGAGCGCCTCGGCGCGGCGGCCGGCGGCGGCGAGTTCGCAGAGTTGCGCGATCTCGGCGGGGAAGAGGTTGGAGGCGACGGAGATCACGCCCTTGGCGCCGAGCGACATGAAGGGCAGGGTGAGGCCGTCGTCGCCGCAGAGGATCGTCATCGAATCACCGCAGGCCTGGCGGATCTGGTCGACGCGGTCGCACGAGCCGCCGGCTTCCTTGATGTGGTTGATATGCGGGAACGCGGCGCGGAGGCGGGCGATCGTCGGCACGGCGATCTCGATGCCGCAACGACCCGGGATCGAGTAGAGCACGATCGGCTTGGCGGTGGCATCGGCGATCGCGCTGTAATGGCGGAACAGGCCTTCCTGGCTCGGCTTGTTGTAGTAGGGCGCGACGACGAGCATGGCGTCGGCGCCGGCGGCCTCGGCCTTCTTGGTGAGTTCGACGGCTTCACGGGTGCTGTTGGAACCGGTGCCGGCGAGCACGGGCACGCGGCCGGCGGAGCGGGCGACGACGCGGCGCACGACCTCGATGTGTTCGTCGTAATCGAGCGTGGGCGATTCGCCGGTGGTGCCGACGGGCACGAGTCCTTTGATTCCGCCGGCGATCTGGGCGTCCACGAGGCGATCGAGATCGTCGTAGGCGATTTGGCCGTGGCGGAACGGTGTCACGAGGGCGGTGATGGCGCCGGTGAACTCGCGCGGATTGCTCATGCTAAGGGATTTAATTGCGGGTTTACGAAACGAGACCTTGTGGAGAAATGCTGCGGCCAATAGGAAAAATCCATCCCTTTTTCCCCAACGGAGCGTTTCCCGGCGGAAACAAGTCCCAGCCTAAATGCACACCCAGATTTTCAACGAATTGCTCAAGCTCGGCGTCGAGACCGGAGCGAGCGATTGCATCATCAAAACCAACAAGGTCGGGTACCTGCGCATCAGCGGCCGGCTCAAGCCCGTGGATATGGAGCCGATTCCGCGACACATCATCCAGGCCTTCGTGGACGAGTACGTGCCGTTCGTCTTCAAGCCGCAGTGGGACACGGACGGCCAGATCGACTTCGCCTACACGGCCGAGAACATTGGGCGATTTCGCGTAAACGCCTTCCAGCAGCGCGGCTCGATCTCGATCGTCTTCCGTCACATCAAGAGCCACATCCCGACCTTTGCCGACTTGAACCTGCAGCCGGAGCGGCTCGTGAAGCTCGCACAGGTGAAGGACGGCCTCGTGCTCGTCTGCGGTCCGACCGGCTCGGGAAAGAGCTCGACCATGGCGTCGATGCTCAACTGGATTAACCAGAACCTCGAGCGGCACATCGTCACGATGGAGGACCCGATCGAGTTCACGTTCCAGGACGGCAAATCGATCTTCAACCAACGCGAGATCGGCATCGACACCCCGAGCTTCTCGTTGGCCGTGCGTTCGGTGCTCCGCCAGAACCCCGACATCATACTCATCGGCGAAATGCGCGATGCCGTTTCCCTTGAGACGGCGCTCTCCGCGGCCGAGACCGGCCACTTGGTGATTACCACGCTGCACTCGGCCAACGTCCAGCAGTCGCTGAACCGCATTTTTGAGTTCTTCCCGCACGAAAGCCACGAGCAGATCCGCCGGCAGCTCTCCGCCGTGGTGAAGGGCGTGGTTTGCCAGAAACTCGTCCCCGCGCTCGAGGGCGGCGGCCGTTATGCCGCGCAGGAAGTGCTCATGGTCGATTCGACTGCGCGAAACCTGATTCTCGAGGGGCATTTCGACAAAGTGCAGGCACTCCTCGAAGCGACGACCGAGAGCAATTCGGTCTCCTTCAACAAGGACCTCTACCGCCTCATCAAAGAGGGCAGGATCGCCCGCAGCGACGGCCTCCGCGTGTCGCCGAACCCGCAGGCGTTGGAGATGAACCTGAAGGGTATCTTCATCCGGACGTAGTGCATCGCTCGCCCGCGCCGGCGGCCCCATCGCGCCGGCTTTGCGGCTTGTTGTGCCCGCCGCGCACCGCGCGTGCGCCGGGGGCATGCGCGGGCTGCGGTGTAGTTCTGCCGCCGGCTCTCGCGTCGCGCTGCATCCGCCCCTTGAAGTTCGGACTTGGTTTTTGGGAGGGGCACCCTTTCCTCAGCCGTTCAAACATGTCACTCGCCCTCATTTTCTCCGGTCAAGGAGCTCAGAAGGTCGGCATGGGCAAAAGCCTCGCCGACAATTCCGCCACGGCCGCGCGGATCTACAGCCGCGCCAACGAGGTGCTCGGCTGGGACTTGGCCAAGATGTGCTTTGAAGGTCCCGACGAACTGCTCGTCCCGACTCGCGTGTGCCAGCCGGCGCTCTTCGTGCACGGCTACACTCTCTATTCGCTCCTGCAGGAGCAGGGTCGCCTGGGCAACTTGTCCACGGTCGCCGGCCTGAGCCTCGGCGAAGTCACCGCGCTCACCGTCGCCGGCGTGTTCGATTTCGACACCGGCCTGCGCGTCGTCGCCGAGCGCGGTCGCCTGATGCAGGTCGCCTGCGAGGCCACCCGCGGCGGCATGGCCAGCATCATCGGCGAGGAGCTTTCGAAGATTAACGACCTCTGCCACGAGTTCGATATCGAGGTCGCAAATCTCAACTGCCCCGGCCAGGTCGTCGTCTCCGGCGAAAAGACGAAGGTCGACGCCTGCGTCACCGCCGCCAAGGAGCGCGGCATGAAGAAGGTGATCCCGCTCAACGTCGCCGGCGCCTACCACAGCCGCCTCATGGAGCCGGCCCGCGCCGAGTTCGCGAAGTTTCTCCAGACCGTCCAGTTCAACGCCCCGAAGCTGCAGGTGCTCACCAATGTCACCGGCAAGCAGGTCTCCAATCCCGACGAGATTCGCGAGATGCTCATCAAGCAGGTCGTCTCCTCGGTGCGCTGGGAAGATTGCATGCGCAGCGCGGCGGGGCTCGGTGTAACTGAATTCTGGGAGTGCGGCCCCGGCGCCGTGCTCGTCGGCCTCGCGCGGCGGATCAACAAGGAGTGGCCCGCCAAAACCTTCAACGAATTCGCCGACCTGTCCGCGGCCTGACGCCCGCCGCCACCGCCCAGCATGGACGTCTCGCTTAAGCGCAATTTCTGCATCATCGCCCACGTCGACCACGGGAAGACGACTCTTTCCGACCGGTTGCTCGAGTACACCAGCACCGTTTCCAAACGCGTGCTGCAGGCGCAGCATCTCGACTCGATGGACCTCGAACGTGAACGAGGCATCACCATCAAGTCGCACCCGGTCACGATGCAGTACACGGCCAAGGATGGTAAGACCTACCAGCTCGGCCTCATGGACACGCCCGGCCACGTGGACTTCAACTACGAGGTCTCGCGCAGTCTCGCCGCCTGCGAAGGCGCCGCGCTCCTGATCGACGCATCCCAAGGCGTCGAGGCGCAGACGGTCGCCAACGCCCACCTGGCCTTCGGCCAGAACCTCAAGGTCGTGCCGGTCATCAACAAGATCGACCTGCCCAGCGCCAACCTCGAGCTCTGCCTGCGCCAGATGGAGGACATCCTCACCATCTCGCACGACGAGGCCATCCTCGCCAGCGGCAAGTCCGGCATCGGCATCGAGGACATCCTCGAGGCGGTCGTCGCCCGCGTGCCCCCGCCGCGTTGGACCGACTATCCGGCCACGCGCATCCTGGTCTTTGATTCGCTTTACGACACCTATCGCGGCGTCATCGCGTACGTGCGCGTGTTCTCGGGGTCGATCAAGGCCGGCGATTTCGGCCTGCTCATGTCGAACAACACCAAGTTCGAGGTGAAGGAAGTCGGCACGTTCACGCCCAAGATGGAGGTGTGCGACATCCTCGAGGCGGGCGACGTCGGCTACATCGTCGGCAACATCAAGACCGTCTCCGATATCCGCACGGGTGACACGATCACGTTGGCGAGCAAACCCGCGACGCAGATGCTCCCCGGCTACAAGGAAGTGCGGCCGATGGTGTTCAGCGGCATCTATCCGATCGACACCTCCGACTTCGAGAAACTGCGCACCGCGCTCGGCAAACTGCAGCTCAACGACTCCGCCTTCCAGTACCAGGCGGAGAGCTCGGTCGCCCTCGGTTTCGGCTTCCGCTGCGGTTTTCTCGGGCTGCTCCACATGGAGATCATCCTCGAGCGCATCCGCCGCGAGTACGATGTCGACATCATCTCCACGTACCCGAGCGTCATCTACAAGCTCCGTGTCGAAGGCGCCACGGATCTCATCGAGATCGACAATCCCGTGCAGATGCCGGACGTGTCCAGCATCGCCGAGATCCTCGAGCCCACGATCAAGGCCACGATCCACATCCCGAACTGGGCGCTTGGCGACGTGCTCGGCATCGTGCAGGACAAACGTGGCACCTGCGACCACACCGACACGCTCGACGACACCCGCGTGATGCTCACCTGCACGCTCCCGCTCAACGAGATCCTCGTCGATTTCCACGACCGGCTGAAGAGCGTGACCCGCGGCTACGGCTCGATGGACTACGAACTCAGCAGCTACGTCGTCTCGGATCTCGTGAAGCTCGACATCCTTGTCAACGCCGAGCCCGTCGACGCGTTTTCCTCGATCTGCCATCGCACCAAAGCCGAGGGCAAGGGCCGCGCGCTCTGCGAGAAGCTCAAGGAAATCATCCCGCCGCAGATGTTCCAGATCGCCGTGCAGGCCGCCATCGGAGGCAAGATCATCGCCCGCGAATCCGTGCGCGCCATGCGCAATGACGTGACCGCGAAGTGCTACGGCGGCGACATCTCGCGCAAGCGCAAGCTCCTCGAGAAGCAGAAGGAGGGTAAGAAGAAGATGAAGCAGATCGGCTCCGTCTCCATCCCGCCCGAAGCCTTCATCCAGGTGCTCAAGACCAGCTAGCCGCAGCCTCCGAACGGAAGAACCCGCCATGTTCAGCTTCCTCATGACCCAGGCCGCCCGCGCGCGGCGCGACGCGAAGAACTGGCTCGAGGTTGCCGAAAAGGTTTACCACTACCGCCGCGACCAGCTCTCCGAGGCCGAACTCGGCGAGCTCAACCAGCGCCGCGAGGAGCTCAAGGCGAAGCTCAAGGCCAAGGCCGACGCCGCCCAGCTCAAGCTCGCCGTCGAGGCGCTCGAGAAGACCCTCCACCGCACCGGTGGCCGCGTGTACCCGAAGGGCGGACTCGCCGACAACGTCGAATTCTTCCTCGCCGCCGCGATCGTGATCCTCGGCATCCGCGCGTTCTTCGTGCAGCCGTTCAAGATTCCGACGAACTCGATGTGGCCGACCTATTTCGGGATGAAACACGAGGTCTTCCTCGACCCGAAGAACGCCCCCGGCCCGGTCGCGCAGCTCCTTCGTCTCGCCGCCTTCGGCGCCACCCGCCGCGAGATCGTCGCCCCGGTGAGCGGGGAGTTGAAGATACCGGTCGTGCCGAATCGCGAAGACCGCATCGCGGTACCCGGTGCGCGCCAAGTCCCAGGCCGCAAATGGCTCGTCGTGCCAACGCAGCTCAAGGAATACACGCTTTATGTGGGCGATGCGCCGGTTTCGTTGCGAGTGCCGGCCGACTTTGATTTCGACACGCTCGTGATGGAGACCTTCCTCGGCGGCAAACTCGAGGGGAAGGATGCGTTTGCAGCGCTGCAGCGTGCAGGGAAGATCGAGGAAGCGTTTCTCGATGTGACCGACGGCGCCGGTCGCCGTCGCGCGGTGCGCGTGCCGATGCTCAAAACCGGTCGCTCGGTCAGTCGTGGCGAGGTTGCTTTCAGTTTTGATGTGCTCACGGGCGACCAGCTCTTCGTCGACCGTTTCAGCAACAACTTCTTCGAGCCGAAAGTGGGCGAGGGCTTTGTCTTCCGCACCGGCAACATCAAGGGCATCGGCCAGGACCAGTACTATATCAAGCGCCTCGTCGGCCGCCCCGGCGACACGCTCGAAATCAAAGAGCCTGTGCTCTACCGCAATGGTGAGCCGATCGACGGCGCGGAGGCGTTCAACCTGAACGCCAATCAGGTCGGACTGTATCGGGGTTACCAAGCCAGTGGTCTGCTCGCGACAGGGCGCACGCTCACAGTCGACAACAACCACTTCTTCGCCTTGGGCGACAATTCCTATAACAGCGCCGACGGCCGCTACTGGGGTTTCGTGCCGGCGAAAGATGCCATCGGTCGCCCGTTGTTCATCTATTATCCGTTCACGAAGCGCTGGGGTCCGGCGCGGTAATGCCCGGCTGTAGCCGGCCGCGCTGAGGCCGGCCGCCTTGCCGATTCCCGCGGCTCGGCTTCCACGCCTGCGGTAGGATCGCAACTCGTCTGCGACTGCTCTGCGCCCGCGCATCCGACTGACCCGCGAACGATTGTCATCCGCTTGCCTGCCTCGCCTTGTCTGTAGGCTACCTCGGTGAGGTGGTCCGCCGCCGCGGAGAACCGCCAAGTCGCCGACCTGGCCTAAAGAATAACATTATTAGCTGGTGCCCTCGCGCGGGACACACATCCGTCGGGCCAAACCCGCACCGATACTATCTTGTTGTTTAGCTCCGAAAATTCGGCATTTCCGACAGCATGCTATCGCTTAGCACGCCGGTTGAAATCGCCCGCACGCTTGCTCAACGGGCGCGCGATCAGCGGCTCCAGCGCGGCTGGAGTCAGGCGGAACTTGCGCGCCGCGCCGGCGTGAAACTACCGACCTACGTCCTGTTCGAACGGACCGGCCGGATCTCGTTGGTGAGGTTCATCGCGATTCTCGATGTGCTCGGGCTCAGCGGCGAAATCGAGACGCTGGGCAAGTCGGCGCTGCCGGCCGGAGCCTCGCTCGCCGAGCTCGCGAAACCGCTGCCGAAGCGAGGGAGAACACGGCAATGAACAAGCTCGATGTGTTCTACCGCGATCAGTTGGTCGGCACCTTGGCGAGCGCGCGCGGCGGCATTCTGTTCGAATATGCGGCGTCGTTCCTGAGCTCGGGTCACGAACTGTCGCCGCTGGCGTTGCCGCTCGGACCGGGGGTGCGCTCGCGCGATGGTTCGCCGACGATGCGGCTCCCGGGGCTGTTCGAGGATTCGCTTCCGGATTCCTGGGGTACGCGTGTGATGGACGATTTCTTCCGCCAACGCGGGGTCCCAGCTCACACCGTGGATCCGTTGATGCGGCTCTCGTTCATCGGTCGGCGGGGATTCGGGGCGCTGAGTTATGCACCCGCCTCCGGAATCGAGGCCGATCGCGGTACGCTCGACACGATCTACACGGCCGCGGCGCACCTCGAGGAGGGCGCACGCACGGATCTCGCATTGCTGGCGGATGTGGGCACTTCGCCGGGCGGGGCGCGTCCGAAGGCGGCGCTGTGGTTCGACCACGCGTTGCACTCGCTCTCGCACGACTGCGACCGCGATCACCCGAACGCGTGGCTGGTGAAGTTCGACACCTCGGCGGAGCGCAATCTCGGCCGGCTCGAGTACGCGTACTCGTTGCTCGTCGCGGCCGCCGGAATCGAAATGCCGGAGACGCGGTTGCTCGAAACGGCGCGCGCGGGCGGCACCCGCGCGCACTTCGCCGTGCGCCGGTTCGATCGCGTCGGCGCCGAACGCGTCCACTACCACAGCCTGGCGGGGCTGTGTCAGATGCTCGGTAGCGACCTCGACTACCAGATCCTGCTGCGCGTGACGCGGCGGATCACGCGGGACCATGCCGAGGTGCTGAAGGCATATCGGCGTGCGGTGTTCAACGTTCTCGCCAGCAACCGCGACGACCACGGCAAGAACCACGGGTTTCTCTACGACGGCCGCGACTGGCGCCTGAGCCCGGCTTTCGACGTGACGTTTGTTGGAACCGGCCAGCTGCGCGAGCGCGGGATGGCTGTAATGGGGGAGCGGTGCCGTGTTGGGATTCACCAACTGGAGACGCTGGCCGAAGCCGAGGGGATCGATCGGCGGGCCCGCCGCGTCATCCTCGACGACGTGCGCGCCGCGATCGCACGCTGGCCAGAGTTCGCGGCGCTCGCCGAGCTGTCGCCGCGTGACGCGCGGGAGGTCGAAGAGGCGCTGGTCGCACTCGGCAGCGAGTAGCGGGGTCCGACGCCGAGGATCGGGTGTGATTTCAGCACATCCCGCGCTGCCTTCCCAAACGCGGCAAAGTGGCGGAGAGGGTGGGATTCGAACCCACGTTAGGGTATGAGCCTAAACCGCATTTCGAGTGCGGCGCGTTCAACCACTCTGCCACCTCTCCGTGTGCGAGCGCGGGAAGTTGGGCAATGCCTCGCGAAAACGAAAGCAGAAAGTTTCCGCGAATGCGGTGTTCTCAAGGGCGGGGAATCCTCGCTGCCGACGCAGCGAGTGTCGGGAATCTAGCGGGAGCTGCATGCCGTTTTCTCCGGTTCAGTTCTTCACTCCGGCGAGCCGGCGGGCCGAGACGAGGTGCTGCCGAATCGCCTTGAGGAGCTGGAGCTCGCGGGCGGACGGTTGGAGCGGGCGAGGGCCGATGCGGGTGCCGACCATCAGGGCTACCGCGCCGGTCTCGTTGAGCAGCGGCAGCAGAATGAAGCCGCTGATCGCGCCGGCGCTGAGAAGCCATTCCGGCAGAAACGGGCGGATCTTCGGGTCCGAGGTGTCGCGGATCAGCACGTCTTCGCGGCGGGTGAGACAGATGCTGAAAACGTCGCGGCGTTCGGTGCTGATGACCGGCCGACCGCGCACGAGATCGAGCAGCACGCCGATGCCGTTGCGGGCGGCGTACGTGCGGGCATCGGGTTCGCGTTGGAAGAGGACGCAGTCTTGGAGCGCGAGGGCGCGCCGGGTGGCCGCGAGCGCGACCGACTCCGTCGCCGGCAGGTCGATATTCGTGGCGGAGGTGAGCTCGGTGAGCTGGATGAGACACTCGGTGAGGATCGCGACGCCGTCGGGTGCGGGGGGAGTTGGCGGGGTGGGCTTCGCCGACTCGGCTGAGCGGTCCGTCTCGGCGGGGAGGGGGCCGGTGTGTGTTCCAGGTGCGGTTTCGGCGACGGGCGGGGACGCGGTGCCGGCGAGCGTGGGCAGGGGCTCCGTCTGCGCGGAGCGCTCGGAGATGCGCTGAATCACGCCGGTGGACACGGCTTTGGCGCCGTAGGTGCGCGTGAAGCTGCGGATGTTCTGATCGACGACCTTCATCAGGATCGTGATCGCATCCTGGGTGAGCTCGAGTTTCGCACCGAAGTTCTTCCGCAGTTTTTCGGCTTCGTCGGCGAAACCGGTGGCACCGACGCGGGAGGAGACGACGATCTCACCGAGGGCCGAAGCGAAGTTGGTGATCGCGGTCAGGCGCTCCTCGGGGGTGGCGCAGGGCTGGAGCAACTGCGTGGGCGGCACGTCCTGCAGGCACCGCAGGATCGTGCGCGGCAGACGCGAGTCCTCGAAGAGACGGTGGGTGAGCTCGAGCGGGGTGAGGCCGAAAACGCGGCGGCAGGCGTCGGCTTCGGATTCGTTGACCGGCCGTTGATGGATCTGCTGGAAATCCGCGCTGAGGAAAGTGGCGAGCAGGAGCCGGCCGTAATGGCGGAGGCAGGCGAAGACGAACGCCTGCTCGGAGTCCTGATCGGGGTGGATGGTGGTGAGCGCCTGCGCGAAGAGGCCGCTGCAGAGCGCGAGGGCGGCGGATTCGCGGACGGCCTCGGGTTGCGCGCCGTGCAGGGCTTTCTCGATGAGCAGCATCGAGAGGGCGAGGTTGCGGATCTTGTTGAAGCCGACGACTTGGATGGCCTGCGTGACCGTCGTGACGGCGACGCCGAACGGGTTGTAGCCGAAGGTATTCGCTGCCTGGATCACCTTGGCGGTGACCAGGGTGTCGCGGCTGATCAGATCGGCGAGCTCCTGGACCGAGATGGTGAAGGCGCGATTGGAGAGCTCTTCGATGAGCTTGATGACTTCAGGCAGGCTCGCCGCTTCGCGGTCGCGGAGCGCCTGTTGAATGCGGGCAATCGTCTGGCTGGCGAGTGGTGTGGGCACGCGGGGATCGCTCTCTCCCGTGTAACGGCCGGAATCGTTGGCGATTAAGGGGAAAGACAACGGCGCAGGGGGACAGTGGCCGCCAATCTACGCGGCGGGAGGGGTGCGAACCTATCGGCGGACTCGCGGCAGCTACTCGGACCGCACCCCACGGGTCAGCCAACCGCGGAGCAGGAGCGCGAGGACGCAACCGATCATGGCCCAGATGCCGAGCCACAACCACATCGCCGCCGGCGAATCCCAGTAAGCGAGCTGGCCGGCGACCATGGCCTTCTGGAGCGGCATCTGCGCACCGGCAACGGTGACCGTTTCGGGTGACCAGCGCGTGAGCATATCGCCGGAGAACCAGCTCACGATCGTCTTGGCGAGAAACCACGGGATCATGGAGAGCCCGAGATAGGTGCCTTCCTGACCTTTCGGGGCGATGAGGGCAGTGTACTCGTATAGTTTCGGCGACCAGAGCACTTCACCGATCGTGACGACCGCCATGCAGAGGATGGCCATCACGTAGTGCGCATTCGCGATGCCCAGCCCGTACCATTCCCAAGGAAGCGCGAGCGGGAACAACGAGAGCGCCGACACCATGGCGCCGTAGACGAGCATGTTGAAGACCTTGAACTTGTTCGCCAGCGGGATGAACAGGATCAGCCCCACGACGATGCCGATGGGATTGATCATGTTCAGCACACCGATCGCGGCATCGGCGCCGATGGTGCGTTCCCAGTATTTGGGCATGAGCAGGTACAGGTAGGCATAGACCGCGCGCACGCCGAGGATCAGGGCGATCAGCACGATCAACCGGAAGAACGCCGGCTCCTTCACGACATCTTCGAAAATCTTGATCGGTCCTTTTTTCTTCGGCTTCTCAGCGGCGGCGGGTTCGGGGGCCTCCTCCGGACCACGGAGCTGGGCTTCGTTGCGCACCATCAACTCGCCGACGATGAGGCAGAGCACAGCCATCACCACACCCATCGTGAAGATGTGCACGTTGGCGATCTTCAGATGGAGGCGCACGAAATCGATCGAGTAGCCACCCGCGGCCGCCCCGATGTTCATGAAAAGGTACCAGAGATTGAAACCGGCGCTGCGCGATTTCGCGGTGGTGAACCGCTGGGTGGCAGCTTGGAAGATCGTCTGGATCGCCGCCATGAACGGCGCCATCAGCACGAACAGGACTGCGGCAATCACGCCTCGATACGGGATCCCCGGGAAAAGGCCGATCGCGACGACCGCGGCACGCAGGCCGAGCATCGACCACATCGAGAGACGCAGCGATTTCCGGATGCCGAGCCAGTCGCAGATCATCCCGGAAAATGTCAGCAGGATTGTTGTCGCGGACGTGAATAGCGCGATCGTTCGCCCGGCGTCGCGATCGCTCATCCCGAGGTCGTGGGAGAGGAAGAGCGAGGCGATGGTCAACATCGCGAAGTAGAAGGTGCAGTCCAGGAAGTTGACGATCTGGATGCCCCAGTACTCGGAACGCGTTTCGCGAAGCACGCCGAAGTCGCGGAAGTACCCGACGATGGCTTCGGCGGGCGTACGGGAAGTGGTTGGGGAGGGCATGTGGGTTGCTCGAATTCGAGCGAGGCTGCTGAGCAGTGTCGATGCCGCAGCGCGAAAGAACTCAATCCCATGCGGGAAACCATTACCGACGTGATAGGGGCGGAGCTGAACTTTGCCTGTCGTGTGGTAATCCACTGGAACGGGCGCGACTCCTGCCTGTTCATCGCGGCGCGGGCCGAATTCCTCGGCTCGCCCCACGTTCCCAAATGAGAACACTACTGCTCCCACTCCTGCTGTTGAGCGCTGCCAGCGCCCACGCCACGCTCGCTCCGGCGACGGGCAAACAGCTCACCGACTACAAGAACTGGTTCTCGCCCTTCATCGTCGCCTCCGATGGCAACGTGACCGGCATCCCGAACCCGCGCGCGGATTTCCCGAACGCCACTCAGGCGGATACCGCGTTTCGCGATTGGTCCGGGTTCCAGGCCAATTTCGGCGCCACGAGCCTCGTCGCGCCGAGCTTCGCCGGCGCCACCAAACCGATCACCGTGGAAGTCGTTTTCCTCGGTGAGTCCGGCGGTTGGTGGAACGACTTCGGCTACCGCCTCAACGGCGTCGATCACCTGCTCGCCGATGGCGCGCAGGCGGTCGGCGGCAAGACGATCGCGTTCGGCGATCATGCGTTCCTCACGATCGGCGCGAATGACGCGATCGATTTCTTCATGACGGGCAGCGGCCTCAAGAAGAAGGACGGCCAGATCACGATCGGCGACGAGGGCGGCATCTTCTACGCCCACGACAAGAGCCTGAACACCGGCGGATCGACCAACCAGTCCTACTTCGGCACGCTCGATCCGGTGAAGAGCACGCGAGTCGTCGCCGATCTCGGCGCTTTCACGGTCATGGGTTTCGAGGACTATCGCGTCACCACCGGTAAGTCGGATCGCGACTACAACGACATGCTGTTCGCGTTCCGCTTCATCACCGATGCTCCGGTCCCGGAGCCCTCGACCTACGGTGTTGTTGCGGCCGGTGCCTTGCTCGGCTTGGTGGCGTACAAACGTCGCCGCCGGTCGGCTTGAGCCGCGCAGGATCCGTTCGATTGGCTCGTTTCTCGAGCTGATTTGCGAGTTGAGGGAGTCCGCCGGGGCGGCCTGAGAACGACGATTCGGCGGACCCGAACTCCATAAAAAACGCGGCCCAAAGCAGGCCGCGTTTTTTTCTGCCCAGGGCAGATGGATGGCGCCGTGAGTCGCGGTTCAGTCGACGGGGTCGTCGACCTTGCGGACCTGCAGCCGCACCCCGCGCATCATCACGCCGGGCATCTTGTTCGCGACGAGATCGAAGTTCTCGTCGGTCACGTCGACATAGCTCTCCTGATCGAGCAGATCGATCGCTCCGATGGCTTTCGCGGTGAGGCGGGTCACGCCGGCGATCTTGCCGACGATGTCCGCCGGAGTGACACCGTGCGCGCGGCCCACGTTGAGCGCGATCGTCGTGAACCCTTCCTCGTGGCCGGTGCGGCGCATCCAGCGGACGCCGGTGGGTGCGGGCGCGGCGGACTCGCGTGTGCGTTTCTCGCGCGGCGGCGGGAACGGCGCGCGTTCCGGCGTGGTGTCATGGAAATCCGGAGCCTGGCGGGCGGGCGGTGTGTCGAGCGTGGCGGCGGGCGCCGAGGGTTTGCCGGGCTCGCCGTCGCGCAGAAGGTGGATGAGTGCGGAGGAGATGTCGGTGGGCGCGTAGCCTTGCTCGAGCAGGCGATCGATCATGCGGTCCTGTTTGGCGAATTTACCTTCTTCAAGCGTGGCGCGGAGTTTTTCGAAGAACACGTTCTCACGCGCCTCCTCGACCTGGTCGATGGAGGGGATGCGCTCGCGGCGAATCCGCAGCTTCGCCGTGCGGATCATGAACTGGAGTTTGTAGATTTCGCGGCCGGACACGAAGGTGAACGCGCGGCCGGATTTTCCCGCGCGGCCGGTGCGGCCGATGCGGTGGGTGTAGTCCTCGGCGTCGTTGGGGAGGTCGAAGTTGAAGACGACTTCGAGGTCGTCGACATCGAGTCCGCGCGCGGCGACATCGGTGGCGATGAGGAACTCGAATTTGCGCTCGCGAAACTTCGCCATCACGCGGTCGCGCTGCGTCTGCGCCATGTCGCCGTGGAGACGGTCGACGGCGTAACCGCGGGCGTGGAGCGCCTCGTCGAGTTCGTCGACCATCACCTTGGTCGAGCAGAAGACGATGCCGTAACGGAAATCGTGGACGTCGATCAGGCGCGTGAGGGCCTCGAGTTTGGAGCGGCGCTCGACCTCGAAATAGATCTGCTCGACCTGGGGGGCGTTGTGCGCCTGCGACTCGATCTTCACCATCGCCGGGTCGTGGCTGTAGGTCTTGATCATCGCCCGGATGGGCGGCGGCATCGTGGCGGAGAAGAAGAGCAGTTGGCGTTTCTCCGGCGCGGCCTGCACGACGCGCTCGATGTCGTCGCGGAAGCCCATGTCGAGCATGCGGTCGGCTTCGTCGAGGATGAGGAGCTTGAGCGCGTCGAGCTTGAGCGTGCCGCGCTCGAGGTGGTCGAGCACGCGGCCCGGGGTACCGATCACGATCTGCACACCCGCGGCGAGCCCGCGTAGCTGGCGGTCGTAGGCCTGTCCGCCGAAGACGGGAAGCTCACGGATGCCGCGTTTGAAGAGGGTGAGTTTCGCCACTTCCTCGGCGACCTGCAGCGCCAGTTCGCGCGTCGGGCAGAGGATGAGGACCTGCGTTTGTTTGCTCGCGCCATCGGCCATCTGCACCGCGGGGATGGCGAACGCGCACGTCTTGCCGGAGCCGGTCGATGACTGGCCGACGAGGTCGCGGCCCTCGAGGATGAGCGGAATCACCGCGGTCTGGATCGGGGACGCTTCCTCGAAACCCATCTTGTCGACGGCCTTGAGGAGCTCGGGCGCGAGGCCCAGTTCGGTGAATTTGCGCTTTTCCATGCGGGACAGTGTGGCGGGACGGAGACGAGGGCAAGGCCGGCGCGGCGGAGAAATCCTCGCGGTGCGGTCTGGTGAATGCGCTGGCGCGGAGCCGACGGTGGGACTGTGGCCATGCTGTTTCTGCCCATGGAGCAGACGGAACACCCCCGATTGTCCCGGCGCTCCGGTTGCGCCACAGTGTCAATTCTCGCGGCTCCCGCGCCGGTCGGCCGGGCGGGCTCGGGGAGAATCTCCGACCGCCGCTCGTGGCATTATGGGACATGGAACATCAACGGCCATGAGAACTTCACTTCTGACGATGGTCGGTCTCGCCGCTTCCCTCGGCACGACCGCCTCCGCGCAGATATTCAACACCGTTTCGCGGGGCTGGATCTCGTCGATCCCCGAGGCTCCGGATGTGGTGGATACAACCAACGACAACTATTGCACGGGCTTCCTGAACGACCCCTGGCAGCCGTTCGAACTGCGCAGTTTCTACATCTTCGACCTCCCACAGTCTTTGGAGCGCGTCTATGCCGCGGATCTCGAGCTGTACCTGCCGAGCGAGGGCTACGTCGGCGGCCCTTCGCTGGAGATCTCGTTTTTCGACGTCGATCCGGCGAGTGCGGTCGCTTTGGTCGAGGGCCGGATCGGAACCCCGGGACTTTTCGAGGATCTGGGGACTGGCGAGTGTTTCGGTACGTTCACGGTGTATCCAAATGATGCGGGCTTGTTTCGCAGCTTCTTGTTCTGGGATCCGCTCGTCGACCGGATCAACGAATCCGAGGGGCTGTTTGCGCTCGGCTGCCGGCTCACACGGAGCGGCCCGGACTCGGAGGAGTTCGTTTTCGGCTATACGGGCTGGGCGGCGGAGCCGGCGGATGGCCATACCTACATCACCTTGTACGTGGATGATGAGGATGTGCCGGTCGGGCCTGTTCCGGAGCCCGTGACCTCGGCGTTGTGTGGCGTGCTCACGCTACTGTGGGCGGCGTTCTGGCGGGGCAGGAGGCGGCATCGCGCGGTGGCGAACTAACCGCGTTCGACCGGAACTTTCCGGCTGCGAGCGATCGTTCGGTGCTTGGCCGGCGTCTATTGTGGCACCGGCCCGGTTTCGAAATCGGTCAGCTCCAGGCGCCCGTAACGGGGACTCGAGCGCACGGCGAACGTCGTGCGCACGGCGCCTTCGTCGAAGTGACAACGCGGTTCGGCTCCGGATTGCCGCGCGAGATTCAGCTCCTCGTGGCCGGCACCCTCGATCGGCGTGTAGGCATAGAGGCCGGATTCCCGCGGATATCCAGGGCCGGTGAATTCACCGGCTTCGAACGGGCCGTGGAAAAAGACGAGAGACATGGGAATTGCGGATTGCCGAGCGCGGATCGCGGAATTGGGGGAACCGAAGGCAGCGGGAGCGGAGAATCTGGAACTCAGGAAATCAGGAACGGAGATGGCGCTGCGGATGGCAGGCCAAGTTCGGCGTCAGCGACGTCTAGTGCGTCCATCATGTCCATCACTTGCGTTGGCGAAGGGGGCGGATGTCGGGCGCAAAGCCCGACCCACCCCATGAGAGGCGGCCGGTCGGAGACCGGACCCACTTACGCAACGAGCTTGAGCAGCTCCGTGGTGGCGGGGATGTCCTTGATGATCTGCGACGGCAGCGGGCCGACACCGAGGTAGCGCAGGTTCGGCAGCTCGGCGGGGAGTGGCTCGCCGGCGTAGGCGCAGCCGACGATCGCCTTCATCATCGCGGCCACGTAGCGCTGTGCGGTAGGCGGCAGATCGGACCACTGGCGGGCCGCGGAGATGTCTTCGGCCCAGCCGACGTGGCGCTCGTAGACAGGCGTGAGCGTTTTGCGGAACTCCTCGTGGCGCGGCACATGGCGGAGGATTTTGCCCTCGGGCGTGCGGTAGCCGGTGCAGATGAGCAGGTCCTCGCTCCAATCGTCGGCCCAGGTGAGCGCGTCGATCTTGTTGATCATGACATCCTGATAACCGCCGTAGCGGAGAGCGTCGCCCTTCTCGACGGCGTCGAACCAGCCGACCATGCGTTGGCGACCGGTGGAGGTGCCGAACTCGATCTTCTTGAGCTTCTGGGCGAGCGGGTGCGCGTCGTCCATCTGCGTGAGGAACGTGTGCGTGCCGACCTTGGTGTCGTAGGCTTTCGCCACGCCGAACGTGTGCACCGGCTGGAGCGGGATGCCGATGGACTGGAAAATCTCCGGCGTGTAGGTGTGCGAGGCGGTGACGTTGGGCGAAAAGCCGCGGCGCTTGTCGAGCCAGTAGGACTGACCGAACTCGCCGACGACCGAGCGGCCGGCGCGCAGTTCCTGGCGGATGAGCTCGCGCACCTCGACCACGCGGTGGGCGAGGGTGGAACCGGCCTGCCAATACACCTCGGTGAGCAGGTCGAGGTTGAGCGTGAACGGCTCGGCGCCCTTGAAGCGGACGAAGTCGAACTCGGCGGCGGTGAACACGCCGGCTTCGATCGCCTCGGCGTTGGCGCGCTGTTCGGCGGCGGTGAGCTTGATGAAATAGTTGTCCCACGCTTCCGGCGACACGCGGCAGACGTGCTGGATCGTGCGCAGGGCGCGATCGGCCCGGCCGGCGAGCTTGCGGGCGAACGCCTCGCGGCTGCCGCGGAAATCGGTGTAGTAGATCTGCCACTGGCCGGTCTCGTCGTTGTAGGCCGGGGTGATGCCGCGCCCGGTGGAGCCGCGCGGCTCCTCGCCGAGGATCGCGACGCGGTAATCCTCCCACGCGAGGTCGAGCAGGCGGTGGCACAGGTCGGAGACGAGGGTGCGCTCGTCGATGGCGAGGCGCTCGACGACCTTGAAGCCGCGCTGCTCGAGGGGCTTGATCTCCCACCAGAACTTGCGCGGGTCGGCCACGACGCCGCTGCCGATCGCGAGATGGGCGACGGTCTCCTCGATGATGCCGGCCGGGAGGAGGTTGAGTTTGATGCCGCCGGCGGTGTGGCCGGAGTTCGCGCCGCCGTTGACTTTCAACACCACCGAGACGGGTTTGCCGCCGGGCGTGGCGCGGAGTTCCTCGACCACCTCCGAAATGAGGCGGCCTTTACCTTCGTCACCGAAACTGATGCCGACGTCGGCGATGATCTGGCTGGTGATGGGAGTGAGCATGGCGGCGGGAGAAATGCGGATTGCGGAATTCGAATTGCGGATTGGCGAACGGGTCGGCGGTGGAAATCGGGCGCGTTGTGACAGTGCAGCGGGTCAGGAAAAGGACCGTCGGGGCGCTTGGCGAGCGCGGAGGTGGAGAGGGTGGCCGGCGGCATTGTCATGCGGACTTTTCCTTGGGCGTGTCGGTCCCGTCGAGATTGGCAAGCACCCTGAGCTTGCGTCTGAAATACCACGAGCCGGCTCCATATACGCCGGAGGCCAGAAGCACCGGAACGTACACGATCAGCCTATTGAAACGGCTGGATCGATGGTCTTCCGTCGGCTCCTCTCGGAACAGAACCAGCATTCCGACGACCGAAACACAGAAGACGAGCGCTGTAGCAGTTCGCACCCCGGCCCAATACCACCACCTCCAATTGTGGAATGCGGGATCCGTGATCGACGCTTTCCTGGCGATGGCCTCCAATCGGAGGTCCTCTTCCGATTTGGGCTTATCGGTGTCCGTTGATTCTGGGATTTCGTAGCGGACCGACATCGGTGTGACAGGCGTTAGGTTCCAAACGGATTAGCGCAGCTGGGCGGAAAGAAGCCGGGGTCGGTGGACCCCGGCCCTCGTCTCTCGACCGAATCGGTACGCCTCAGTCGCGCGATTTGTGCGTCTTGATCTCGATCACGTCGTGCGGGGCGGCTTCGCGTTGGCCGGCGGGGCTCACGCGGATGTAGCGGGCGCGCTGGCGGAGCGCGGCGAGATTCGGGGCGCCGAGGTAGCCGAGGCCGCTCTGCATGCCGCCGATGAGCTGGCCGAGCACGTCGTCGATCGAACCGGAAACTTCCTTGAGCGCCTCGATGCCTTCGGCGGCGACCTTGCGGGTGGTGTCGTTCTTGTCGTGGCCGTAGCGGGCGGCGGAGCCGGCCTTCATGGCGGCGAGCGAGCCCATGCCGCGGTACTGTTTGTAGAGTTTGCCGTCGATCTCGACGATCTCGCCCGGGGCTTCGCGGCAGCCGGCGAGCAGACCGCCGCACATGACGACATCGGCGAGCGTGAGCGCTTTCACCATGTCGCCGGATTTCACGATGCCGCCATCGGCGATGAGGCGCACGCCTTTGGCCGCGGCCGCCTTCGAGCAGACGTGGAGCGCGGTGAGCTGCGGGATGCCGACGCCGGCGACGACGCGCGTCGTACAGATGGAGCCGGGGCCCTGGCCGACTTTGATGGCGTTGGCGCCGCACTCGGCGAGGTACTCGACGCCGGAGCCGCTGGTGACGTTGCCGGCGATGATGGTGAGCGAGGGGAACGCCTCGCGGATGAGCTTCACGGTCTCGCCGACTCCCTTCGTGTGGCCGTGGGCAGTGGATACGGCGACGCAGTCGACATGCTCGGCGACGAGGGCGCCGAGGTGGGCGATGATCTTCTCGCGGTCGAGCGAGCCGTCGGCCTTGCGGACGGGCGAGACGGCGGCGCCGCAGACGAGGCGAAACTCGCTGTCGCGGGCGGGCTTCCGGATGGTCTTCGCCTCGGAGAGGATGCGCTCGACATCGGAGCTGGTGACGAGGCCGCGGAGCTTCCCGGCATCGTCGACGACGAGCATCTTGTTCACGCCCACGTGTTCGTTGAAGAAACGGTCGGCGGCGCGGATCGGGTCGGGGCCGACATCGCGGAGGTTGATCGTGTAGAGGCGATCGCGGGCCGTCATGGCCTCAGCGACGCTCTTGGCGCGGTAGCGCTCCTTGACGACGTTGCCGCCGAGGAGGCCGGCGAGGCGGCCGTTTTCGTCGACCACGGGGAACGCGCGGAAATCGAAGCGCTTCTGGTCGACGAGGGCGAGGATGTCACCGATGAGCTGCGTGGGTTGCACGGTGATCGGGTCCTGGATCATGCCGTGCACGTGGCGTTTCACGCGGGCGACTTCCTTCACCTGCTCCTTGGCGGGCATGTTGTAGTGGATCAGGCCGATGCCGCCATTGAGCGCCATCGAGATGGCCATGCGCGACTCGGTGACGGTGTCCATGTCGGCCGAGACGACGGGGACTTGGAGCCGCAACGAATCCGAGAGGGCGGTGGATAGGTCGGCGTCCTTCGGGAGGATCTCCGAGTAGAGGGTGGCCAGGGAGACGTCGTCGTACGTCAGGGCCATGGGCCGGTTGGCGGCGAAAAACTCGTCGGCCGAGAGATAGAATTGCGCGTCGGAGGCGGCAGTGAAGCTCATGGGCGAGTTTAACTTCGACGGCGCGGCGAAGCGGTCAATGCGGATTTGCGCGGCGTGACGAAATGCGAGCGGCGACAAGCCGGGGCGGCCTCGCATGAGCGGATTTGCGTTACTCGTTCGGAGCCGGCAGAAACGCCGGACATGACCAACACGTTGCACGCCCACGCCGATGGCGAGCGGCCGCGACTGAACGCGGATTGGCACCGGCGGAACAAGATGCCGAAGAACCCATCGCTCGCGCAGCGCATCGCGTGGCATGAGGCACACGCGAAGGTTTGCGGCTGCCGGCCGATGCCGGACTCGATCGCTGCGGCACTGAGAAGCCGAGCGGTGTAGCGCGCACGGCCAGCGCGGCTAAACCAGTCGCGTACGGTCGAGAGCGCGGTATTGGATCGCCTCGAGCAGGTGCGGCGCCTCGATCGACTCGGCGCCGGCGAGATCGGCGATGGTGCGCGCGACCTTGAGAATCCGGTCGTAGGCGCGCGCGGAGAGCGAGAGTTCGTGCATCGCATGCTCGAGCAGGTCGCCGAGCGTGGTGTCGTGCGCGCAGTGGCGGCGGATCTGCGCCTGCGACATGCGGGAGTTCGTGTGGGTGCGCGTGCCGGCGTAGCGGTGTTGCTGGACGACGCGCGCGTGCTGGATGCGCTGGCGGATCGCGGTGGAGCTCTCGCCGAGGCGGTCGGAGCGCAGCTCCGCGACCGAGAGCGAGGGCGCCTCGATGTGCAGATCGATGCGGTCAAGCAGCGGACCGCTGACGCGCGAACGGTAGCGCTGAACCTGCGTCGGGGAACAACGGCACTCGCGCTTCGGGTCTCCAAGATATCCGCACGGGCACGGGTTCATCGCGGCGACCAGCATGATGTTGGCGGGCAGAGTCACCTTGCCCGCGCTGCGGGAGATCGAGACGTGATGGTCTTCGAGGGGTTGCCGGAGCACCTCGAGCGCGGAGCGTTTGAACTCCGGCAGCTCGTCCAAAAACAGCACACCGTGATGCGCGAGCGAGATCTCGCCGGGACCCGGAATCGTGCCGCCTCCGATCAGGCCCACGTCGGAAATGGTGTGGTGGGGTGCTCTGAAAGGCCTGGTGAACGTGCGGAGCCCGCCGTGCAGTGTGTGACCCGCCGCGCTGTGGATCGACAGCATCTCGAGGAACTCGTCGAGCGATGGCTCCGGCATGATCGTCGGGATACGTTTCGCGACCATCGATTTGCCGGAACCAGGCGGACCGACGAGAAGCAGATTGTGGTTTCCGGCCACGGCGATCTCGACCGCGCGGCGGACCGTCTGCTGGCCTTTGATCTCGGCGAAATCGGGGGCGCCTTCCGGGGCGGCGGCGGGCGCGGGTGGTGCGGCGGGCAGCGGTTTCAGTGCGAGTTTGCCGGAGAGGAAACGCACGGCCTCGTCGAGCGACTGGACCCGGTAAACGGGCACGCCTTCGACCAGCGCGGCTTCCTCGGCGGAGACGGGTGGGAGCAGCAGGCCGCGTTTGCGGAGCTTGCGGGCGAGCAGACCCATCGCGAGTGCGCCGCGGACGGCGCGCGTGGCGCCGGAGAGCCCGAGTTCGCCGGCGATGAGGTAGTCCTCGAGCGCGGCGCTCTCGAGTTGGCCGGTGGCGACGAGCATGCCGAGCGCGATGGGCAGATCGTAGCACGGGCCCTCCTTGCGGATGTCGCCGGGTGCGAGGTTGATCGTGGTGCGCGAACGCGGCGGGCGCAGACCGCTGTTGGCGAGCGCGGAGAAGACGCGGTCGTTCGACTCCTTGACGGCGGCGTCGGGGAGCCCGACGAGGATCAGGCGGAGGTCGCCGGATTCGCCGGCGTTGACTTCGACTTGGACGGGAACGGCGTGGATGCCTTGGAGGGCGGCGGAGAAGATGGTGGCGAACATGCGGCGAGTAGGTTTCGCCGGGGGGCGGGGCGCGGGTAGTGGAATGGCGGAGCCGCCGGAGCTCGGCAAGCGGGGAAGTGCGCGGCGGTCGGAATCGCCGCTGCCTTGGTTCAGGGCTGTTCGCCGTGGCGTGCGCTGCGCCTCAGCGAGCCACGCTTAAGTGCAGGCCATGTCGAGCGGGAGCTCGCAGTTGGGGCGGGCGATCACGCCGGGGTAGGGCTCGGTGGCGAAGGGCTTCGCGGGTTCGCGCAGGAGGTGTTCGTCGCAGACGGCGAAGAGCTCGGCCTCGGTGCGCGTGTGGCGCATGGCGCGGAGAAACTTGCCCTCGGGATCGACGCTTTGCGCGACGAAGTTGAGGTACTTCTTGAGCTTGCCGGTGCGCGCGAACTCGGGCGCGGCGGGATTCGCCGTCGCTCGGTAAAGACGGTCGATGTATTCGCGGACATCGGCCAGCGTGGGGGCGAAAACGGGTTCGCTGGCGAAGTGCTCGCGGAGCTGGCGGAAGAGCCAGGGGTTGCGGATCGCGTGGCGGCCGACCATCACGCCGGCGCAGCGCGTCGCGGCGAGGATGGTGGCGGCCTTCGCGGCGGAGGAGACTTCGCCGTTGGCGAGCACGGGGCAGCGCAGGCGGGCGGCGGCGCGGGCGGCGAACTCGTAGTGCGGCTCGCCGCGGTAGAGTTCCTTCACGCTGCGGCAGTGCACGCTGAGCAGGTCGACGTCGTGCTTGTCGATCAGCTCGAGCAGCGCGTCGAACGTGGCGCCGTCGTCGAAGCCGATACGGGTCTTGACGGTGAACAGACCGGGCGTGGCGGCCCGGAGCGTGCGGAGAATCGCGTCGACTTTGGCGAGGTCGCGATGGAGGCCGCCGCCGACGTTCTTGCGGTAGATCTTGGGGGCGGGGCAGCCGAGGTTGAGATCGATGCCGGCGATGGGGAGGCGGAGGAGATCGGCGGCGGCGCGGGCGAGGTCGGGCAGGCTTTCGCCGATGAGCTGGGCGAAGACGGGGCGGCCAGTTTTGTTCTCGGTGATCGAGCGGACGATGTGGTCCTCGAGTCGCGAGGTGGCGTGGACGCGGAAGAACTCGGTGAAGAAATTGTCGGGCGCGCCATAGTGCGCGATCACGCCGAAGAACGCGAGGTCCGTCACATCCTGCATCGGCGCGAGTGCGGAGAGCGGCAGACCGGGGCGCAGCGGCGGCGGGAGCGGGCGGGGCGAGGAGACCGGGGACCGGAGACCGGAAACCGGAGACGGCTGGCCGATGGGCGGCAGACTATGGAGGTCGGTGTTCAGAGGCGGTGGCGTCGGGGCGCGGATCGAAACGCGTGGCGCGTTTCGATACGAGGGAGGCGGGCGAGCGGCGCGAGACGTAAAGCTCGACCTACAGGCGGATCGAAACGCGTGGCGCGTTTCGCTACATTCAGAACGGCTTGTCCTTCTCCTCTTCGTCTTCCTCGTCGTCCTCGTCCTCATCTTCTTCGTTCTGCTGTTTGAGGACGCGCTCAAGGATCTCGGTCATGTCCTCGACTGAGTCGTAGACGGAGCGGGCGACGAAAACGGGTTTCTTCTGCTGGAGCGCGAGCACGAGCGAGTCGCTCGGGCGGGCGTCAACCTCGATGATCTTTCGGCCGAGCTCGTTGTGCATCGAGAGGATGATGCGGGCGAAGAACGTGCCGTTGTCGACGTCGTTGACGATGACCCGCTCGAGGGTGACGCCGAGGCCGAGGAAGATGTTGCCGATGAGATCGTGGGTGAGCGGGCGGTCCTTTTTCACGCCCTGCATCGTCATCGAGATGGCGTTGCCGACGGAGTGATCGACGTAGATGACGAAGTTCTTGTCGTCGTCGCCGAGGAAGACGGCGCAACCGTTGGCGGTGGGCATCACACCCTTGACGGAGACTTCGACGACATCGTTCTGCATGCGGGCGGGAATGTGCGAAGGGCGGTGGATGACTGCAAGTCGGGAGACTGGCGCGGCAAGCAGGGAAACTGCGAATCCGCCGGCGCGCGACGCGAAGAGAAAATACCTGCGGATTTCGAGTCCGGTGCGCGTTGACGGAGGAGGGGCGCGCGGTCTTTCTGCGCGCCATGGAATTTCTCGCGGACCCTCAGATCTGGATCAGCCTGCTAACCCTCACCGGGCTCGAGATCGTGCTCGGGATCGACAACGTGATCTTCATCTCGATCCTCGCCGGCAAACTGCCGCGGGAGCAGCAGGCGAAGGCGCGCCAGACGGGGCTGGCGCTGGCGTTGATCACTCGCGTGCTGCTGCTGTGTGCGATCGCTTGGCTGGCGAAATTGACCGCGCCGCTGTTCGCGGTGTTCGGCCACGGTGTGTCGGGGCGTGACCTGATTCTGCTCGCGGGCGGCTTGTTCCTGATCGCGAAGAGCACGTTCGAAATCCACGAGAAGCTCGAGGGCGAGGACGGCACGAAGATCGGCGGCAAGGTGGCGAGTTTCACGGCGATCGTCGTGCAGATCATGCTGCTCGACGTAGTGTTCTCGCTCGACTCGGTGATCACCGCCGTGGGCATGGCGCAACACCTGTGGGTGATGATCACGGCGGTGGTGCTGGCGATCGGAGTGATGCTCTTTTTCGCCGGCGCGATCAGCGATTTTGTCCATCGGCATCCAACGCTGAAGATGCTCGCGCTGTCATTCCTGCTGTTGATCGGCGTGGCGCTCGTGGCGGAGTCGATGCACCAGGCGATCCCGAAGGGCTACCTGTACTTCGCCATGGCGTTCTCGTTCGGCGTCGAGATGTTGAATCTTAAGTTGCGCGCGAAGGAACCGGTGAAGCCAGTCGAGTTGCATCAGCAATATCGCTGAGCGGACGCAAAAAAGCCGCGCCCGAGATGGCGCGGCTTTTTGTTTGTTCAGGGCGCCTTCGCCCGAGAGTGGACCCAGAAGCGGGTGAGTGTCTGGTGTTCATGGCGGACATCGTAACCCCACTCGGTCGAGAGGATCGTGACGGGCGGCTCACCGTCGCTGGAGGCGAGATTGGCGAAGACGTGGGTGAGGATCGCGGCTTCGCGGCGGGCGAGTGCGAGGGCGGTCGCGAACGCCTCCTCGATCGACTCGAACTCGGCGACATTCTTCACGCTCTGCCGCGGCGCACCCTGAGGCACGGAGACCAGCGCGAATTCGAACACGCTATAGATCTCGGGAGGGATGGGCGTGGAGGAGGTGTCGTCGTTCATGGTGGTGGGATGGTTAACGGCACCATCCATGCACAACGCATGCCGCACAATCGCGACGCGCGGCTATGAAGCGAAGCTTTCTGCGGCGCGCGTCCGCCGAAGGGCGGCTTATCACCTCGCGCGTTGGCCGCTCAGGCGCGCGTCGTGGTGTCGACGACGGCGCTGCGCGGGGGCTGCGCTCGGAGCCAGTGGCGCAACGGCAGACGAATCGCAAAATGCCACGCGGCGAACGCGAGCGCCACGCCGACGCCCGCGTAGACCGCACTCTCGACGGTGGTCGGCACAGCGGGCTTGAACACCGTCGCGGTGGCGCGCGCGATCTCGGCATCGAGGTGCGTCAGAAACGCCCACGGGCGAGTCCAGTCGGACGCATCAAACATCGCCGCGTGCGCGGCGGCGAGGTGCTCGGCGCGCTCGGCGGTGGCGGCCATCGTGTGCCCGAGTTTCGCTAGACCAGGATCGGCGTTGGCGGAGGTGTCGGCGACGAATTGCGGCCACGGTTTTCCGGCTGCCTGTGCGGCGGACTCGAACGCGGCGAGCTGCCGGCGCACTTCGTCGAGGTGACCGCCGAGGCGCTGGAGGTATTGTTGGAAAAACTCCGGCGCCTGCGCGGCGAACACCGCGCCGAGCACGCACACGACGCGGTCGAGGAAGCCTTCGATGGCGCTGAAACCGGCGGCGGCGGTGCGGCGGAACATGGTGGCGGTATGCGGCGGCTACGGCGTGGCGTCAAACGACGCTTCGCGCAGTTCACTTGGCCGGTGCAGGATTCTCCGCGGGCGCGGTGGCGGGCGTGGTTTCGGCAGGCTTGGCCGGTTGCGGAGTGGAGGCGGCGGTGCGGTCTTCCCAGAAGTATTTTCCGTCGTGCCGCTGTTGGTCGTAGCGGACCCAGAGCACGGCGCCGAGCAGCGCGCCGAGCACGAGCAAGACGATCACGCGGCGGCGAGCCTGCGCGGCGGCTTTGTCCTCGAACGGGTCGGCCGCGGAGGCCTGTGCGCCGGGCGGAAGCTTCGCGACCGCGGTGAACGAGGTGCCGAGCGGGATGTTGATCTTCACGCGGCCGTTGATCGCCCAGCCGTTGGCCTCGAGGATCGGGCCGAGGGTGCGCTGGCGGAGTTTGAGCCAGGCGATGAGCATCGAGGGCAACGAGATCACGAGAATCAGCCCGACGACGACCAGCGGGTATTGCCACCAGGCGAGGTCGAGCACGCGCGCGAAGATCGCGGCGAGCATCGTGCCGATCGAGCCGAGGGCGACGCCGATACCGGTGATGAGCGCGAGGTCGAATTTCTTCGGCTCGGCAGGTTTCACGGGCGCGGTCTTGTCGACGTTGGCGGTCGCGGCGGCGGCGCCGGCGAGCTTGGTGTCGGCGGCGGTCTCGGCGGCGGCGGCACGTTTCGCAACCTGCTCCTCGATCATCCGGACGAATTTCTTATAGGGCGACCAGAACGCCTGCCGGATCGAGATCGGGTTATCGATGACCTTCGTGATGGTGGCATCCCAATCGCGGCCTTGGCGGTCGACGAAGAGGCCGTTGCGGCCGGCCATGAGGAAGTCCGAGTCGCCGTTGGAGAACACGGCGGCGATCTTCATCGTGGCGCCGGGGCGTTTGAGATCGCAGTAGGCGATGTAGCACTTGCTGAGCGCGGCGAGCGGGGCATGTACGGCGGCGTCGGCGACGGCGACGCAGAGGTCGCAATGACGGCTGTCGAGGTAGAGCGTGCCGACTTGGAAAACAGAGGCGTGGGCCGAGTCGTAGAAATCGGCGAAGTTGACGAAGTTCGCGAGCAGGCGGGCGAGGTCGCGCTGGTAGCGGACGAGGCGCTCGATGGACTCGAGTTCGGCGAGTTCGGCGGCGAGGGTGGCGTCGCGGGCGAGGAGTTGGCCGATCTCCGCCCGGGCGGAGCCGAGCAACAGTTCGCGGATACGCGCGGGGCCGAGTTTCTCGACGGAGGTGGCCGGTTTGGCCGCGGCCCAGGCGGCGTGCGCCTGGAAATGCGAGAGCACATCGTGCCACTCCGCTTCCGTGACCGAGGTGCGGGCGATGCCGAGAATCGGGGCCACGACCTGGCTGCGGAACGCACCGATCGCCGCAGACCAAGCGGGGTTGAGACCTTCCACGAGCGGGAGCGGTCGCCCGGGGCCGACGAGCGCGAGCGGCAGCGACGCGATGTCGTCGCCGAGCGTGGAGAGATCCTTCGCGGCGAAGGCGGTCAGCTCGGATTCGGGGCGGTTCAGCATCTCCGCGGCGCGATGTCCAAAGGCGGCGAGGCGGCAGCGGTTGAAGTAGTCGTCTATTTTCGTGCGGACCGCCTGCAGCGTGGCGTAGGCGGTGGCGGTTCGCTCGCCAAGGAATTGGATACCGGCGGGCGCGTCGCTGGCGGCGTCGGCCTTTGCCCACCAATCGGCGAGCGCTTGGAGTTCGGCGAAGAATCGGGTGACGAGCGCCTCGTCGACGCCGGGGCGGCCGGAGCGATCGGGCTTCGGTCCGACGGTCGCGATGATGTCGAGGATCGCTTGCTGGGTGGCGGGATCGCTCGCGGCCTCGGGAGGGATCACGCCGTCGCCATTGAAACGCGCGGTGGCGAGCGACCTGGCGGCGGCGGCGACATCGGCGACGTCGAGTGACTCAATATCGGCTTTTCCGAGCGCGGCGAGGAGCTCCTTGGCGGCGGCGAGGAGGGCCTTGCCCTCGGGTTTGGCGGGATCGATGTCGGCGAGGGCCAGTGGCGTCTCGCCACGGGCGAGGTTGTCGCCGTTCTTGAGGCGGGCGAGCGACCATTCGACAGCGGCGAGAATCTCGGGCACGCGGATGCGGCCGTCGCGGTCGGTGTCGACGAGTTCCAGCGTGCGGCGGTCGAACTCGAGCCCGGTGGTGGGGCAGGCGAGCGCGGTCCAGAGCTTCGGGTCGAGTTGGCGGAGGTGGGCGAGGTCGGCTCCGGTGGCGAGGCGGACTTGATCGAGGCCGCCGGCGCGGAAGAAGTGCCAACGGTGGGCGGTGGCGGAGGTGTTGGAGATCATCGCGATGGGTTTGCGGGCGGCGAAGGTAGTGGAACCGCTCGGCAACGCCAATCCGGACATGGAATACCGTCGGGCGCGAGTGGTTTTCCGGTGACCACGCAAGGGCCGGCTGAGGTGTATCCCCGGGAAACTGGAAAAATCAGTTGCGAGCTGACGGTAAGGTGCCTAACGGTTCGCGCCCTTAAGATTTCCCACCTATCATGTTTCTGCTCCGCGACCTTCCCGATCAGGACTGCCTCCAGCGTCTCAAGGCCCGTTATCCCGAGATGGAGAGCGAGAGCATTCGCGCGATCATGTGCCTGGTCCGGACGGCCAACGACGTGACCGAGGGCTTCGAGCGTTTCCTCGCGAAACACGGCCTCTCGCACGGGCGTTTCGCAATCCTGATGTACCTCAACCGGAATCCGGAGACGCCCGTCAACCAGACCCATCTCGCCGAGGCGTACGGAGTTTCGAAGGCGACGATCACCGGTCTCATCGACGGCCTCGAGCGCGACCTCATGGTGGAGCGACTGCCGGACCCGACGGACCGCCGGGCTTCGCTCGTGCGGCTCGCGCCGGCGGGGCGGGAGTTTCTCGCAGGTTTTCTGCCGGACCATTTCCGCGCGGTGTCCCATCTGATGTCCGGTCTCGATACCAAGGATCGCGCCAAACTGCTCGAGCTGCTCTGCCGGGTGCGCAGCGGCCTCGACGACGTGCTTGGCCAGAATCCTTCCTGCGGCTGGGGCTGCGGAACGCCCCCGAAAGCGTCGGGCCACCACGGCAAATCCACTTCCGCCGGCGACTGAGCCGTACTTCTTCCAATCGCTCCATTCTGTTCGAACCCAATCCCCATGCATAAACGCATCCTCATCGGAATCGCTGTCGTCCTCGGACTCGGCGTGGTCATCGTGGGCCTCGGCGCAGCCAAGGCTCAGCAATTCAAGGCCATGGGCGCAGGCGGCCCGCAGGCGCAGATCGAGTCGGTCACCACGACTCAGGCGCAATCGCAGACGTGGAATCCCACGTTGAAGGCCGTCGGCACGCTCACCGCCGAAAACGGCGTGACGCTCTCCGCCGAGGTCGCCGGCACGGTCGCCCGGATCGAGTTCGAATCCGGTGCGCGTGTGGAGCAGGGGACGTTGCTCGCGCAGCTCGATGTGCGCGTCGAAGAGGCCCAGTCGAAATCCGCCGAGGCCCGCGCCGACCTAGCCCGCATCAACGTCGAGCGAATCCGCGAGCTCCGCAGCCGCGACACCCTCGCGCAATCCGAACTCGATTCGAGCGAGGCGCAGCTCAAGCAGTCGCTCGCCGAGGTCGAGGCCATCCGCGCCTCGATCGAGAAGAAATCCTTCCGCGCGCCGTTCACCGGCCGCCTCGGTATCCGCAAGGTAAACATCGGCCAGTACGTGAACGCCGGCCAGGCAATCGTCGAGCTCCAGACCCTCGATCCGATCCACGTCGATTTCACGCTGCCGCAGCGCAACGTGTCCGACGTCGCCGTCGGTCAGGAAGTCGCGGTCACGACCGACGGCACCACCGAGGTGTTCAAGGGCAAGGTCACGTCGCTCGACCCGCGCGTCGATCCCGCCACGCGCAACCTCCGCGTGCGCGCCACGCTCGCCAACACCGGCGAACGCCTCCGCCCGGGCATGTTCGCGAATGTCGACGTCGTCCTGCCGTCCGGCGCTCCGGTCGTGGTGATCCCGGCCAGCGCGGTGCTCTTCGCGCCCTACGGCGACTCCGTTTTCGTGATCGACCACAAGAAGGGAGAAGACGGCAAGGAGACGATCACCGTGCGCCAGCAGACGATCCGCCTCGGCGCGACCCGCGGCGATTTCGTCGCGGTGCTTTCCGGTCTCAAAGCTGGAGATGAAGTCGTGAGCACCGGCGCGTTCAAACTGCGCAACGGCGCCACGGTCACGATCAACAACGACGTCGTGCCCGCCGCCGAACTCGAACCGAAGCCCGCCAACACCTGAGCGCCGCTCCGGCGGCACCAGGCGGCCTCGTGCCGCTCCGCCGCCGGGATCCCTCAACCGCCGCGCCCCGCGCCGCTCCCATGAATCTCACCGATCTGTTCATCCGCCGGCCCGTGCTGGCGATCGTGGTCAACCTCGTGATCATCGTCGCCGGCATCCAGGCCTACCGCACGCTCACCGTGCGCCAGTACCCGCGCAGCGAGATCGCGACCATCACGGTCTCGACCGTCTATGTCGGCGCCAACGCCGAGCTCGTCCGCGGTTTCATCACCACGCCGCTCGAGCGCGTGATCGCCGCCGCCGATGGCATCGACTACCTCGAGTCCACCAGCTCGCAGGGCATGTCGTCGATCGTCGCGCACCTGAAGATCAACTACGACTCGACCAAGGCCCTCGCCGAGATCAGCTCGAAGGTTGACCAGGTCCGCCGCGACCTCCCGACCGAGGCCGAGGTGCCCGTCCTGAACATCACCAACGTCGACTCGCAGTTCGCCTCCGCGTACCTGAGCTTCACTTCCGATTCGCTCCGCGACAACGAGATCACCGACTACCTCACGCGCGTCGTGCAGCCGCGCCTCTCGTCGTTGGGCGGCGTGCAACGCGCCGACATCCTGGGCGGCCGCGTGTTCGCCATGCGCGTGTGGCTCAACCCGGAAAAGATGGCGGCGCTCAACGTCACCGCCACGCAGGTCCGGCAGGCGCTCGGTGCGAACAACTATCTCTCTGCGCTCGGCCGCACCAAGGGCTCCTGGACGCAGGAGAACCTCGTCGCCAACACCGACCTCCGCTCGGTCGACGAGTTCAAGCGTCTCGTTGTCCGCTCCGAAGGTGGCGCGACCGTGCGCCTCGAGGACATCGCCACCGTCGTGCTTGGCGCCGAGGACTATGAGACCGAGGTGCGTTTCTCCGGCCAGAACGCCGTGTTCATGGGCGTGTGGGTCCTCCCGAATGCCAACACTCTCGACGTGATTCGCAGCGTCCACGAGGCGCTGCCCGATATTCAGAAGAATCTGCCGTCCGGTTTGCAGGGTCAGGTCGCGTATGATTCGACTCGTTACATCAACGATTCGATCCACGAGGTCTACAGCACGCTCGCCGACACGCTCATTATCGTCGTCGCCGTCATCTACCTGTTCCTCGGATCGTTCCGCTCGGTGCTGATCCCCGTGATCGCCATCCCGGTCTCACTGATCGGCGCGATCTTCCTGATGCAGGCGTTCGGCTTCACGATCAACCTGCTCACGCTGCTCTCGGTCGTGCTTTCGGTCGGTCTCGTCGTCGACGACGCGATCGTCGTCGTGGAGAACGTCGAGCGCCACCTGCGCGAGGGCATGAAACCCTTCGACGCCGCCATCAAGGGCGCACGCGAACTCATCGGCCCCATCATCGCGATGACGATCACGCTCGCTGCCGTGTACGCGCCGATCGGTCTGCAAGGCGGCCTCACGGGCGCGCTCTTCCGCGAGTTCGCGTTTACGCTCGCCGGCGCAGTGCTCATCTCGGGCATCGTGGCGCTCACGCTCTCTCCGGTGATGTGCGCCAACATCCTCTCGCATAAGGTCGAGAGCGGCCGGTTCACCAGCATGATCGAGCGGCACTTCAACCGGTTCCGCAACTTCTACGCCCGCGCGCTCGATGCGGTGCTCGCCCAGCGCTGGGCGGTGTACGTGGTGTGGGCGGTGCTCACGGTTCTCGTGGTGCCGCTCTTCATGTTCTCCGCGCGCGAACTCGCGCCGTCGGAGGACCAAGGCATCATCTTCGCCCAAGCCGAAGGCGCCGCTAACTCGACCCTCGATCAGACCGCGCTCTTCACGCGCCAGGCGTTTCGCGACGCGATCAAGACCACGCCAGAGTACGACTACGCGTTCCAGATTACGTATGCCGGCGGCGGCATCATGGGTCTTGTCACTAAACCGTGGAGCGAGCGCGACCGGAAGATCTTCCAGATCCTGCCGGAAGTGACCCACAAGTATTCACAGATTCCGGGTGTGCAGATCAACGCCGGTCTCCCGGCCGCGCTGCCCGGCGGCGGCGGCATCTTCCCGGCGGAGATCGTCATCGCTTCGACGGCTTCGGAGAAGGAACTCCTCGGTTTCGCCCAGCAGCTCGCGATGGAAACTTTCCAGGACGGGCTTTGGCCGTTTCCCCCTCGCATCGACCTGAAGATCGACCAGCCGCAGTCGCAGCTCGTGCTCGATCGCGACAAAGTCGCCTCGCTCGGTCTCAATCTCGCGCAGGTCGGCGCCGACATCGGCTCGATGATCGGCGGCGGTTACGTGAACCGCTTCAGCATCGCCGGCCGCAGCTACAAGGTCATCCCGCAGATCGAGCGCACCGGCCGACTCAACGCCGACCAGCTCGAGGACATCTACGTCTCCGGACCGAACAACCAGCTCGTCCCGGTGAGTACCTTCGCCACGATCAAAAACACCGTGGAGCCGCGGCAGCTCGCGCGTTTCAACCAGATGAACGCCGTCACGCTGAGCTGCTTCCCGAAGGGCGACCTCGGTGGCATCCTCGACAAGTTCGAGAAACGCGCGAAGGAGGTCCTGCCGAAGGGCTACATCATCGATTTCAAGGGCCAGTCGCGGCAGCTGAAGGTCGAGGGCAACAAGTTCCTCCCTTCCATGCTGCTCGCGTTGATCCTGATCTTCCTGGTGCTCGCGGCGCAGTTTAACAGCTTCCGGGATCCCTTCGTCATCCTCCTCGGCTCCGTGCCGCTGGCGATGTTCGGCGCGCTCCTCTTCACCTTCCTGAAGATGATGAACCCGAACATCGCATGGTGGACCGATGGCTGGACGACCTCGCTCAATATCTACTCGCAGATCGGCCTCATCACGCTCGTCGGCCTCATCGCGAAGAACGGCATCCTCATCGTCGAATTCGCGAACCACCAGCAGGAGGCCGGTCTCTCCAAGCTCGAGGCCATCAAGGCCGGCGCCGGCCTGCGCCTGCGCGCGATCATGATGACGACTGCGGCGACCGTTTTCGGCCACTTGCCGCTGTGCTTCGTGTCCGGCCCGGGCGCTGCTGCTCGTAACAGCATCGGTCTCGTGCTTTGCACGGGCCTGACGATCGGCACGTTCTTCACGCTGTTCGTGGTCCCGTGCCTCTACATGCTGCTCGCCAAGGACCACAAGGCCCAGAAGGCCAAGGTAGAACTACAATTCGCCGGGACCGATTCCCACGCGCCGGCACTCGCCAAGTAATCGCAACCACCGGAAATGAAAATGCTCCGCACGTTCACGCTCCTCGTCACGCTTGCTGCCTCTGCCGCGCTCCCCGCCGCGCCGGACAGCACCCAATCGGTGCCCGACCGCCTCGACCTCCCGACGGCTCTGCGCTTCGCGCTCGAGAACAACTTCACGATCCGCCAAGCGCGTGAGCGTCTCAACCAGGCTGAAGGCGCGCTCATGACCGCGCGCGCCGGACTCCTGCCTCATGCAAGCGTGGACAGCTCGTACTCTCGTACCAGCCGCCAGATCACCACCGATGTCCAGGACGACGAGCTCTGGTCCGCCTCGGCCGGCGTCACGCAGACAGTCTATGCCGGCGGCTCTGTCGCAGCTGGTGCCCGCGCCGCCCGCGCCTCGCGCGACGCTGCGCAGTACGAGCTTCAGGCGACAATCAACCAGATCGTCGCCGGTGTCCGCATCGGCTTCTTCAGCGTGCTGCGCGCGCAGGAGACGATCGCGGTGCGCGAGCAGTCGCTCGGTTTGCTCGAGGAGGAACTGAAGAACGCCCGCAACCGCTACGAAGCCGGCGCCGGCGCACAATTCGACGTGCTCCGCGCCGAGGTCGCGCTCGCCAACGGACGTCCGCCGCTCATCACCGCGCGCAACGATCTCAAGATCGCGATCGAGGAGCTCCGCGAGTTGCTCGGTTTCACCAACCGCGAAGGCACCAACCTCGACAAGGTGCCGGATTTCGTCGGCGAGCTCTCGATCAGCCAGGAGCAGTTTTCGCTCGCCGATGTGCTCGAGGCTTCGCGCCGCGACCGGCCCGAGCTTCAGGCGCTCGCCAAAGGCATCAACATCGCCCAGTCCGGCGTGACCATCGCTCGCGCCGGCTACCTGCCGACCGTCGGCGTATCCGCGGGCTGGGAGATCGTCGGCAACCGCGCGCGTTACCACTCGATGACCGGCCACAGCAATTACGACGGCTGGTACCTCGGCGCGCAGTCCTCGTGGGCGGTCTTTGACGGCCGCGCCACCGCGGGTCGCGTGCGCAGCGCGAAATCCCAGCTCAACCAGGCGCGCCTCTCGCTCCAGCAGCAGGAACTCGCGATCGATGTCGATGTGCGACGCGCCTTCGCCACCTGGCAGGAGGCCGTCGAACTCGTCACCGCTTCCGGCAAGGTCGTCGAGCAGGCCACCGAGGCGCTGCGGCTCTCCCGCGCGCGTTTCGATGTCGGCGCGGCCACGCAGCTCGACGTGCTCCAGGCGCAGGTCGCGCTTACCGAAGCGGGCAACAACAAGGTCCAGGCGCTCTACGCGTACAACGCTGCGCTGGCCCAGTTGCGCCTCGCGATCGGCCAACGCGATCCGGAGTTGCCGGGCGCGACCGTACGCTGAGGTTTTCCACTCTGCCATCCACCGAGCCCCGCGGAGCCGCTCCGCGGGGTTTTCTTTTGTGCACTGGAAGCAAGTTGTTGCCGGCCGCAGTGGAGTTGGCGCGCCGACGCAGCACAACCAGCCAGCCCGTGGCGCGGTACGTCAGACCGGTCCGGCGGGTATCGTCGGCGGGCAAACCGTGTTCGTGCGAGAGTCGCGCGGAACGGCTGCATGTGAAGTGCAGCCCCACAGCGGATATAGCCTCACCAAAAGCGAAACGCCGCGCTCGGGTGAGCGCGGCGTTCGGCGGGGTTTATTCCGGCGCACCGGTCAGGCGCGCGGAGTGGACCGGCGGAGGCGGCGATAGGAGACCAGGCCTAGCAGCGCCGCGGCACCGATCAGACCGTAGGTCGACGGCTCGGGCACGGGCCCTTGCGGGACATCGGTCTCGTTCGGGAAATCGCCAGCGAAGGCGTCGCTGGTCCCGGCGGTGCTGCCGAGCACGTTTTGCCAGCGCACGAGGAAGTCGGGACCGCTCGGGTTCTGATTGAAGAAGTCCGCAACGTACTCGAGGTCCGGAATGTCGTAGGTGGTCGGGTCGAAGGAGAACTTGAATTGGACCACTTCGCCGAATTCGACGCCGTTGGCCACCTTGTTGCCGTTCGGGTTGCCGTTGTCGTCGGATTCGAGACCGAGGTCCACCGTCACGCCACCACCGCCGAGGCCGGCGGTGAGCTCGAATTCCGTAAGCGGATTCCATGGCTCGGTCGGTCCGGTGAGCGACGAGACCTGATAGGAGATCGCTACCTTCGAAAGATTGAGCGGAGCGGTCCAAGGTGTGTTGAAACCGAACGAGGTGACGCTGCCGGTCTGGCCGCTGTCGCCGAGCGTCGTGTTGTCGACCGTGATGAGGAGGTCCTGGTCGACGATCGCTGCATAGAACAGAGTCTTCACGCCGGTGTTGATGCCGGTCGCGACCAGTTGACCGAAGGCGCAGGTCGCAGCCAGAGCGCCAGCGAGAACGAGGGGAACGCGTGTGTTCATTTGGGTAGAGGATGGGTTTCCGTGTGAGGGCGGATGCTGTGCGTGGGCACAGTCGCTCATCCTTGGGAGAATTCCCATAGAGGCGCACTTCATCGTGCCACCGGGGAAAGCCTGATTTGCGCGGAGCGTCAGCGGTCGCCGAGCTGGCCGGTGAGGCGGCCGAGATACTTCTGCGCGTACAGGGGCGCGCGGTTGCGGACGGCGTCTTCGTCGATCTCCCGACGAAAACCCAGTGCGGGTGCGCTCGTCGGCGTGGCGCCGTCGTCGGGCCGCAGGACGATCCACGCCAGGCCGCGGCGGAGTTCCGGTTCCGGGATGGTGGCGCGGAGGTGGTCGAAGACGAGGCGGGCAATTTCTCCCTCCTGCGGGTCCTGTGCGAGATCGGCGATCGTCGCCAAACCGACAAGACGGCGCACCGCCGCGCCGGGGTTGTCCGCCTCCGCCACGACCCAGGCCGGGAGTCGCTCGGCGATCGCCGCGAGGCGGGCGGAGGCGAGCGGGCGCGCCAGCGGCGGCGCGAGCCGGGTCACGAGCTCGTCGTCGCCGGGCAGATTCTCGTAGGTGATGGCGGCGATCTGCGCAGCGGTGATCTCGCGCCACTCGTAACCGGGCGGCAACGTTGGCTGGAGACGGCCGGTGCCGGCGGCACAGAGGCCGACGCCGAGCCACGCCAGGAGCGCGATTCCCGTGCCGAGATACTCGCGACGGCCCGCCCGGAAGGCGCTGTCCCAGCGATAGAGCAGCAGGCCGATGGCTGTCGCGGCGGCGCCGACCACCGCGAGCGCTGTGAGGGCGAAGCCGAGTCCGACGGGGCCGTGGACGGCTTCGAACCCGTGTTGGAGGGCCGTGACCGCGTAGCGCCCGGGCATGAAGCCGGCGAGACGTTGCGCCCAGCCGGGCAGCACCGCGAGCGGCACGCCCACGCCGCCGAGCAGGATCATCGGGAGGAAGACGCATTGGCCGAGCGCCTGCACCGCCGGCACGCCATCGGCCAACGCGGCGATGAGGAGACCGATTCCGAGAAACGCGAACGTGCTCGTGAGCAGCGCGGCGGTGAACGCCACCGGATCCGTTGGCAGCGGAGTTCCGAATACGACATGCGCGAGCGCCAGCTGCAGGGCGACGGCCCCGGCCACGATCACGAAGCGGGCGACGAGCGCGCCGCCGACGAGCGCCGCGGGTGACACGGGCAGCAGGCGATAACGCCGCCAGACGCCGCGTTCGCGCTCGCCCACGAGCGCGGTCGGGAGCCCCAGCGCGGCGCTGCCGAGGATCGTGATCGTGAGGAGTTGGCCGATCTCGGCGAGCAGCGGCGGCCGGCTGGTGCGGAAGATGCCGGCGAACGCGAAAAGAAACACGACGGGCAGCAGGTAACCGTACGTGACGGCGAGCGGCGTGCGGAAGTTCAGCCGCAACGTGAGCGCGGTCTGGCGCAGCATCACGGCGAGATAGTGGCGCGCGGTGCTCATGCGGCGGACTCCAGCGGGCGCGTCCATTTTTCGCCGGTGAGCGCGACGAACGCATCTTCGAGCGAGGGTGGCGTCAGTTGGAGCTCGACGAGCGTGTTGCCGGCTTCCTGCACGGCGCGGGTGAGCGCGGCGATGGCGTCGACGGCGCTCGGGGCGTGAAACTCGTAGGACGGGGCGGAATCCGGGTCGCCGCTTGCTCGAGTGGCGCCACAGGAAGTGGCCAGAGTGGAGAGGACCGCCGGCGACAGCGGCTGCGCGGTGCGGCAACTCAGCCGCGTGCTCGCGCCGGCGCGGGCGACGAGCGTAGCCGGAGAATCGACTGCGAGCACGCGACCGCGGTGGAGCACGGCGACGCGGTCGCAGAGTCGCTCGGCTTCGTCGAGATCGTGCGTACTCAGGAGCACACCACCGCCGGAAGCCCGGTGGGCGCGGAGAATCTCATGAAGCGCGCGGCGCGTCTGCGGATCGAGGCCGGTGGTGGGTTCGTCGAGCACGAGCAGCGCAGGGCGGTGGGCGAGGGCGAGCGCGAGGGCGAGGCGTTGGCGTTGGCCGGCGGAGAGCGTTTCGAAACGGGCGTCGGCTTTTTCGACAAGATCGAAGCGGGCGAGGAGTACATCGGCGTCGGAGCGGATGCCGTGAACCGCGAGGTGGAAGCGCAGCGCCTCGCGCGGCGTGATCTTGTCCTGCAGCGACGAGGGCTGGAGTTGCGCACCGATGGACCGGAGCGCTTCGCGCGGGCGCCGCTGGACCGGCACGCCGCCGAGGAGGATTTCGCCGGCGTCGGCGGTGCGCAGGCCGAGCAGGCATTCGAAAACGGTGGTCTTGCCCGCGCCGTTTTGGCCGAGCAGGCCGACGATCTCGCCGGCGTGTACGGTGAGATCGACGCCGGCTATCGCGGTCGCGGCGCCGTAGCGTTTCACGAGACCGCGGATGCTGGCGAGCGGCGGCGACGAGGCGGACATGGGCGACGATGAAAGGCGCCGCGTCGGGCGCGGGCAAACTCGGATGCGGCGATAGGCGCACGGCTGCCGCTGCGCGACGCGGTTCGTTCGCGAGCACGGCGATGACCGGCTGCCGTCGTGCGCTGGGGAGAAGCTGCTCTCGTGAGCAGCTCCACGGGGCGCGGCGACGCCAGCGTTGGCGCAATCAGTCCGTGCAGCCGAAGAGTTGGCGTTGGCGGATGAGCGCGACCGCTTCCGGCGGGACGAGCAGATCCCAGCCTGGATCGGAATTCTGGATTCGGCGCACGATGTCGCGCGAGGGGATGGCGAGCGCGACGGGATCGTAGTTGGCGACACCGACCACATGGCGGTTTTCCAGCAGGTGCGCGTAGAGGTGGCGGAGGTGCGAGGCGACGCGGAGGTTGGCGGCGGTGTAGATGTTGCCCTCGTCCAACGCGGGCGGCTGGCAATACGCGGTGAGCGCGTCGCGGTGCATCGGGTAGACGTAGAGGCGCACGGCCTGGCGGAAGAGCCGGCCGATCGATTCGAGAATGCCGCCGGGAAGGTTCTCGTAATATTTCTCGTCGAGCACATCGAGCAGGGTGTTGATGCCGAGCACGACGCCGATCGGCTCCGCGGTGTAGCGGCGGAAATACTGGGTGAGGCGGAAGAAAACCGAGTAGTTGGAGACGAGCACGTGCAGGCCTACGGCGCCGAGCAGGTCGGCGCGGGCGAGGAAATCGGCGGGGTCGAGCTTCCCCGAGGCGCGAAGGTTGTGGATCGTGAGTTCGGCGAGCACGATCGTCTCACTGTCGCCCACGGCGGGATCGCGGGCGAACTGCTCCCCGGCGCAGCGCAGCATGTCGAGGTTGACGTTGGTGACCGGGCGGAAGCTGCCGCGTTCGACGAGGACGGACTTCTTCCGCAACACCTCGGAAGGTTGGAGCACGGCGCCGGCGGGGCTGAGGAGCACGGCGTTGGTGAGGCCGTACTCGACAAGGAAGAGCGAGAGCAGGCGGTTGTCGACGTGGGCGAAGGCCGGGCCGGAGAACTGCACCATGTCGACCTCGATGCGATCGGTGCCGAGGTTGTCGGCGAGGGAGGCGACGAGCGCGCGCGGGTCCTGGTGGAGGTAGGCGACGCCGTAGAGGAGATTCACGCCGATGATGCCGAGCGCCTGCTGCTGGAGGATGTTCTCCTTGTCCCACATGCGTACGTGGATGATCACGTCGTTCGGTTCGTCGCCGGGAGCGACTTGGAAGCGCACGCCCATCCAGCCGTGGCATTCGTTGGTGCCCTTGTAGTTTCGCGCGGCGACGGTGTCGGCGAAGGCGAAGAAGCGTGTGGTCGGCCCGCGGGTGGTGCCGAGGCGCTCGGCGAGCAACGCGTACTCGTGCTCGAGCATGGTGGCGAGGCGCTCGCGGGAGACGTAGCGCGGGGCCTTGCCGTAGATGGCGTCGCTGAACGTCATGTCGTAGGCCGAGATCGTCTTGGCGACGGTGCCGGCGGCGCCGCCGACCTGGAAGAAGTGGCGGGCGACCTCCTGGCCGGCGCCGATCTCGGCGAACGTGCCGTAGAGGGCGGCGTCGAGATTGACGGTGAGGGCCTTGCGGCTGGTGGTGAGCAGTTCCTTGGGTGCGGAGGAAGCGTCGGTGGGCATCGCAGTGGCGACGATGTGCAGCCGCGGGACGGGTGCAACGGCAGGATGGGCAAGCGTCGGCCGGCCGCCTGTCCTGTGCAGCGTCCACTGGTCCTTTTCAGCTATTGCCGGGCGGGGAGGCGTGCATACGGTCGGGCCCCACATGAAGTCGTTTTTCGCGAGTTTCTTCGGCACGCTCCTGGCGCTGGCGGTCTTCGTTTTCGGCGGGTTCTTCCTGATGTTCGCCGGCATGATGATGATGGCGGCGCTCGGACAACAGCAGCCCCAGCAGACGGTCGAGAAGGGGTCGTTCCTCGTGCTCGACCTGAGCACGAACATCACGGACGCGCCTTCGCCGTTCGAGGGCGGCGGGAAACTCGCGGGGTTGCTCGGCGCCGACGGCAACCGGCTCCAGCTGCGGCTGGTGCTCGAGGCGCTCCGCGCCGCGCGCAAGGACGACCGGATCCAGGGTCTGCTGCTCACCGGCAGCCTGATGCCGGAGGACTACGGCAGCGGCTACGCGGCGCTGCGCGAGCTGCGGCAGGCGCTGCAGGAGTTCCGCGCGAGCGGCAAGACCGTGATCGCGTACTCGGAAAACATGGACACGCGCGACTACTACCTGATGTCGGCCGCCTCGGAGGTGCTGCTGCATCCGTTCGGCGGCGTGTGGATGCCGGGCCTGGCATCGGAGCCGGTGTTCTTCGCCGGCACGTTGGAGAAACTCGGCGTGGGCGTGCAGGTCACCCGCTCGGGCAAGTACAAGAGTTACGCCGAGACCTGGGTTCGCAAGGATCTCAGCCCCGAGGCGCGCGAGGCGTTGCAGAAGCTGCTCGACGATGTTTGGGACGAGATCCGCACGCAGTCCGCCGAGGCGCGCAAACTTTCGCCCGCACAGCTGCAGGCGCTCATCGAGCAGCCGAAGATCCAGGTGGGCGAGATCGCGGTGAAGAGCGGGCTTGTCGATCGCACGGCCTATTGGGACGAGGTGCTCGCCGACCTGAAGAAACGCACGAAGGCGGGGGACGAACGGACTTTCAAACAGATCAGCGTGCGCGCCTACGCGAAGAGCGCGGAGAAGACCCACACGGGCAGCGACAAGGTCGCCATCGTTTATGCCGAGGGCGTGATCGTCGATGGCGAGGGGGCCGATGAGGGCCAAGTAGGCGGCGATCGTTTCGCGCGCCAGCTGCGCGAGCTGCGGCAGGACGACGATGTGAAAGCCGTGGTGTTGCGTGTGAACAGCCCCGGAGGCAGCGCCAATGCGAGCGAGGTGATCCAGCGCGAGCTGCGGTTGCTGCGCGAGGAGAAGCCGGTCGTGGTCTCGATGGGCTCGGTCGCGGCGTCCGGCGGCTACTGGATCTCGGTGTATTCCGACCGGATCTTCGCCGAGCCGAACACGATCACAGGCTCGATCGGCGTGATCGGGATGCTTTTCAACGTGAAGGATCTCTCGCAGAAGATCGGCGTCTCCTACGACATCGTGAAGACCGGCAAGTTCGCCGATGCCGAGACGATCTCGCGGCCGAAGACCGAGGAGGAGCTGCAGGCCATCCAGACGATGGTCGATTGGCTCTACGATTCGTTCATCGAGCGCGTGGCCGAGGGGCGGAAGCTCGACGCTGCGGTCGTGCGCGAGATCGCCCAAGGTCGTGTGTGGTCCGGGACGGATGCGAAGCGGCTCGGGTTGGTCGACGAGTTCGGCGGACTCGAGGCGGCTATCGCGTTCGCGGCCGAGAAGGCGAACCTCGGGAAGAATTTCGGGCTGCGCGAGTACCCTGGCAAACGGGAGTTTGGCGAGGTGCTGCGCGAGCTGTTCGAGGAATCCAGCGACAATCTCGTGCGCGCAGGTCTACCCGGTCAGCTGGCGCGCCGGGTGAAGAACGAGGTGCGCACGCTCGAGCAGTTCAACGATCCGCGCAGCGTGTACCTGCGGCTGCCGATCGAGCTGGAGCTCCACTGAGCCCTGCGCCGCGTTTCCCGTCATGCACAAGGAAAGCGTCCTCCTGCGCGACTGCCCCGTGGCCGAAATTCCGGCGGGCACGCCGGCGGTGCTTCCCGCCGGCACGACCGTGATCATCACGCAGACGCTGGGCCACAGCGTGACGGTGCGCGCTCGCGGTGCGCTCTACCGGATCGCGCCGGAGCAGGTGTCGGCGCTGAAAGGCTTCGGCGGAGCGGAGACGGCGGCAACGGAGACGGCGCCCGCGAGTGCATCCGTGTTTTCCGAACAGGCCGTCTGGGCGGCGCTGAAGACGTGTTTTGATCCGGAGATTCCGCTCAACATCGTCGACCTCGGACTCGTCTACGATCTCGCGGCCGAACCGACCCCGGACGGCCGGCATCTGGTCGAGGTGAAGATGACGCTCACGGCGCCCGGCTGCGGCATGGGACCGGTGATAGCGGAGGACGCGCGGGCGAAGGTCGCGGCGTTGCCCGGCGTAGCCGAGGCGAAGGTGCACATCGTCTGGGATCCGGCATGGACGCCGCAGATGATGTCGACCGAAGGCCGGCAGGTGCTGGGGCTGGAGTAGGGCACGGGGGATTTTCGGTTTCCTATTGCCGATTTGCGATTGGGTGGAGGTGTGAAGAGAAGTCGTTCCGAGTGCGCTGTGGCGGAATGCGCAGCGGCGGCGACATAGAGAAACAAAACCGCCGCGCTCCTTAGCGGAACGCGGCGGCTGAAAACTGACGCAGCGGAGTGGCGACTTACTTGCCGTCGACGTAACGGCGGATCGCCTGGATGGCGTAGGAGTGCTCTTCGCCGCCGATCTTCACCTTCACTTCGTCGCCGACCTTCTTGGACAGGAGCGCCTGACCGAGCGGGGTCTTGTACGACATGACGTTGTTCTCGGGGGCGCTGTCCCACGCGCCGAGGATCGAGTAGGTGACGACCTTCTTGGCGGCGAGATCGCGGAGCTCGACGACCGAGCCCACGCCGACCGCCTGTGTGGTGACGTCCTTGAAGTCGGTCACGCGGGCGTTGCCGAGCTCGCGTTCGAGCTGGCCCTTCTGGGCGAGGAGGAGGGACTGGTCCTGTTTCGCCATCTTGTATTCGGAGTTCTCCTTGAGGTCGCCGTGCTCGCGAGCGGCAGCGATGGCCTTGGAGTTCTCGGGAATCTTCTTGGTGACGATGGTGTCGTACTCCTCGCGCTTGCGGTCGTGGCTCTCCTTCGAAACGAGGAGCGCCTCGCCCTTGTCGCTGTCGTCGCTGGCGACGAGCGATTGGATGCCGGGGAAGAGTTTGATGAAGCGGGCGAGCAGCGACTTCTTCGTGAGCTCCTCGAAGCCTTGGTTGAGGAGGAGCGTGTTCGCGAGATCGCGCGCGGTCTCCGGATCGGCGGTGGAGAGGAGATCGGGGATGAGGTCGGCGTCGTCGCTGAGGATGTCGGCGAGCGGCATGCGGCGGGCGCCGGCGGTCTGGAGCGCCTCGTAATCGATGGCGAAGAGGATGGCGGTGAGCAGGCGCGGCCCGATGAGCTCGTTGAGGAGGCGGGAGAACTTCCGGGTCGTGCGGTTCTTCACGATCCAGAGGAGAACCGGGGCGCGGAGGTTCTGCTCGACCTGCCAGCGCTGGAACGTGGCGGTGATCTCGGGGCCCGCGTCGTGGTCGATGAGGAAATTCACGCACTCGGTCGTGAACTTGCCCGAGCTGAGCTTGAGCAGGTTGAACACGATCTCCTTCCAGGCCGTCGGGTGCGCGGCGTGGATGAGCTCGAGCAGGCGGACGTGGTAACCGGTCGGAAGCTTCTCGGCGATCGTCGGCAGGTCGCGCTCGTTGGCGACGAGTTCCTCGACCTTAGGCTCGAGGGCGGCGACATCTTCACCAGCGATGGTGGCGAGATCGTTGCGGACCCAGGCGCCGTGGAGGCGCTCGGCCAGCTCGAGGCCCTGCGTGTCCTTCACGATCGCGGTGACATCGGCGAGAAGGCCGGCGGCGACGGGCTTGAGGTCCTTCTTCTTCGCGGTGCCCAGGAGATCTGCCGCGATCTGGAGGCGGCGGCGCGGGGAACGCGTGTTCTTGAACTGCTCGACGAGCTCGTCCTCGACGTTCACCGGTTCGTCGCGCAGGACGTAGACTTCGGTGCGCTTGGCCGGCACGGCGACGCGCGGGTCGCCGGTGAGGTGCTTCTTGGCGCCGGTCCACCAACGCTTGAATTTCTCGGCGCCGATCACGCTGCTGAAGAGATTCTCGAGCTCCACGCCCGTGGCGGCGTTGTTCGGATAGGTCGCGAGCGCTTCGACGACGAGCTGCGCGGGATTGTTCTCGATGAGATCCTGAATCTTCGCGGACTCCGTCTGCTTGCGCACGAGAAGGTGTTTCTCGGGGAGAATCTCGAGCGTCGTGACGCAGAACGCCGGATCCATCGGATGGCCGGGCTTGCCCTCGAAATCGATGAGGAGCTTCCGGTTGGCGGCGTCGTACGATTTGATGCGGCCGAAGCCCCAGCTGCGATGCACGCAGTATGCTCCGGACTTCATCGCCTCGAGCTTGGCCTTGGACGGCTTCAGGTCGGGCTTCTGGGAGATCAAATCTTGGACGGCTTCAGCGTTCATAAAATCTTGGTCGAATTGCGGAAGGGAACGATTTGGCGGCTATTGCGCGGCGATGTCAAACTGTGTCTCATCCCGCGCCATGGAGTCCGGACCGCATCGTTTCCCGTCTCGACAACTTCCCGCCGGCGTTCGCCCGGCAGACCGCGCGCGCGGAGCTTTGGCGCCACGCGCGGGACGCGGACCCTCGACGGCGGAGACGTGGTCGCTCGCCGTCGCGCTGGTCGCTGGTTGGAAGGAAGGGCAGGGGCGCGCGGATCATCTGCTGAGCGATCTCGCGGGCGGTGCGGCCGATCGCGGGCCGGCGCAGAACCTTTTCTATGCGGCGGTGCGGCATTGGCGGCGCATCGACGAAGCCGTGCGGCCGTTGATCCAGCGCGCGCCGCGGGCGCGTCTGCTCGCGCTGCTCGCCATCGCCGGCGCCGAGTTGATCGAAAGCCCCGACGCGGCCAGCGCCGTGATCGTCGACAACGCCGTCGAGCAGGCGAAGCGCCTGTTGAGCGCGCCCGAGGCCGGACTTGTGAACGCGGTGCTGCGCCGCGCCGCGCCGATCCTGCGCAATACTCCCGTGCCCGCGGACGCGGCGACCGCCGAGGAGCTGGCGGCGTACTTCAGTCACCCGACGTGGCTGGTGAAACGTTGGCGTGACGAATTCGGCGCCGAGGCGACGCGCCGCTTGCTCGAGTGGAACCAGTCCACCGCCCACGTGCATCTGCGTTGGCGCGCGGCCGGGGCGCCGCCGGAGGGCGTCGAGTCCACGCCGTGGCCGGGCTGGTATCGGCTCGCGCATGGGCATTGGGCGGATATCCAGACGGCGCTCGCGGCGGGCGAATGCTATCTCCAAGATCCGGCGACACGCCTGGCTCCGACGCTCGCGGCGCCCGCGGTGGGCGAGACCTGGCTCGAGCTCTGCGCCGCGCCCGGCGGCAAGACGCTCCAGCTCGCCGATCTCATGGGCGGCGGCCGCATCGTGGCCGTGGATCGTGCCGGCGGCAGGATGAAACGTTTCGAGGAAAACGTCGCCCGTTGGCGCGCCGCCGGACTCAAGACGGAGGTGACGCTCGTCGGCGCGGATGTGCTCGCCCTCACGGCCGACGAACTCGCCGCGCGCGGACAGCCGGCGCAGTTCGACGGCGTGTTCATCGACGTGCCGTGTTCGAACACCGGAGTGATGCGGCACCGCGTTGACGCCAAGTGGCGGCTCAAGCCCGACGAGTTCACGCAGCTCGCCGAAGTGCAGGGCCGGATGCTGGCCGCGGCGTCGCGCTTCGTGCGGCCGGGCGGGAAGCTGGTCTATTCGACCTGCAGTCTCGAACCGGAGGAGAACGCCGAGGTAGTCGACGACTTCCTCGCGAGCGATGCCGGCGGCGGTTTTGTGCTCGAGGAAGCGGCGGCCGGCCGGCCGTGGGAGCATTCGCACGACGGCGCAGGCGCGTTTCGCCTGCGGCGGGTGAAGTGACCCGGCGGCGTTTGCATCCGGCACAGCGTGCGGTGTAGCGAGAGCCGGCAAGGCTCCCGCGTCATCCGCAGCCGCACCCCGGGCGATCGTCGCTGGTCAACAAGGCGCACGGTTCGCGAGTCGCGCCGACACGCAGTAGGAGTTTGCTCGCTGGCCCGTCGGTCCGCGTGGTCGTGGCCCGCGGGAAAGACCACCCCATGAGAACGTTTCCCCTGTTCTGGTTGTCGCTGGCGTTGGCGATCGCCGTCGGCGCTGCGCGGGTTTTCGCGCAGTCCGCCACGACGGCGGCGGCGCCAACCCGCGGGCCGTTCGCCACCATGTTCTGGACATGGCAGGACCGCGAAATCGAGAACCCCGAGGTGTTGCTCGCCGAATTGCGCGACCTGAAGGCGGCGGGCTTCGACGGGCTCTTCACGATGCCGCGCGCCACGCGCTACCACCTCTTCGACGAGGAGATGACCGCCGCCGTGCAGCTCGCGAGCGAGGCGTGCCGGCGCGAGGGCATCGAGTTCATCTGGGGACCGGATCCGCGTTTTGCCGCGCATCCAATCGTGACGGAGACCGGCTACGGCGCCGAGGTGCTGCTCACCGGGCTTGATTTCATGGCGAAGCGGCCGGCGGCGGATTCGAGGGAACTGGATCCCGCGCGGCAGTTGCTGAACGAATGCCGCGTCCTGGGCGGGCGCTATTCGCTTCGGTTCAACTATCCCGTGCGGCGCGACATCCACATGCTCACCGAGGTGAGTCTCTGGTTCAACCCGACCGGCGTCGATCGCGTCGTCGCGTACCGCAGATGCGGCGACGGAAAGGTGCTCGCCGACTCCGTGCACGACATCACCCCGGGGCACCACCTCTTTGTGAACCGCGCGCTCAGCTACGTGGAGGTCTTCGGTCGCGTCGAGTTGCCGCCGGGCGAGTGGTGGGTCGTGGCGTTTCCACGCTTCATGACGAACCTCTACGCGTTCGACGCGCCCGAGCATGAGAAGCGCATGCTCGCGCTGCTCGACCGCTACAAGGCACGCGGCATCGCGTTCGACGGCTTCTGGTGGGACGAGCCCGGCTACACGCTCCAGTTCGGCCAGTACGCGATCAGCGACCGCATCTACGCCGACTTCCGCGCGAAGTACGGTTACGACCTGAAGGAGAAACTGCACGCATCGCTGCTCGCGCTCGACGACGGCAGCCACCGGCGCGTGCGGCACGATTATTTCCAGCTCGTGATGGACTACGTGTTCGGCGCCGAACGGCGCTTCTGGCAGGCGGGCGAAGAACGTTTCGGGCCACTGCGCATGGGCATCCACCACAACTGGCACAGCATGCCCGACAACATCTACCACGGCTCGGCCGATCCTTGGCGGGGGCTGGAGGCCGTCGACGCCGGCTACACCGACGACAGCGGCTTTGAGGGCTACTTCTCCGGGTCGCTCGCGCGGAAGTTCGAGCAGGTTTCCTACATGATCCAGGCCGCCAGCCTCGCGCGATTCTCGCGCAGCGGAAAAGCATTCTACAACCGCTGGGGCGTGAAGTACGGCCCGGAGGTCGCCGCGTACTGGAACGACCTCATGCCGCTGTTCTCGAACCAGTGGCTCCAGCATTCCTACGGCTCCACCGGCGCGATCGGTGGCGGGCGGGATTTCGGCCCGGGTTTTCCGGATCATCCCACCTGGCCGCTGCTGCCCGGCTGGATCGAGAAAACGCGCCGCGTGCACGCAGTCACCGGATATCGGTTACCGTTTGCCGAGGTCGCCGTCGTTTATCCGGTGCCGGCGGTGCTCGTCGGCCGCGAACCGGAGAACGACGCGCTCATCAACCGCGTGAACCGTCTCGTCGGCGCAATGCCCGCCGCCGGCATCGGCGCCGACGCGATTTCGGAGGCGTTCTTCGCCGAAGGGAAAATCGAGGCCGGCGCGTTCGTCGTGCGCGGCCAACGCTACCGCGCGGTGGTGCTGCCGCACGCGCGCGTCCTCAGTGCCGCCGGGCTCGCGCAAGTGCGGGCGCTGCTCGCCGCAAAGTTCCCGATCCATTTCACTGAGGAACTGCCGACCGTCACGCTCGACGGCGCGGCCATCGCGCTGCCGGAGGCGGCGGTCGCGTTCAAGACGCCCGACGACGCCGCGCAACTGCCGGAGCTGATCGAGTCGTTGCACTTGCCATCTCCGCTCACGCGTCTGCCGGGAGCTTACGTGAGCGCCGTGCCCGGTGAGGGCGGCAACACACTCGTGCTGGCGATGCCGATCGAGCCCGGTGCGACGGTCGGCGGCGCGATGACCTGCCGCGACGTGAGATTTACCGTGGCGCCGTCCAGCAGGCTCGCGGTTTACGAGGTCGGTGCGACCGGCGTGCGGCGGGTGGCGGTGGAGTAGTTGTTGCCGGTATCCGCGTCGGACCAAAACCCTTGGCGGGCTTCGGCACACGGATCCTGCTTCGCAGTCCGTTCCTGAGTTTGTGAGTGCCAGATTCCCTGCATGCCGCCGAGCGCGCCGCGAGCTACAGCGGCATCTCGACGTGGACGGCGTTGGTGCCGGGAATGCGTGCGAGCTTGTGGGGAACGCTCTGGAAGAGGCCGAGCATGGCGGTGTTCTCGGGAGCAACTTGCGCGTGGAGCGAGACGAGGCCGCGTTTCTTCGCTTCGGTGCGGAGGCGCTCGAACAGGGCGCGGGCGAGACCGCAGCGGCGTTTGCTCTCGCGGGTGACGAAGGCGACCTCGGCGCTCCGTCCCTCCGTATCGAGATAATAGCGGCCGACGGCGTGGATCACCTCGCGCGGGCCCTGCACCTCGAGCACGCCGAGGGCGAGGTCGCGGGTTTGGTCGACATTCACGAGTTCGTAGGCGCGTTCGCGGCTCATGCGGCTCACCATGTAGCCGTAGCGCGACTGGATCGTCTCCTGCGTGTGCGAATAGAAGAACTCCTGGAGCCGGCGCTCGTCGGAGGGCTGAAGCGGGCGGAGGACGTAGCGCTCCTTCTTCAGGACGAGTTTCGCGGGCGCGAGACCATCGGCGCGGCGAGCGGTGGGTGCGTCGGGCTTCTCGTAGACGGGCACCCAACGGCGGGCCTTGGCGACGGCGAGGAGATCGGCGCGGTGGTCGGGATGGGCGATCTGGACGAGCTCGAGTGCGCGTTCGCGGATGCTACGGCCGCGCAGCGTGGCGACACCGTATTCCGTCACCACGTAGTGGACATCCCCGCGCGAGGCGACGACGCCGGAGCCGGGCATGAGGTCGGTGACGATGCGCGAGGAGCCGTCGGGCGCGGTGCTGCGCAGCGCGACGATGGGGCGGCCGTCGGGGCAGAGCGCGGCGCCGCGGAGAAAGTCGGTCTGGCCGCCGAAGCCGCCGACGAATTTGTGGCCGATGGAATCGTCGACGACCTGGCCGGTGAGATCGACCTGCTGCGCGCCGGCGATCGCAACCATGCGGCGGTTGAGCGCGATCGTGGCGGGGTGATTCACGTAGTCACTCGGGAGGAAGAGAACCTTTTTGTTGCCGTCGACGAAGTCGTAGAGTGCGCGCGAGCCGACGGCATAGGCGGCGACGGAGACGCCGTTGTGCTGGCCCTTGCGCCGATTCGTGACGGCGCCGGATTCGAGGAGCGCATGCAACGAGTTGCCGAGCCGGTCGGAGTGGATGCCGAGATGCTGGTGCGCGCGCAGCGCGGCGGCGATCGCGGTGGCGGGTGCCGTGGAGCCGATGCGGAGTGTGCTCTCGTCCTCGATGAGCAGCGCGACATGGCCGGCGATGCGGTTGTCGATCTCATCGGGTGCGGGGCCGACGACCTCGGGGAGTTCGGCGGGTGCGTCGAGCACGGCGGCGAAGCGCGTCCACTCGACGAGAGTCTCGCCGGCGGTGCGCGGGAGACGCGGGTTCACCTGCGCGACGACGAGCGGGGCGGTGTCGACGGCGGCGCGGGTGATGTCGCACGAGATGCCGAGGGAGCAGCGACCGGACTTGTCGGGCGGAGTGACTTGGACGAGCGCGACATCGAGCGCGAGGATACGCTGGCGGAAGAGCGACGGAATCTCGAACGCGTAGGCCGGGGTGTAGTCGGCGTGGCCGGCGGCTAGCGCTTGCTGGAGCCCGGGGCCGAGGTAGAGCGCGTTGGCGTCGACATGGCCGTGGAGGCGTTCGTCGACCCACGGGGCTTCGCCGAGCGTGAGGAGATGGACCAACTCGACGTCGACGAGGTGCTCGGGCCGTGCGAGCAGCGAGTTGATCAACGCGAGCGGCGTGGCGGCGTATGAGCCGAGGAACACGCGGCTGCCCGGCCGCACGAGGGTGGGCCAAACGTCGGGTTGGAGCGGAAGCGGCGGGAGCTTGCGGTTCTTCGAAGCCACGGGCGGCGCGGGGCGTGTGGCGGAAGGATGTGCCCGAAAGCCGGAGATGCGAGCGGGAAGCGGCCCGCGGCGCCCGCCGGCGCCTCAGAAGGCGTAGCCGATCGTGGTGGTGACGCGCTGGTCGCCCTTTTCGCTGCCGCTCACGTAGGTGTTGTCGAACTCGTACTCGTAGCGGAGCGCGAGGCTGAGCGTCTCGGTGATCTTGCCGCGGAGAAACGATTTCAGCGCGAAGGTATAGTTGGTCACGTCGGTGTTGATGATCTGCACCTGGCCGTTGGGCAGGATGCGGATGCCGCGACCGCTGGGCGAATAGTTGGCGGCGAACTCTTCGCCCAGCTCGAGGCGTGGGGAGAGCTTGAGCGCGAAGTCCTGGAAAATCTCGCCGAAGAGGCTGTTTTCCGGGGAGGCGCCGACGACCTCGCGGTATTGGCCGGTCACGCCGGCGCCGACCGAGGCGGAGGTGCGCTCGGATTTCGCGAGGCGGTAGCCGAGGCCGAGGTTCTGCTCGACGTTATGGTCGATGCCCTTGAGCTCGGACGAATAGTAGGTGGCGGAGGTCTGGCCGAACCAGCGGTCGCTGATCTCGCGGCGCCAACGCAGCGAGCCGTCGGTGCGCTCGGAGGTGACGGTGTCGTTGGCTTCGGAGTACGCATAACGCGTCTGGAGGCGGAATTCGTTGCGGCGGCGTTTGAAGGTCGACTCGGCGCGCAGGTTGATGTCGGTGCGATCATTGCGGCCGGATTGCACGCTCACGCCGGACTCGACGACCGTGCGCCAGCGAGGGGCGGGCGGCTCGGCGGGCTTTTGTGCGGCGGCGGCTTTCTGGGCCGAGGGTGGTTTCGCGGCGGCGCCGGGGACGGGGACGATCGCGATCTCCGGTGCGGCGGGCTCGGGCGAGGTCAGGATGGTGGCGGAGGTCTCGGAGACGGAGAGGAGGCCGAGTTGCGGGTGTTCCCAGCGGATCATGCCGGCTTCGCGTTTCACGAGTTTCCCCTGGAGCAGGTCGCCGTTGGCCAGCTTCAGGACATCGGCGTGGGAGGGCGCCGCAAAGCCGAGGAGAATGACGATCGCGAAGAGCAGATTGGCGGTGGACGGACGCATGCGACGGAGCGTTGGTGAAACGGCGGCCCGACCGTCTCGATTGCCTTCGGAGACCGCGTCTCCGAACCCGCGGTGGAATGAGGCGGAAGCAGGGAGCGAAAGCAAGAGCCGGCGCACGACGGAGTCGGAAAAATCCGGTCGAAAACGCGAATGCGCGTTCGCGGCGGCGGAACAAAAAAGACGGCGCCGGAAGGGCGCCGTCTCGTGGAGCGAATCGTTTCCGAAGTGGTCAGCGGTTCTGCAACTCGGACTCCATCATCTCGGGCGTCTCGCGTTTGCTCTGCCAGACGGCCCAGATGATGGCGGCGAGCGCGACGAAAGAAATCACGATGCCCACCGCCCGGGCGGTCGCCGCGGGATCGCCTGCGGCGACTTTGGGGTCGATGACGTTGTAGTGCATCACGAGGCCGAGGGTGAGCAGGCTGACCATGTTCATCACTTTGATCAGCGGGTTCACGGCCGGGCCGGCGGTGTCCTTGAGCGGGTCGCCCACGGTGTCGCCGGTGACGGCGGCCTTGTGGGACTCGGAGCCCTTGCCGCCGTAGTTGCCGTCCTCGATGAATTTCTTGGCGTTGTCCCACGCGCCGCCGGCGTTGGCCATGAACACGGCGAGCAGGAGACCGGAGAGGATCGTGCCGGCGAGGAAACCGCCGAGGGCCTGCGTGCCGAGGAGGAAGCCGACGAGGACCGGCGTGAAGATACCGAGGAAGCCGGGGCCGATGAGTTCCTTCTGCGCGGCGACGGTGCAGATGTCGACGACGCGGCCGTAGTTGGGCTTCTTGGTGCCGGCCCAGATTTCCTGATCGCGGAACTGCACGCGGCATTCGCCGACGATGAGGAACGCGGCGCGGCCCACGGCGCGAATGAGCATCGAGCTGAAGAGGAACGGCACGGCGCCGCCGATGAGCAGGCCGATGAAAACCATCGGATGCGCGACGGTGAGCTTGCCCGCCTCGGCGAGGTACTGCTCGGTCGTCATGAGGTTGATCTTCTCCTCGGAGCCGACGGCGATGACAGCGATGAACGAGGCGAAGAGCGACACGGCGGCGATCACGGCGGAGCCGATCGCGATGCCCTTGGTCTCGGCCTTGGTGGTGTTACCCACGGCATCGAGGTCGGCGAGGATCTGCCGGGCGCGTTTGAAGGAGCCGGGTTGTTCCTTCTCCATCTCCTCGGGGTCGTAACCCATCTCGCCGATACCGTTGGCGTTGTCGGCGACGGGGCCGAAGACGTCCATCGAGATGGTGTTGCCGGTGAGCGTGAGCATGCCGATGCCGGTCATGGCGACACCGTAGGCGATGAACAGCGGCGGGGTGCCAGTGTAGCAGAGGTACGAGAGGAAAATTGACGCACCGATGACGATCGCGGCGGCGACGGCGCTTTCGTAACCGACGGCAAACCCCTGGATGATGTTCGTCGCGTGGCCGGTCTGGCAGGCTTTCGCGAGGGACTTCACCGGGGCGTGGGAGGTGTGGGTGAAGTAGCTGGTGACTTTGTTGAGGGCGATGGCGAGGATGACGCCGATGAGGCAGGTGAGCGCCGGGCGCATGTCGAGGCCGGCGACGCCGAAGTTGGCCCACACGGGGAGATTGGCGGGATCGCCGCCGGCGAAGCCCTGTGCGGCCATCGGGTTGCCGGAGAAATAGGCGGCGTCGAAGCGCAGGTAGAACCAGCCGAGGACGAAGAAGCCGACGACGGAGATGAACGAACCGATCCAGAAGCCGTTGTGGACGGATTTCAGGGCGGTGTCGGAGGTGTCGTTGGGGCCGGCCTTGACGGTGTAGGTGGAGATGATCGAACCCAAGACGCCGATACCGCGGACGAGGAGCGGGAAGATGACGCCCTTGTGGCCGAAGGTCGCGAGGCCGAGGATCATGGCGGCGACGATGGTGACTTCGTAGGACTCGAAAATGTCGGCCGCCATACCGGCGCAGTCGCCCACGTTGTCGCCCACGTTGTCGGCGATGGTGGCGGCGTTGCGCGGGTCGTCCTCGGGGATGTTCTTCTCGATCTTGCCAACGAGGTCGGCGCCGACATCGGCGGCCTTGGTATAGATGCCGCCGCCCACGCGCATGAACAGCGCGAGGAGCGTGCCGCCGAAGCCGAAGCCGAGGAGCGCCTCATAGGCCTGTTCGCCGTAGACGAGGAAGATCAGGGTACCGCCGAGCAGGCCGAGGCCGTCGGTGAGCATGCCGGTAACGGTGCCGGTGCGGTAGCCGAGCTGCATCGCCTCGCCGTAGGAGCGGCGGGCGGCGGCGGCGACGCGGAGGTTGCCGATGGTGGCCAGGCGCATGCCGACGAAGCCGACGGCCCAACTGAAGATGGAGCCGATCAGGAAGGCGCCGGCGCGGCCGAACTTGAACCACTGGTCGGCGCTCGGCGTGGTGAAATACAGGATGCCGGTGATGACGACGATGAGGATGCCGATCTTGCGGAACTGGGCGGAGAGATAGGCGTTGGCGCCTTCGCGCACCGCCTCGGCGACGGCCTGCATCTTGGGAGTGCCGGCGTCGGCGTCCTTGACCTGCTTGGCAAGCAGCAGGCCGTAGACGAGGCCGGCGATCGCGATGCCGAGCACGATCAGCAGGGCGACGCGCTCCATCGAGGTGTAGCGGGCGTCGTTGAAGAGGGCGAAGGGCGAGAAGACGTGGACCGGGGCGCTGTGCTCGATTGTCGATCCAGTTTGCGCGAAGAGCGGCAGCGACACGAAGCCGCCGAGGAACGCGGCGGCGGCGCAGCCGAGCAGGACCGTCTTGGTGCGGCCCTGCGGTTTGGAGAGGAGCCAGTGCAGCAACATTGGGGAAATGGGGTGCGGATGAAGGTTGGAGAGCGGGTGCGCAGCGACGCGCGCTCAGGTGAGGTAACTGCTGTTCGCCGAGCGCCACCAAGCGTAGTGGACGGACTCGAGATCCTCGCGGCCGGGGAGCGGGTAGTAGGCGATGCCGGTGCGGTCGGCCACGTAGAAGCCGCCGAGCACGGTGCGATAGAGGATCGAAGCGGTGGTGTCGCGCGCGACGACTTTGGTGGGCTTCGCGTAGCGGTTGCGCAGTTCCTTCAGGCAATCGCGCAGGTGGTCGAGATTCGCGTAGGGGAGATTCGAAGCCGGACCTTTTTCGGGATCGCTCGCGAGCGCGTCGAGGCGGAGCTCGGCGAAGACGATCTTCTCGACTGAGACGGGGTTCTTCCGATCGGTGATGTAGGCGGCGAATTCCTGCGGTGCCAGCTTGCTGGCGACACGGGGAGTGACGGGGCAGATCTCCTGATAGAGATGGAGGCCGCCTTCCGGAGCGGATGGTTGCTGCTCGGTGCGCCGTGCGACGCCGAGGACCCGTCCATCATCCGTCGAGAGGTAGAGCTTGCCGAGGGCGGAGAGCGGCACGTGCTCGAGGGCGCGGTAGATCGAGAGGTAGCTGGAGCGCCGAGGGCTGCCGTCCTCGTGCGGCACGCAGCGTTTTTCGGCCTCGTCGAGGCGGAGGTATTCGCTCTCGAACGAAGGATCCACCTCGAAGAACATCGCTTGACCACGCGAGCGCTTCTGGGAGCCGACGGCGTAGTAGTTGCCGAACTCCTCTGGCGCGAGATGCGAGGCGATGAGCGCCTCGGGGATGACGGACAGGTACAGGTTAACTTTCATTTGGGGAACGGGCTGATGAAGAAAACCGTCGAACTGTGCCGCGGGGGTAGCCGCGTGTGGGGCGGACTGGGCTAGATCATGGGGCGGACCGCAGAAAGGGGCAGGAGCAAAGAACGCAGGGGCGGATAGACGAACGGCGCGGCTTCAAGCGCCGCGCCGTTCGAGTTGTTTCAGGACTGCCAGACGACGCCTCTCATGTCGCCAGTCTTCAAGAACTGCTGGTGCATGAGGAACGCGTTGCCGAGCGTCTGCGGCGTGTGGCCGTGCTCGGTGGCGCGCACGTAGCGCATGAGCTGGTCGCGGAAGATCGGGTCGGCGCACTTCTCGACGATGAGGTGGGCGCGCTCGATCGGGTCCTTGCCGCGGAGATCGGCGACGCCATGCTCGGTGACGACGACCTGCACGGAGTGCTCGCTGTGGTCCATGTGCGAGACGAGCGGGACGATGGTGGAGATCTTGCCGCCCTTGGCCGACGACGGGCAGGTGAAGATCGAGATGTAAGCGTTGCGGGTGAAGTCGCCGGAGCCGCCGATGCCGTTCATGAGGTTCGAGCCCATGATGTGGGTCGAGTTCACGTTGCCGAAGATGTCGACCTCGATGGCGGTGTTGACGGTGATGATGCCGAGGCGGCGGACGAGCTCGGGGTTGTTCGTGATCTCCTGCGGGCGGAGCAGCACGCGCGGGCGGAAGAACTCGAGGTCCTCGTAGAACTTGGACAACACGTCCTTGCCGATCGTGAGGGAGGTGCCGGTGACGAACTTCACCTTGCCGGAGCGCACGAGGGAGATGACGGAGTCCTGGATGACCTCAGAGAACATCTGGAACGGCGGGATATCGTTGTTCTCGCCGAGGGCGCCGAGGACGGCGTTGGCGATGTTGCCCACGCCGGACTGGAGGGGGAGGAACTCGCGCGGCACGCGGCCGACGGCGATTTCGTTGGCGAGGAACTCGGCGACGTTCTGACCGATCTTGTTGGTGACCTCGTCGGCCGGTTCGAAGCCGCCGACCTCGTCGGGGGCGTTCGTTTCGACGATGCCGACGATCTTGGATGGATCCACCTTCACGGTGGGCGTGCCGATACGGTCGGAGGGGCGGACGATCGGAATGGGCTGGCGGTGCGGCGGATCGAGCGGCTCGTAGATATCGTGGAAGCCGCAGAGGCGCGGGGAGTGGAAACGGTTCAGCTCGACGAGGATCTTCTTCGCGCTGCGCAGGAACGTGGGCGCCGCGCCGACCGAGGTGCTGAGGACGATCTGGCCGTCGGCCGTGATGTCGGCGGCCTCGACGATGGCCCAGTCGAACTGGCCGAGGAACCCGCAACGCACCTGCTGCGCGAGGTGCGAGAGGTGCATGTCGAAGAACTTCGTCTTGCCGGTGTTGATGCTGTCGCGGAGCGACTTGTTGCTCTGGTACGGCGTGCGCCAGGAGATCGCTTCGGCGCGGGCGAGCTCACCGTCGAGCGAGTCGCCGGTGGAGGCGCCGGTGACGACGGCGACCTTGAAGGGGCGGCCGGCCTCGTGCTCCTTGCGGGCGCGGGCAGCGAGCGCCTTCGGAATGACCTTGGCGGCGCCGGCGGGCGTGAAGCCGGAGAAACCAATGGTCTCGCCGTTCTTGATGAAGGACGCCGCTTCATCGGGCGTCAGGATCGGGAACGATTTGCTCATGTTAAGTCGGTATCGGGCGGAAGATCTTCGCGGAGCAGCTCGACCTCGTGTGGAGCGAGCGAGCGCAGTCCAACTGGAGATTGGAGCAGGAGCCGCCCGTCGGGGTCAACGCCGACGAAGGTTCCTGAGCACTTTTCCCCGTCGGGACGGAGGGTCACGTCGACGGGTAACCGACGCCAGTACGGCATCAGGGCGGTGACGAGTGCGGCGGAGTCGTGGGCTGCGAGCAGGCCGTGCGCGCGGCGCAGAGCGGAGAGGACGGTGTCGCGCAGCGCCGGGAGCGCAGGCGGGACGGCGAGCAGATCGGTGAGACGCGCGACGGAGCCGGCGAGCTCGGGGGCGGCGGCTTCGGGGCGGTTGGCGTAGTTGATGCCGAGGCCGACGACGGCGGTGTCGGGGCGGAAACGTTCGACGAGGATGCCGGCGAGTTTGGCGCGGCCGACCATGATGTCGTTAGGCCAGCGGAGCCGGTGGCCGGCGAGGCCGAGGGCGGTGAATGCCTCGCAGAGCGCGAGTCCGGCGGCGAGAGGCAGGAGCGACCAGCGCTCGGCGGGGCCGGTCGCCGGGACGACGGCGGAGAGCCAGAGCCCTCCGGTATCGGAAACCCAATGCCGGTCGTGGCGGCCGCGGCCGGCGCTCTGGGTGCGGGCGGTGACGGCCGTCCACGGGGGCAGGGCGGCGGCGTGGCGGTTCGTCGAGTCGACTTCGTCCAGTTCCCGAAGCGTCCAGCCTTCGGCGTCGGTTGCCGAGGCGATGGCGGATGGCGGAAGCTGGACGGAGCCGCTCATGTAATGGTAATCAGGGGATGACGCCGAGTCCTTTGAGGACGCCGAGCATGATGGCGGCGGCCATCACGGAGCCGACCTGACCGCCTGTGTTGGCGCCCATGGCGTGCATGAGGAGGAAGTTGTGCTTGTTCCAACGCTGGCCCTCGTTCTGCACGAGACGGGCGGCCATCGGGTAGGCGGAGATGCCGGCGGCGCCGACGAGCGGGTTCATCCTGCCGCCGGAGAGCACGTACCAGAGCTTGCCGAGGAGAATGCCGCCGACGGTGTCGATCGTGATGGCGACGAGCCCGAGCCCGAAGACGAGCAAGGTTTGGAGTTTGAGGAACTGCGTGCCTTCCATGGTGCCGCCGATCGCGAGTCCGAGGAAGAGCGTGGAGACGTTGGCGATCTCGTTCTCGCTGGCCTTGGTGAGGCGCGAGACGGCACCGGTGACCTTCATGAAATTGCCCAGCATGATCATCCCCATGAGCGGCAGACCTTTCGGGGCGATGAGGCCGGTGAGCAGCGTGACGACGAGCGGGAAGGCGATGAGCGCGGTCTGGGAGACTTTGCCTTCGACGGTGGGCATTTTGACGATGCGCTCCTTGTGCGTCGTGAGCGCGCGCATGATCGGCGGCTGGATGATCGGCACGAGGGCCATGTAGGAGTAGGCGGCGACGGCGAGCGCGCCGACCATGGCGGTGTCGATCTTGCCGAGGCCGGCGAACATGTTGGAAACGTAGATGACCGTCGGGCCGTCGCAGGCGCCGATGGCGGCGATCGAGACGGCGGTTTCCTTGATGTTGGCGGGGTTCACGCCGGGCACGAAGGGCAGGATGAGGAGCGCCAGCAGCAATGTGGCGAAGATCCCGAGTTGGCCGGCGGCGCCGAAGAGCAGGAGCTTCGGTTCGGCGAGGAGCGGCTTGAAGTCGGTCATCGAGCCGATGCCGACAAAGATGAGCAGCGGGAAAAGTTCGTTGCCGATGCCCATCTCGTACATCGTGCGCAGCACGCCTTCCTGGTGCATGACCTCGCTGAGCGGGAGGTTTACGAGGAAGCAGCCGAACGCGATCGGGAGCAGGAGCAGCGGCTCTACGTCCTTGGCGATGGCGAGGTAGAACATCACCCCCGCGATCGCGAGCATGATGAGGTTGGCGCCGCCGAGATGGGCGAATCCGGAGACCAGTGCGGCGAGTCCATTGAGGATGGCGTCGAGCATGGCGGGTTACTCCTGGTCGCGGGACTCGGCCGAGGGGCGGAAGAGCGTCGTCAGCGCGCGGATGCAGACCGTGACGATGAACAAGGTGAGCAGTGTGCCGCCCATGCCGACCAGCAGCATGGTCAGGCCGAAGGTGAGATTGTCCATAGGGGGAGGGGGACCGGGGTTATTGCTTTTCTGGCAAATCCGGGTGTGCGTCCTTTTCGTACCAGATGGACATGACGATGGAGACGAAGAGCACCAAGCCGATCACGAGGAGCGAGGCGGAGGTGTGGAGCTTGAACCAGTGCTCGGTGCCCTCGAGCTTGGTGCCGACAGTGTGAGCCCCGAGGAACATGAGGGCTTTGCCGAGGCCGGGCACGATCATTTTCCCGCCGATGAAGAAGAGGATGATGCTCACGCCGTGTTTGAGGAAGCGGAACATGCCCATGATGCCGCGGATGGCGAAGAAGAGGGAGTTCAGGCCGAGCACGGCGAAGATGTTCGAGGTGAGCACCACGAACGGGTCCTGGCTGATGCCCATGATCGCAGGGATCGAATCGACCGCGAAGAGCACGTCGGTGCTGCCGATCACGACGAACACGAGGAAGAACGGTGTGATGAAGAGCTTGCCTTCGTAGCGAGCGAACAGGCGCTTGTTCTCCTGCGGGTCGTTATGGAGCGGGAGGAGCTTCGAGGCGGCGCGGTAGAGTAGGTTCTTCTCCGGCTGCACTTGATCGTCCTCTTCGCTCGAGATCATCTTCCAGGCGGTCCAGACCAGCACGGCGCCAAAGAGGTAGAGCAACCAATGGAATCGCTCGACGAGAGCGATGCCGAACACGATGAAGATGATTCGGAGGACGATCGAGAGATAGATGCCGAGTTTGATGAGCTTCGGCTGGGCGACCTCCTTCACCCCCATCAGCGAGAAGATGAGGATGAAGACGAAGAGGTTGTCAACGGACAGCGAATACTCGGTGAGGTAACCCGAGATGTACTCCATGACCACGGTCTTGCCGTTGGGATGGAGCAGGTAGATCGCGACCGAGAACGAAAGGGCGATGCACACCCAGAGGGCGGTCCAGCGGAGGGCGGATTTGACGCCGATCGCCGTGCGGCGATGGGTGACGACAAAATAGTCGAGCGCCGAGACGAGCACGAACGCGGACCAGAACAAAAGCCAGAGCAGGGTAGTGTGTGCCATCGGAACGGGCGTACGCCGGGGTCAGCGGACTTTGCGCGAGCCGAAGATCTGCCGGCGACCTTCCATCGACCAAGTGGCGCTCTGGTTCTCCGTGCTGATGGACACGATGCGGATGTCGTGGCCCAGGCTCTCGTGGACCGCGGCCGAAATCACGGCGATGACTTCCGGGGCCATCCCCTGCGGATGGATAGGTCCCGCGGCGGCCATTTTGCGCGGATTGACGCGGGCGGCGAGTTCATCGACGCGGCGGTGGAGATCGGCCAGCGACTTGATCGCTATGACGCACGCGATGCCGAGGATGATGAGGAGCGCGGTCTGAATCGAGATGGGCTGGGCAGCGGGCTCGGCTTGGGCGAGTAGTGAGAGCATCATGGGTTCAGGGGCAACTGGCGTGCAAAGGAACAGAGGCGGGCGCACCGGGCACTGCGGGCTTCGTTCGC
>DATGXO010000069.1:0-12691 GCA_035298965.1 Opitutaceae bacterium | reverse complement strand
GAAGCCACGAACGCGGCGGTCGCGATCGGCGCGGCGGTGGGGAGCGTGGGCGGCTGCCGAAGCGACGTGTCGCCGGAATTCAAATGCGCGAGCACGGACCGGGCGATCTCGCGTTCCGCCCGGCTTTGCTCGCGCGGACTGAGCGGCCGCGGCGGCGCCATCGCGCCGGGTGGAAGGGTGGGAACGGCGGGCAGTTTGCCGTCCCACTGCGGCTCGATCGCGCGGATGCGTTCCTCGAGCGGCGGATGAGTGGCGAACAGCGAGAACCCGCCGCTGAACGCCTGCGCGAAGAAGAAGTGGTTGAACTGCGTCGCCTGCGCCGAGGTGATGCCGGAGCCGATCGCGTAGGCGCCGATCTTCTTCAGCGCGCCGCCGATGCCGGCCGGGTTGCGCGTGAACTGCACCGCCGCGGCGTCGGCGAGAAACTCGCGTTGGCGCGAAACGGCGGCCTGGATGAGCCGGCCAAAGAAGTAGCCGATGTAGCCGACGAGCAGAAGCACGAGACCGAGCGCGACGATCACCGCCACGCCGCCGCCGCCCTTCTCGCGCCGCGAGGAACGACCCGCGCCGGCGAAACGCAGCGATTGCAGCAGGCCGCGACCGATCATCGCCAGCATCAGGATACCGAAGAGCACGCCGACGAGGCGGATGTTCAGCCGCATGTCGCCGTTGAGCAGATGGCTGAACTCGTGCGCAATCACGCCCTGCAGCTCGTCGCGGTTGAGTTTCTCGAGGCAACCGCGCGTCACGGCGACGGCCGCGTCGCTCGGCGTGAAGCCCGCCGCGAAGGCGTTGAGCCCGGGTTCGTCGTCGAGCACGAACACAGCGGGCATTGGCACGCCGGAGGCGATGGACATCTCCTCGACGATGTTGAGGAGACGCCGCTCGGCGGGCTCGGAGCTGCCGGGGGCGAGTTCGCGTCCGCCGGCGATGCGCGCGACGGCGCGGCCACCCTCGCGCAGCGTGAAGCGGCGGTACAACGCGCCGCCGGCGATCACCGCGAGCGTCAGTCCGGTTGTCCACGCGAGGGCGTCGACGCGCCAGACGAAGGCCGGGGCGCGCGGCCGTTCGTACTCCACACGCGAGTAGCTTCGGCTCCGCCGCGGCTGCTGCGATCCGCCGGCATAGCCCAAACCGAAGGCGACAGCGATATTGAGCGTGAGAACGATCAGCACGACCGCCGCGACAAAGTACGCGACGAGAAGCGACGTGCGGCGGCGGGCGGAATCCTGTTGGGCGAAGAAATCCACGAGCGGGAGGATTGCGTTCTACCTACGGAAGAATCTCTGAGAATGCGGACTGGCGGCGCGGCTCGCGTCGTCGAATGACGGGTGCGATCGCGACGCCTCAGGCGAGCAGCGGCGGGTTGTCGGACTGGGGGACGACTTTCACGGCGGTGCCGTAGCAGAGGACTTCGGTGACGCCGGCGGCGATGTCGGTCGCGTCGTAGCGGACGCCGATGATGGCGTTGGCGCCGAGGGTGGCGGCGTGGCTGCACATGCGTTCGAAGGCGTCCTTGCGGGCGCGTTCGCAGAGTTCGGTGTAGAGCGTGATGTCGCCGCCGAAGAGCGTCTGGATGCTGGCGCCGAGGTTGCCGATCACGGAGCGCGAGCGGACGACGATGCCACGGACGGTGCCGAGCTCGGCGACGATCATCTGGCCGGAGAAGGTGAAGGCGGTGGTGTTGAGCATGGTGAGATTAAGGAAGGTTGTTCCCGTGCTGCGAAGAGCCCGGCGGAACCATCGGGGGGATCTCGACCGACTCGCGGGCGGGGCACGAGGCCCCCCACTTACTCCTTCGGCTTGGGCGCCCCGGCGACCACGCCACCGGACGCACCCAGCGCCAGGCCGATGCAGATCCCAAGCATGATATCGTCCAAGGCGACGCCGAGGCCGACACCGAGGGCAAGCCCGCTCCCGATGCCGACGCCCAGAGATTTGCCGAACCCGAGCGACGAAGCCGACGGTGTCTTCTTTCTCATGACGGCGGCAGGCGGGGTTCAGGAGAACTTCACCTGTGGGGCCTGCCGCTCGGCGGCGTTGTCGACCTGGAAGAGCTCGGCGGGGGCGAAGTTGAACATGCCGGAGACGAAGTTGTTCGGGAACGTCTCGCGGGCGGTGTTGTAGACCATGACGGCATCGTTGTACGCCTGCCGGGCGAAGGAGATCTTGTTCTCGGTCGAGGTGAGCTCCTCGGTGAGCTGGGCCATGTTCTGGTTGGCCTTGAGATCGGGATACTGCTCGGAGACGACCATGAGGCGGGAGAGAGCGCCGGTGAGGCCGGTCTCAGCGGAGAGGAGATTCTTCACGGCGGCGGCGTCGGCCGGGTTGGCGGCGGCGGACTGCGCGGCGGCGAAGGCGATGTTGCGGGCCTTGATGACGGCCTCGAGCGTCTCGCGCTCGTGTTTGAGGTAGCCCTTGGCAACCTCGACGAGGTTGGGGATGAGATCGTACCGGCGCTTCAATTGCACGTCGATCTGCGCGAAGGCGTTCTTGAAGCGGTTCCGGAGGGTGACGAGGCGGTTGTAGATGCCGGCGACGAAGAGCGCGGCGAGCAACGCGAGACCGAGGAGAGCGGCGAGGAGGACGAGGACGACGGTCATGGTGGATGCGGGGTTGAAGTTGTCGCGGAGGAAACCCGACGAGCGGAGGTGTCGCAACGGCGAACTGCGCCTGATGGAAACACGGGGCCCGCGTGGAATCGCTGCGCCGCGCGCGCCGTGGCGGAGAGTGCAGCTTCGGCCTTGCGACGCAAACCGGGCCTCGCAACGTGGCGGCGATGGCCGCGCCGCACACCAATCACGTTTCGCCTCCCGCTATCCGGCCGGGGCTGATGTGGCGGCGCGGTGGCGCACGATGAAGCTCGGCGTCCTCGGCGGATCGTTCGACCCGATCCATCTCGGCCACCTGATCATCGCGCAGGACGCGTGCGAACAGCTCGCGTTGGACTGCGTGAAATTCGTACCAGCGGCGGTGTCGCCGCTGAAGGGGCGCGAGTTGACCGCAACGGCCGACCAGCGGCTCGAGATGGTGCGGCTGGCGATCGCGGGCGATCGGCGTTTCGCCGTATCCGACCGCGAGCTGCGCCGAGGCGGCACGAGTTTCACCATCGACACCGTGCGGGAGATTCAGCGCGAGCGGCCGGGCACCGAGGTGTTCTGGATCATCGGCTCGGACCAGCTGCAGCGGCTGGCCGAATGGAAGGAGATCGCCGCGCTCGTGCGCCTGGTGGACTTCGTGCACCTGACGCGCCCCGGGGTGGAACGCGCGAGACTGCCCTCGATTCCCGGGCTGCGGCTGCGCCAAATCACCGGGCACGAGGTGGCGATCAGCTCCAGCGAATTGCGGGAGCGCGTGAGCCGAGGCTTGCCGTTACGGCACTTCGTGCCGTTGAAAGTGGCTGACTTTATCGAGTCGCAATCGTTGTACCGACCCAATCCATGACCAAACGCACCTCCGAATCCGTGTCCCGCGAACGCCAGCTCCTCGCGCTCGTCTGCAAAGGACTCGACGACAAAAAGGCGGGCGATCTGAAGGTGATCGACGTGCGCGGTCTCTCCTCGATCACGGACTACATCGTGATCGCGACCGGTCTCGCCGAGCCACACCTGCGCGCGATGCGCATCGAGGTGGAGAAGGTGCTCGATGCCGCCGGCGCGAAGATCGGCGGGATGGACAAGAACCAACAGAGCGGCTGGCTGGTGGTCGACGCGTACCAGATCATGGTGCACCTCTTCACCGCCGAAGCACGTTCCCGCTACGGCCTCGAGCAACTCTGGCGCGACGGCAAGGAACTGACGTTGAAGGCGGCGCTGGGGGAAGAAGAGAACCCGGCGGAGAAACCAACGAAGATCTCGGCTGCCAAGAAGAAGCCGACAGTGAAAAAGAAGACCGGCACGGCGACCAAGACCGCATCGAAAAAGGCAGCGGCAAAGACCAAGAAAACAGGGGCAAAGAAGAAGAACTGAGCTAAGGACCTATCCGAATAATCCCGTTTGTCCTGCTACGATGGTGGCGCAGGCGAGGTGGATCATCGTTTCGTAATTGGAGGATTTCTTCTCCCAGCGCACAAGCAGGCGGCGGAATCAATTGATCCAGGAGTGGGCTCGTTCGACGACCCAGCGGCGGGCTTTGGCTCCGCGGCGCTTGGCTTTGGCTTCCTCGCCGCGGGTGCGCAGATGCAAAGTCAGGCGCAGCCGCCCAGCGATCTCTCGGGTACTCGAGTAGTCGTAGCCCTTGTCCAGACAAAGCCCCTGCGGTCTGGTCATGGTCGGCTTGGGCCGAGGCACGACGATGTTCGCCAAGGTCTCTTCCCACAGCAGGTGGTCGTTACGATTGGCTCCGGCTACCGTCACCCCGACCGGTAGGCCCGCCGCCTCCGTGACCACGCTCCGTTTGACCCCGCACTTGCCGCGATCCGTCGGATTGGGCCCGCCTCTTTTTCCCCACCGCGGCCAGCGGCGCCTTGGTCATGATTCCGTCCACGCTCAGATACGACCAGTCCAGCCCTTCGAGTTCGTCGTATTCCTCCAGCAGCACCCGCCATAGCTCCTTCCAGACTCCGGTCTGCACCCATTCCTGGAACCGATCGTGCGCCGTGCTGTGCGGGCAGATCCCAGTCGCCTCAAGCGCCTCCCACTGGCACCCCGTGCGCAACACGAACAAGATCGCTTCAGCACAATCGCGGTCCGGGCGCAGCGGCCGCCCGCCACCCAACGGATGCGTGTTCTGGCGCGGGGATCAGAGGCGCCAGTCGCACCCATACTTCGTCCGGGAATCGGTAGCCGAGCTTTCTCTTTGTCATCGACCTATGATGACAACGCCAGCGCCTTCTTGTTCGAAAGGTTTTCCGGATGGGCCCTTAGCAGGCCGCTGAAAAACCGGCTGTTTTGAGGGAGCGGGGCGCCATGGCGGCGATTTGGGGCGGAAAGGCGTGCTTCGCCCGGTGTTGATCGCGGCGCCGGCGGCGCGGTGTATACTGCGGATTATTCCTCCGCACCGGTGCGGATTATTTCTCCCCGTAGGAGGCGGTGAAAAAGTCGGCACCGGTTGCGGTGGGCCGGAGAGGAGCAGCTTGGCCATCCGCACCGGGTTGCAAGCGGCGACGACGTATTGTATCTGTGAATTTGACGATCCACGCCGCGGTAGCGGCTCTTGCGCAGGCAGCCGGTGGTCTTGGTCCAGCCGAAGATCTCCTCGATGCGTTTGCGCAGCTTCTGGCTGAGCGCGTGGGCGGCGGTCAGGCGCACGCGCCAGGTCTTCTGCCCGGCCTTGAGCGCCGGGTGCGATACGATGCCCTGCCCGCGGGCACCCTCCACGAACTCGCGGGTGTGATAGCCTTTGTCGCCGCCCACCGTCCTGGGCCGGAAGCCGCGGTTGCGCAGCCCGTCAGCGAGAAGCCCAGTTGTGCCGACGGAACCTGAAGATGGGATCGTGGTCGGGACGCGTGTCGGCGCAGAGGTAGCGCACGGCGGCGTTTTCGAAGGTGCTGTGCGCGATGCGGCGGCTGGCAAACGTCCCGGTCGCGTAGCTGTAGACCAGCAGTGCGAGCATCGTCGCCGGAGGAAATGTTCGCTGCCGCGCTCGTTGACCCGCGCGCGATGCAGGTCCAACTGCTCGACCGCATCAATGGCGAAGTACACCAAGTGATCCTGTGTCACCCGTCCTAAAACCCAGGGACAACCGAATTGGCATCTATCGTTCCACGATCACGAAGCGGCATGTGCCGTTCGAAGCACACCGCGCCAAGGTTCGCCGCGCCGGTGACTATCTTCGGCGGGAAGTCCGACGGGCTGCTTGAGGCCACTGACGCCCCCCTTTTGCGCTGGTTTTGTTGGAGTGTCCTGCCGCTCATTCGAGACCCTCGAAAAGTGAGAATGTATTGTCGTCAATTGTCGCACTGATTAAGGGGCTGTTGCCCAAATAGGCAGGGCCAAGAAGCGACCTAATCCGATTTCTAGTTACGCGGCGAGGCAGGCGCCGGTTCCGTCGGCTAACGGCGCGTAAAGCCAGATGCCGCGGTGGCGTAGAGCTCGGAATTCGCGCACAAGGGCGGCGACGCCCGTGCCTCGGCCGGCAGTGGGCCGGCGCGGCAACCGCGCGCCTTCACCGGAGGACACGGCGCCGGCGAGGATGGCGATGTTCTGCACTGCGGCGATGAGGTGATCCTGAATTTGTCGGCGCCAGTGGCGGCGCCAACGGGCGCGTTTGAAATGGTGCAGGTTGACGCTGCGGGCGAAGCTGCCTTCCATCAGATGACGGCGTCGGGCGCGGTCGGTGTACGCTTCGGGCAGTCGGGCAATGGCGCGCGCGAACTCCAGTGTCTCCTCTTTCCAATGGCGGGCGATGGGGCGGCCGACCCTGCCGGCGGTGCAGTTTTCGCGCAGCGGACAGGCTGCGCAGGTCTTCTTGTCCGCGACGTAGTCGGTCATCTGCCGGCGCTCATGGAAGCGACGCGGGCGCAGGGGCTGCCCGGCCGGACAAAGGTAGCGGTCGTTGGCAGCATCGTAGAGAAACTCATCTTGGTGTAGCGGCCATCGCTGTGGTGGTCGGCCGGCAGCAGCGGGTTGATGTGGGGGAGGATGCCGCGTTCGACCAGATCGCAATAGTTCTCGACCGTGCCGTATGGCGATCCGCGATCGTGGCCACGACCTCGCGGCCGGTGTTGTCCTCATGCTGCGCGACGAGGGGAAGCGTCTGGCTGGGCTCGGCAACGTCGCCGGAGGTGGTCGCGGTGGCGGTGATGACGCCGCAGCGGTCGTCGACCATGCGGTGTATTTTGTAGAGGGGGAGGGCCGTGCCGCTGGCAGGACCTTTGGAGACGCAAGGGGCGTCGGGATCGGTGGTGCTGACCAGACCACGATTGATGTCCGTGCGGGCCGAAGGCGCGTGGTGTCGTCGAGTTTGCGCTCCTGCGCGACATAGGCGGCCTTGATGCGGGCGATGGTAGAGGCATCGGCTTTGACGACGCTGTCGCGGGAGGCGTCGGCGTCGATCAAGCTTCCGTCGAGGTGTACCTTCCTGCTATCGACCAGCCCGGCCTCGACGCACTGGCGCACGGTGCGCACGAAGAGCGTTCCGAAGAGTCCGCCGCCCCAGCGCTTGCGCGCTTTGGAGAGCACGCTGTGGTCGGGGATCGCATCGTCCAGGCCGTAGCCGAGGAACCACAGCCAGTCGAAGCTCTCCGGCAGGCGGCGCATCAGGTCGCGCTCGCTGCGCACGTTCTCCTGGAAGAGCAGGAACATCAGCTCGAGCAGTACTGCTGGATCAACTGAGACGCGCCCGTTGTCGCCGTAGGTGTGCGCGACCACCTCGCGCGCGAAGGTGAAATCGATCATGGCCAACACCCGTCGCAGCGGATGCTGGGCATGCACGCGCTTTTCAAGATCGACCTGATAGCTGAATAGCTCCGGCTGGGGTTGGTGAGTGCCCATCATATGGGCACCGGACTAAGCACGCACGATGCCGCATTAGTTATTGCCGCACAGATGCTTATATTTTGGCAACAGCCCCTTAAGCAACGACGGCCCATGAGGTATAAGCCCTAGCCAGACTAGAGTACCCGCGCCCTCGAGATAGGGCCCAAAGAATTGGATTCGGCTCTGCGCCGTGGATGCCGAGTAGGGTATGATTTGTGTGTATGGCTATTCATCCCGCAACCCTTTTAATCCCCGATTTGAGTGCGGGGACTTCGCCAATCCCGGTTTCCCGGAGCCGAGGTATGACATTGGTAGAAGTCATGATCGCCGCCACCCTATTGACGATCATCGGCGGCTCCTTGGTTGCGGCCTTCATCCAAAATGCCCGCTTTTCCCAAGCCGTCGCCATACGAACCGTGGCAATCACTACAGCCATCGGTGTGTCCGAGCAGATCCGCGCAGTGCCCTACGCCGATTTCGCGCCGATCCATGATGACGCCACGAACAAGAGCCTGCTGATCGAGTTGTTCGACCCAAACGTGACTGACAACTCCTCGGCCATCGACGTCTCCGACGAGGAGGCCGTGAAAATGGCCATTTCGGCGGCGAAATCCGGCATGCGTCTCGTGAAGCTTCCAATCAATCTCGTCGATGGAGCGCCGATGAACAGCGACTGGACATACGCCAATGTGCCGCTGGTGCTCACAGACGCCGGCACGAGCGCAAAACGGTCGGTTGAGATGCGTTTCTGGGTCACCTGCCAGAAGCGGCAACCCACGATCATCAAGAACGCGAACGGCACGCAAAGCATCGTCACGCAATGCCAGCTTTTCGAGATCGCGCTCATCTACCAATGGCGGAACCCGAATCTCTCCAGTTCGAAATGGCAATCCGGCGTGATCCGCATGGTGACGCCGAACCTCGACATGAACATCCCCGCCGCGCCGGTGGCCGCTTCCTAAATGAAAACGTGCAAGTTCGTTCCCAATAACCGGTCGGGCATGACGATAGCCGAAGTCATGGTCGCCTCGGCGATCGCCCTGATCGTGTCGGCCGGAGCCATGTGGCTGATCGTCCAAGGCACCGTGAGCTCTTGGCGCACCTCCAACGTGAGCGGCAACGACCTGTCCCATTGGGGTCTCTCCAATCAGCTGGTATTCGACTCACGTCTCGCCACCGAACTCACTGTCTTCTCCGACTTCACGACTGCGGCGATCACCGCCGAAGGGGAAGCAGGCCTGAAAAGCTACGACCCTGAAAAGGATGTCGGCAACTTCCTCGTGTTGGCACTGCGGACACCCGACTACTCCCTCGGTCTGCAATGCTGCAACAAGCTCACCGGCTATATCTACAAACCCGCCGACAAGACGCTCTACAAATTCTACATCGATGTTGAGAAGGAATACTCCGACGACTTCAAGAGCGGGATGAGCGTGCCGGACTTGCTCGTTAAGCACTTCAATTCCTTCAAACTGTCGGTCGTCACAAGCAACCTCGAGTTGCCTACATTGGCCTCCGGTGGCCCCCTGGCCGCCTTCTATTGGCCGCCGGGCGACGCCAGCACGAACACCAACTCGCGCAAGGCCGTCCTCCGCGTCCGCCTGGGAGACTCGAAACAGGATCGTCGTATCCGAGACTCACGCCTCTTCGAGGTCGCCTTCTTCATCCGAGCCTGAACCTCAATTCGCATTCCATGAGAAAAACACAAGGATCCACCATCGGCTTGGTGCTCGTCGCGACCATGGCCATCAGCATCGTTGCGGCCGGGGTCTTCAGCCTTATCAGCTACCAGCGGCAAAACAGCATCCGCCGCGAATTGAAGTTCCAGGCGGCCAACCTCGCGGAGACGGCGATCGACTACGCGTTCGCGTACGTCTCCAACGATGTGAAACGCACCAGCGTCACCACCACCAGCTACATCCCGACCGGCGGCACGAAGTACAAGGAGTTTACCGATTTCGGAGCGGATGGGCTGGCGTTTCTCACCGGCGCGATCCCCGGTCCGAGTTCGTACACGGATCCGACCAGCGGAATCACCTTCTCCGATCTATCCGTCCGCATCCTTCAGGCCAACGTCACGAACAGATCCTACCAGGTCACCGGCGTGCAAAGCCGCCTCGCCCAATTCAACGGCCAGAAGGTGTTCGAAACGATCGTTCCCGTCGTCGCGCGGGTGTCTGCCAGCCATGGCAGTGGGATGGGCGGGTATGCCGCAGTCGGAAAAAAGTTCGCAGGAGTCACCACCTATATCGGCAAGAACATCGCCCTCGACAGTGTGCCGATGTTCCAGAAGGCGATCGCCTTTCAGGGCCAGCTTCACCTCCATCGCGGCTATCCGATACTCGGCGGCGTCCATACCAACGGCAACCTGATCATCAATGCCCATGATGGCGACACAGCCATCTACAACGGCCTGGTGAGTTGCGCCGGTCGGTTCTACCGCGGCTCGGCATTCGACGAAGGCGGCGCCGGCGCGGACCCGTACGGCTACTGCCCGGAGGACGCCAACTCGGAGCTCGATTTCAGAAAGATCTACACGGAGAACATCTCCCTTTCCCCCAAGAACTCCTCGAGTCTGAAGATCATCACATCCGACCCCACCAAGAGCGGCATTACTCCGACCTACGCGCAGCTCGAGACGACTTTCGACTCGCGGATGACCAATTGGAAGACCAAGGCGCTGAGCACGTTCAAAGGCAACCTGCTCGACAAATCCCACAGCGTCGCGGTGATGCTCCCGCCGGGTTGCTCCCAATACCGGATGGATGATGCGACGACGAAAACGAACGAGTTCAACAACGGTACCTACGCATTGCTTCATCCCAATATCACCGATCCGACGCACCCCTCCTACAACGAGGAGAACGTCTATCAGTTTGCTCGCGCTGCCACGTTGCTCTTCCGCGTCGAGTGCCTCGCAGATTACGCCGGCACCACCGAATCCGACACCACAGCCGGCACCTACAAGTGGATCGTCAAAGCCTACAAGAAGTACAAGGACGAGACCGACGACTCCAAATGGATCCCGCTCCCGATGCCGTCAGGTGTCATAGGGCAGACCAAGGTTCAAACCTGGGCGACAGCGGGCGCCCAGTACGAGATCGCCACCTGCATCCCCGCTACCTCGATCAAGGGATACGACACGAACAATCCTTGGCTGGAAGGCCTGTTCGAAGAATACGAAATGGAGACTTCGGGCTACACCATCGTGAATCCCACCTATTCCGACGCCGATGCCCTCATGATCGGCGATAAGACCAAGACCACGCCCTTGGCCGGCATGTCCTCGAACGCGAAGATCCTCAATGCGTACCTCCTGTTCGATCCCACCGACTCGGCCGATCATCAGAAGACCTTCAGCACCACGGCGTCGGGTAGGATCATCCAACTCGGCACGAAGTATATCTACCGCAAGGGCCAGCTGCCCGGCCACGGATTCTTCGACGCTCGCCTCGGCCGCGGAGTGTCTCCGGTGACGATCAACATGAAGGCGCTCAAGGATGTGCTCGACGGCACCGACACGACCGACGTGGCCAAAGCCTTCCGGACCATCCTGGGCATCGGCACCTCGACCGACTTCACCGGCCTCATTTACGTCGAGTTCCCCACCTCGCTCAAGACCGCCACGACCCTGTCGAAACGTGCCTACGATCCGGACTCCGCGCTCCCTCCCTATACTCCATACAAGGGCGACATGACGGCGGTCGACTCGTACAAATTCCTCGTCGGCACCGCAAACGACATCGAGAAGCGACATCCGGACCGGATGTCGAACACCGACACCCGCAAGGATCGTACCGACAACATCCTGCCGATCGCCAAGAATCTGCGCGGTTACCCTTCGAGTTATGCAGACGCCGAAATCGCCAAAAAAGCGTGGGCGATCCCGGCTCTTGTTGTCGTGAACGGGCGTAGACTCCCGACCCTCTCCGGCATCACCGGGCTCACGATCTCGACCAACGCCCCTCTCTACCTCGTCGGCAGCTACAACGCCGATGGCAACTTCGCCACCGGCACCAACATCACGGGAACCAAGCCCACCGACTACGCCGTCGATGATCCGGGCTGGGGCGAAGTCTCCGCAGGCCTCTTCTGCGATACTTTGACGATCCTCTCCGACACTTGGGGCAAGCCCGTCGATAAATCCGACAGCAGTCTCACCGTCTCCGATGGCAACGCGGCGACCCGGTTCACCAAGTCCTTCGGCGGCAGCTCCGGCTATTCGCTGAACAACCGCACGGTGAAGGATGGCCAAGTGGAGATCTCCGCCTGCATCCTCACCGGCGAATACCCGATCTTCGAATTCTTTCTCCATGCCCTCGAAGACTGGGGGGACTATTACAACAAAGGCGGAACGATGAATAGTCCGATCTGCATCAAGGGCGCCGTCGTCGGCATGTTCCACAGCGAAATCCAACATATCAAAGGCGCCTACGGTCGCGACGTAAACAAGGACATCCAAGTCTATTGGGCAGATGCCGGCGCCTACGCGATTCCGGCCGTTCGCATTCACTCCCGCCTGATGAATGGTATATTCCCTCCCGGCACTCCGGAGGCTCGCGCCTACGGGCAGAACGGATTCGTGTTTCTGGTTCCAGGAACCGTTTCCGCCGCAACCCTGACCGAAGCAGGATTCTGATCGACTGCCGGAAAGATCGTTCCGCTACGAAAGCGAGCATCCTGCGCGGATGCTCGCTTTTCGTCTACCGGGCCTGCAACTCCTCGATCGCCGTCACACGCCCGTTCTCGAAAACCACCCGCAGGCGCTCCTCACTGTGCTCGCGATACACCTCGGCGTAGGTGGGTTCGAGGTACACGAAACGCCGACCCGTCCGCCGGTCGAAACCCACGACCCGGCGATAACCGGCCATGTGCGAACCTTCGTAGCTTTCATAGTAGTCGCGGTAGATCCACTCCGAGCGGCTGCCCTGCGCCGTGGTTTTCTCGATGCGACGCGTGGGTTCGCCGATTGCGATATAGACCATGTCCGGCGTGTCGCCGACCGCGACCATGCCCTTGCGGAGGCGTTCCTGATCGGCGGCGGGCAGCGAGGCGAACACCTCCGACTTCTGCCGGATGCGATCAGCGGTCGTGTTGCAGCCCGCGAGCGCGAGCAGCGCGCCGCAGAGCAGGAGGGCAAGAGTACGCGTTTGCATAGTGGGTGAGACGTCGCCGCGAGGGAAGTGGTTCCTCGCGGCGGGGTCAAAGCGCGACTCGCCGCAGCCGCAGCGCGTTTCCAACGACACTCAACGAGCTCAGGCTCATCGCCACCG
>DATGXO010000068.1:0-6834 GCA_035298965.1 Opitutaceae bacterium | reverse complement strand
GGTGGACACATCCCGGCCGAGAGCGACTGTCGCGTGCTGCGCGCCGCGCGCGGAGCGCAGCCGCTCGCGTTGCTCGAATTGAAACCGCGGACCGGCCGCACGCACCAGTTGCGCGTGCAGTGCGCGCGGCGTCAGTTGCCGATCGTGGGCGACCAGACGTACGGCGATTTTCGGCGCAACCGCGAGTTCGCGAAACTCGCGCGCACGAAGCGGCTTTTCCTGCACTCGCTCGAGACGCAGGTGCGCTACAGCTGGGCGAGCCGCGAGTGGAGTTTCGCCGCGCGCGCGGAGCTGCCGGTCGAGTTCGAAGCGGCGCTGAAACTGTAGGCCACGCCGGCGACGTGGCTTCTTTGCCACGCCGGTGTCCGGTGGTGGGGCGGGCGTTACGCCCGCCAAATCCGCTCGGCGCAAAGTGTCGGGCGTAAAGCCCGCCCCACAATTCGGAGCTGTCGTCCGTCGGCTTTCCAAGGGGCCTCGCAACGCGCGGTTTCGATGTCGTTGGCGAGTTGCCAAGCGCGGCGATTTGCGACGGCATCGTGGCTTCGTTTCACCATGCCTTCGCCCGCCTGCTCCGAACAACCGCTTCCCGATCCGCACCACGGCCAGCACGGCCACGGGCTCGACGCCAAACCGGATTGGGTGCCGGACAACGCGGGCGCGGAATTCGCGACGAAGGTCGCGCTCGGCGTACAGCCCAGCGGCGACGTGAGGCACTTGGCGGCGCCGCGGCGCCGGCAGCTTTCGTTGGACGACTATTTCCACGGCGTGCGCGGCGGCGATGTGGGCGTGCTCGCGCGTGCGATCACGTTGATCGAGAGCAACGCGCCGGCGCACCAGGAGCTCGCGCAGGCGTTGCTCACGCGGCTGTTGCCCCACACCGGCGGCGCGATGCGCGTGGGCATCACGGGCATCCCGGGCGCGGGCAAGAGCACGTTCATCGAGTGCCTCGGCTCGCGGCTCTGCGAAGCCGGCCGCAAGGTCGCGGTGCTCGCCGTGGACCCTTCGAGCAGCGTGCACGGCGGCAGCGTGCTCGGCGACAAGGTGCGCATGGAGAAACTCAGCCGGCACCCGCGCGCGTTCATCCGGCCGTCGCCTTCCGGCGGCTCGCTCGGCGGCGTGGCGCGCAAGAGCCGCGAGGCGATGCTCGTGTGCGAGGCGGCCGGTTTCGACACGCTGCTGATTGAAACGGTCGGCGTGGGGCAGAACGAGGTGACCGTGCGCTCGATGGTGGACTGTTTCTTCGTCGTGCTCATCGCCGGCGCGGGCGACGAGATGCAGGGTATCAAGAAAGGCATCATCGAGCTCGCCGACCTCGTCGTGATCAACAAGGCCGACGGCGACAACAGGACGCGGGCGCTCGCCGCGCGCGCCGAGATGCAGCGCGTGTTGCATTTCCTCCATCCGGTCACGGCCGGGTGGGAGACGCCCGCGCTCGCCGGCTCGGCGGTGACAGGCGAGGGCGTCGACGAGATTTGGGCGAAGGTGGAGGCGTTCTTCGAGCACTGCCGGCGCGGCGGCTTCCTCGCCGACCGGCGGCAGGCGCAGGCGGTCGAGTGGCTGCACGCGTTGCTCGCCGAGGCGCTCAAGACGCGGTTCTACGGCGCGCCCGCGGTGAAGGCTGAGCTCGACGCGACCGAGCTCGCGGTCGCCGAGGGTCGGCTGCCGGCAGTCGCGGCCGCACAGCAGTTGCTCGCGCGTGCCGGTTTCGGCGGCTGAACGCTGCGCTTAGCCGCCGAGAGGCCGATCGCCGAACGTCGCGATTACTTTACGGTCAACCAGAGGCGGTGCTGCACTTCGCGGTGAAGCCGCGAGAACCGTGGCGATGCAGTCGCCCCATGCTTTCGGCGCCAGCGACCGGTCGTCCTCCGGACCGAGCGGATCGCGGTGCGGCGTTTGCACGGGTGGCACTGTGTCGCTTGTTTCCGGCTCGGTCGGTTTCCCCTGATAACTCCAATCACTCGCCCCGCCATGACTCGCTCCATCGATACCCGCTGTCTCTTCGCCCTCGCCGGCCTGCTCGTCGGCAGCGTGCCGTTGTCCGCCGCTTCGGGGCTGGACGCGGTCGGGCATCTCCAACCCGTCTCCGCCTCGACGGCGGATGGTTTCGCCTTCGTCCGGCTCGACCACGGCGTGCAGCTGCGCGTCGCGGGCCTCACGAAAAACATCCTGTTCTACGGCCCCGGCATCGTGCGGGTGAACGCCGCTCCCGGTGCGGGCCATTGGGAGCATCCGAGCCTCGCGGTCGTCGCGCAGCCGGCTACGGTGGCGTTCACCGTGCAGGAAACGGCGGATACGCTCACGCTCGTGGCGGACAAGTTGCGGGTCGTGGCGGACAAGAAGACCGGCGCGCTGGCGTTCTCCGATGGCGAGGGCAGGGCGCTCGTCCGCGAGCGGGCGGCGCAGCCGTACGAGATCAAACCGGTCACGATCTCCGGCGCGCCGAGCTACGAGGTGCGGCAGACATTCACCCTCGCGCCCGACGAGTCGCTCTACGGGCTCGGGCAGTACGATCAGCCGTACATGGATTACCGCGGTCAGGAGGTGCTGCTCGTGCAGACGAACATCGGCACGGTCGTGCCGTTTCTCGTTTCGACGAAACGCTACGGCATCCTCTGGGACATCTATTCGAAGATGACCTTCAAGGACGATGCGGCCGGCGCGACGCTCTGGGCCGAGAGCGCGCCGGGCGGTGTCGACTACTACTTCGTCGCCGGCGGCACGATGGACGGCGTGATCGCCGGCTACCGCACGCTCACGGGTGCGGCGCCGCTGTTTCCGAAGCAGGCGTTCGGGCTCTTCATGAGCAAGGAGCGCTACCAGACGCAGGACCGGCTCGTCGAGGTGGTGCGCGATTTCCGAGAGGCCGGCTTCCCCTTGGACTACATCGTGCAGGACTGGCAGTATTGGGGCGGTGCCGACGGTACGTGGAGTGGCATGGTCTGGGACAAGGAACGTTTCCCGGCCCCGCGCGCCCTCACGAAGACGCTGCACGACGAGCTGCACGTGAAGCTCATGAACTCGATCTGGCCCACCGTCGGCGACGACACCGCGCTCGCCCGCGAACTCGATGCGAAGGGCCTGCGTTTCGCGCCGCTGCACTGGATCTCGAAGCAGGCGCGCGTGTACGACGCGTTCAGCCCCGAGGGGCGCGCGATCTATTTCAAGCACATCAAGAGCGGGCTGCTCGATGCCGGCGTCGACGCCCTGTGGATGGATGGCACCGAAGTCGAGGTCGGCGGCGCCTGCCATGATCCCGCGGAGGTCGAGCGCGACATCAAGAGCCTCGGGCGCAACGCGCTCGGCGACTTCACCCGTTACCTGAATCCGTACACGCTCGTGACGACCCGCGGCACCTACGAGGGCCAGCGCGCGACGAGCGACAAACGCGTGTTCACGCTCACCCGCTCGGCGTGGGCGGGGCAGCAACGCTACGCCGCGCTGCCGTGGTCGGGCGACACGACCGCGAGCTGGGCCACGCTCCGCAACCAGATCTCCGGCGGCGTGAACATCGCCATGGCCGGCCTGCCGTATTGGACGCAGGATACGGGCGGCTTCTTCGTGAACTATCCCGAGGGCGAGCGGAATCCCGAGTACCAGGAGCTCTACGCGCGCTGGCACCAGTTCGCGGTGTTCAACCCGATCTACCGCATCCACGGCACGAGCATCGAGCGCGAGCCGTATCTTTTCCGGACGCTCGCGCCGGAGATCTACGGCTCCTTCCTAGGTGCCGCGCACCTGCGCTACCGCCTGCTGCCGTACATCTACTCGCTTGCCTGGCAGAGCACCGCGAACGCGTACACGATGATGCGCGGCCTGCCGTTGGATTTCCCCGACGACACTCGGGCGCGGAAGATCGACGACTCGTTCATGTTCGGCCCGGCGTTCCTCGTTCACCCCGTCACGCGCGCCATGTACCACCGCAGCGCGCCCCCCGCCGCCACGATTCCGGTGGAAACGCTCCGCACGCCGGAGGGCCAGCCGGGCCTCGCGGTCCAGTACTTCGACGGGCTCGATTTCGAGCGCCCGGCGGGCAGGACGGTCGACTCGAAACTCGAGCACACTTGGCCGGGACCGCCGCTGGCTAACCCGCCGCCCGGCCTCGACGGTTTCGAAAACTTCTCCGCGCGCTGGGAGGGCACGCTCCTCGCGCCCGAGGAGGGTGAATACGAGATCGGCGCCGAGTACGACGACGGCATCCGCCTTTTCGTCGACGGCAAACTGCTCACCGAGGACTGGAGCTTCGGCCCCAAACGCTACCGCAGCGCCAGAGTCACTCTCACGCGCGGTCAACGCATAGCGCTCAAGGTCGACTTCCACCAGGGAAAGAGCGCCCGGTATTTTCGTCTCGGCTGGCGCACGCCGAGCGAGTTGCGCGCGTTGGCGAGCCGCTCCAACGAACTCGACAACTCGATGGAAACCTACCTGCCGGCCGGCGCCGACTGGTACGATTTTTGGACCGGCGAACGCCTCGTCGGCGGGGTGACTGCCAAGAAGAACTGCCCGCTCGACACGTTTCCGCTCTACGTTCGCGCCGGCTCCATCGTGCCGCTGGGTCCCGTGCAACAGTACGCCACGGCGAAACCAGACGCGCCCTACGAGATCCGCGTCTATCCCGGCGCGAACGCGACCTTCACCACCTACGAGGACGACAACGAGACCTACGCCTACGAACGCGGCGAGCGCGCGACCTATGATTTCGTGTGGGACGATGCCGCACGGACGCTGCGCATCGGCGCGCGCCAGGGGGCGTTCCCCGGCATGGTTGCGCAACGCGAGTTGTCCATCGTGCTGGTCGGCGCACCGGCCGAGTCCGCTCGCCACGTGACCTACACCGGCGCCGCGACCGAGGTGCGTTTCGGCCACTGACCGAGGGAGAGGGGAGCGCGATTGCCGGCCGACCCTGGCTCCGGCTCCCCACATAGTCTCATCTCCGTAGGGAGATGAAATTTGGAGGCGCGGGCCGGAATCGAACCGGCGCATAGAGGTTTTGCAGACCTCGGCCTTACCACTTGGCTACCGCGCCCTCCGTTGGGTTCTGCTGCGTCTTCGGTGTTATCCGCGTCGCGCGAGGGCGACGACTGGTGAACCACGCGAAGCTTCAAAAGAACCGGAAGAGCGGCTGGGATTAGGTGGGGATCGAAACCGGCCGCAAGCAGAAACACCGTAGGCATGCACGCGATTCGCGCCGACCGACCGGGCCCGCTCGGTCGCTCGAGCCGTCACCGCGCTCGAGCGGCCGAGGAGGGCGGCCCGTGGCGTGGGACAGGCCGGGCGGCGCTTTGCTGCATCGGTCCGTGGCCGGTTCCCCGGGGCGCCTCCCACTGGGAAACGTCGTTGACCAGCGTACGGCGGCTTGGTTCTTTGCGCGCTCCATCACTCTCCGCCGTGCGTTTCGCGCGCGGCGCACCGTCAAAGTACCGTTGATCCACTCACCACCGCCACCATGCGCCACACGCTCTCCGCCCTCGTTGAAAACAAGTTCGGCGTCCTCGCGCGCGTGGCCGGCATGTTCAGCGGCCGTGGTTTCAACATCGATTCGCTCAACGTCGCCCCGACCCACGATCCGGCGCTCTCGCGCATCACGACGATCGTGCGCGGCGATGACGAGACGCTTGACCAGATCACCAAGCAGCTGCGGAAATTGGTGAACGTCGTCGACGTGACCGACTTCTCCGCCGGCCAGGCCGTCGAGCGTGAACTGATCCTCGTGAAGGTGAAGGCCGACGGGAAAACGCGTTCCGAGATTCTCCAGATCTGCGACATCTTCCGCGGGAAGATCATCAATGTCGCGCGGGACAACGTGATCATCGAGCTCACGGGCGACGACGGTAAAACCGGCGCCTTCCTCGATCTCGTAGCGCAGTTCGGCATCCTCGATCTCGCGCGCACCGGCAAACTAGCCCTCAGCCGCTGATTCAGCACGCTCGACGCGTTTCACCGCTCTCCATTTCCGCGACGACCCCGAATCCGAAACCCCAATCCCGAAACGAACCCGAATCTCATGCCTGCCAAAGTCTACACCGACTCCGCTGCCGATCTCGGCATCTTCCAGAACAAGACCCTCGCCGTGCTCGGCTTCGGGTCCCAAGGCCATGCTCACGCGCTGAACCTGAAGGACAGCGGCTGCAAGGTCGTCATCGGCCTGTATCCGGGCTCCAAGTCCCGCGCCGTCGCCGAGGAGAAGGGCTTCGAGGTCCTCGACACCGCCGAGGCCGTCCGCCGCGCCGATGTCATCATGGTCGGCCTCCCGGACATGAAGCAGGCCGGTGTCTACGAGCAGGACATCCTCCCCAATCTCACCAAGGGCAAGTGCCTGCTCTTCTCGCACGGCCTCGCGGTGCACTTTGGCCTGATCAAGCTCCCGAAGGATGTCGATTGCATCATGGTCGCCCCGAAGGGTCCCGGCCACATGGTCCGTCGCCTCTACGTCGAAGGGAAGGGCATGCCCGCCCTCATCGCCGTGGCGCAGGACAAGTCGAAGACCGCCAAGAAGCTCGCGCTCGCTTGGGCCAAGGGCATCGGCTCGACCCGCGCCGGCGTGCTCCAGACGACGTTCAAAGAGGAGACCGAGACCGATCTCTTCGGCGAGCAGGCCGTGCTCTGCGGTGGCGCCAGCGCGCTCGTGCAGGCCGGCTTCGAGACGCTCGTCGAGGCTGGTTACCAGCCCGAGATGGCCTACTTCGAGTGCCTCCATGAGCTGAAGCTCATCTGCGATCTCATGTACGAGTCCGGCATCGCCGGCATGCGTTTCTCCATCTCCGAGACCGCCAAGTACGGCGACATCACCCGCGGCCCGCGCGTGATCAACAAGGACACGAAGAAGGAGATGAAGAA
>DATGXO010000067.1:0-23662 GCA_035298965.1 Opitutaceae bacterium | reverse complement strand
GCACCACCTCGCCCTCGCAGAGGATGGCCGCGCGCTCGATGTAGTTGTGCAGCTCGCGCAGATTGTCCGGCCAGCCGTGGCGCTGCAGCGCGATGCGCGCCTCCGGCGCGAAGCCGCGGAGCGTGCGGCCGGCGGCGCGCGCGCACTCGGCGAGGAACAACTCCGCCGTGGGTAGGATGTCCTCGGGCCGGCGCCGCAGCGGGAGCATCTCGATCGCGATCACGTTGAGCCGGTAGAACAGGTCCTCGCGGAAACGTCCCGCCGCCACCTCGGCGCGCAGGTCGCGATTGGTCGCCGCGATGATGCGGATATCGGCGGTGCGCGTCTTCGCCTCGCCCACGCGTTCGTAGCAACGGTCCTCGAGGAGCCGCAGCAGCTTCGGTTGGAGGGAGGCCGGCAGATCGCCCACCTCGTCGAAGAACAACGTGCCGTGCTCCGCCGCCTCGACCAGGCCGGCCGCATCGGACACCGCGCCGGTGAACGCCCCGCGCACGTGGCCGAACAGCTCGCTCTCGAGCAACTGCGCCTGGAGGCAGGGGCAGTTCACCGTCACGAACGCCCGGCCGCCGCGCGTGCTGCGTTCGTGGATCTGCCGCGCGAGGCGCGTCTTGCCGGTGCCGTTCTCGCCGAGCAGCAGGAGCGTCGCGCCGGTGGGGGCGACCTTCGCGGCGATCGCGAACTGGCGCTGCTGCGCGTCGTTTTGGGTGACAAGCGGGGCCACCGGCTCGGCAACGCCGGCCGGCTCGGGCTCGGCGGAAGCGGGCGCGCCGAGCGCGGCCCGGGCACAGCGCTCGAGCACGGCGCGAGCCTCGTCGATCACGATCGGCTTGAGCAGCGCCTCGGCGGCGCCGTGTGCCCGGACTTCGGTCACACGTGAACCGCGCGTCGTGAGCACCACGACCGGCAGCGTGGGCGCGAGCCGCTGCAACTGGTCGAGCAGCTCGCGCGCGATCGCGTCGCGCATCTCCCAGTCGAGCAGCGCCACCTCGAAGGTGCGCAGACCCGGCAGCCGCGCGAGCTCGCCCGCGGAGTTGACCGCGGCGGCCTGATCGTCGGGTTTCACGAGCCCGAACGAGAGCAGCCGCCGCGTGCGCGATTCGTCGCCGATGAGAAGGATTTTCATGGGTCTAGCCGTTGATGATTTCGCCCCCGTTGGGATGGAGCACCTGGCCGGTCATGAAGCTCGCGTCCGCCGAGGCCAGGAAGACGTAGGCCGGCGCGATCTCCGCCGGTTCGCCCGCGCGCGCCATCGGCACCTGCGAGCCGAACTTCGCGACCTCCTCGGCCTCGAACGTCGCCGGTATCAGCGGCGTCCACACCGGGCCGGGCGCGACGGCGTTCACGCGGATGCCGCGTTTCACCAGCGCGAGGGCGAGCGAACGCGTGAAGCCCACGATCGCGCCCTTCGTCGCGGCGTAGTCGATGAGCTGCGGGCTGCCGCGATACGCCGTGACGGAGGTCGTGTTCACGATCGCGCCGCCTTCGCCGAGCAGCGCGAGCGCGGCCCGCGTGAGGCGGAAACAGGAGAAGACGTTGGTCGCGAAGGTGCGCTCGAGCTGCTCGTCGTCGATCGCCTCGAAGCGTTTCTGCGGGTGCTGCTCGGCGGCATTGTTCACGAGGATGTCGAGCCGGCCGAATGTCGTGCGCACCGCCTCGATGTGCGCGCGGCACACCGCGGTGTCGGCGATGTCGCCGGACAGCACGAGCACGCGCCGGCCGTGGGCGCGCACGCGCTCCGCGGTGTCGCGCGCGTCGTCGGTCTCGTTGAGGTAGGCGATCGCCACATCGGCGCCCTCTTGGGCAAACGCGATCGCGACCGCACGGCCGATGCCGCTGTCGCCGCCGCTGATCAGCGCCACCTTGTCCTGCAACCGACCTCCACTCGGCGCGCCACGCTCGCTCACCGGCCGAGGGTCCATCTCGCGCTCGTGGCCGGGTTGCTGCGACTGGCTCTGCGCAGGGCGGAGCTCCTGGGGAGCTTCGGTCTTGGTTGGCATGGCGCGAGTATGCTCGCCGGCGCGACCGCTCGAAATCGGGCGTCGCTCCAAACCCGGTTAGGTGGAACCACCGGCCGACGCACAGGACCCTCTCCGATGAACGCGCCGCACGGGATGAAGCCGCGCCGTCGAAGTCGAACACGAGCGCGACACCACCGGCGGATCGCCGCCCTCGCGAGCGTCGCCACCGGGCGGCGGGCGCGGAGTCGGTAGGTCGGGCTATACGCCCGACTTGCCCGCAGAAGGCCGGAGTCGTTTCAGCTCGCCCGCGCCACCGGCGCGCGGAACAGCGCCGCACCGGGAGTCGCCAAGCGGAAACCGCGCTCGTCGCTCTCGGCCACCGCATCGGCGCCACCGCCGTAGACCGCGGCGTTGGTGCCGAGCTGCAGCTCCCAGCGGCGGTCCACCGGCGCGCGCAGTTCGCCCTCGGGCAGGAACGCGAGTTCGCCCACCGCGCGGAGCGCGACGAGCAACAGCCAATCGCCCTCGGGCTGACGCCAGCGCACGGCCACCGCGGTGTCGCGGACCGGCCACGCCGTCCACCGATCGCGCGGCGCGGATTGGAAGACGGGGTGCTCGATACGCAGTCGGAGCGCGTCGCGATAGAGCGCGAGCATGCCGGCATGCGGCGGATTCGCGCGCTCGTCCCACCGGAGTTTCGAGGCGGCGAATGCCGCCTCGTCCTGCGGGTCGCGCATGGCGGATTTCGTGCGGTCGTCGATCTCGAGACCGAAGCGCTGGAGCTCGGCAAGGCGCCCGCCGGCGACCTTCCTGCCCGCCTCGCCGGGGTGTTCGCAGAAGAACTGGAACGGCGTGCTCGCCGCCCACTCCTGCCCCATGAAGAGCATCGGCGTGCCGGGCGCAAGGCAGAGCAGCAGCGACGCGGCGCGGTACGCGGCATGCGCGCGGCCGTGATGCGGGCGGTCGCCGAGCGGACGGTTGCCGACCTGATCGTGGTTCGAGATGCAGAGGACGAACGACTCGGGCGCGCACTGCGGCGTGGGCGTGCCGCGGGCGCGTTGCCAGTGCGGATAATACTGCCCGCTGTAGTACCAGCCGCGCAGGAGCGTCGCGGCGATCTCGGCGGCATCGCCGGAGAAACTCGCGAAGTGCGACTCGCGCTGCTCGGTGAGGGCGACGCGCACGCTGTGGTGGAAATCGTCGGCCCACACGCCGTCGAGCCCGAAGCCGCCGTGTTCCCGCGGAGCAAGTACGCTGGCCAAGTTACGCTCGTCCTCGCCCACGACCCAGGCGCCACGCCGGTGCACCTCGGTCGCGATCGCGGCGACGAGCGGCACGGGGGACTCGTCGGTGATGCTGTGAATCGAGTCCAGGCGCAGGCCGTCGAAGCGGTATTCGTCGATCCACATGCAGGCGTTTTGCAGGAAGAACGCGCGCACGGGGCCGGACTGCGGGCCGTCGAAATTCAGCGCCGCGCCCCACGGGTTCTGCCGCGCCGGATGAAAGTAGCAGCCGCCGAACGCGGGCAGCGGATTCCCGACAGGACCGAGGTGGTTGTACACCACATCGAGCATGACCGAGAGCCCGTGCTCGTGCGCGGCGTCGACGAGGTCGCGCAGCGCATCGGGCGGGCCGTAGCAGGCGGCGGGCGCGAAGGGAAACACGCCGTCGTAGCCCCAGTTCCGGGTGCCGGGAAAGGCCGCCACGGGCATGAGCTCGATCGTGTTCACGCCGAGGTCGACGAGCTCGCGCAACCGCGCCTTCGCCGCGGCGAACGTGCCTTCCGGCGTGAACGTGCCGACGTGCAGCTCGTAGATCACGCGGCCGCGCCACGCCGGCCGTTTCCAATGCGGCACGCGCCAGGTGTAGGCGTCGGGGTTCACCACCTCGGAGGGGCCGAACACGCCCTCCGGCTGCGAACGCGACGCCGGGTCGGGCGTGAGCGGGCCGTCGTCGAGCCGGAACCGGTACCGTTCGCCGGCGCGGCCGTAGAGATCGTGCGCTTCATGGAAACCGCCCTCGAGCGGCACCAGGGTGAGGTGCCGGGTGCCGCCGCCATTCTCGACGCAGACCTCGACCTTGCGGTTGTCCGGCGCCCAGACGCGGTACCGCACGCCCGTGGCGGCCAGCTCCGCGCCGACCGGAGTGGAGAACGAAACCTTCGTCACGGCTAGCTCTCCTGCGGCGCGCACGCGTACGCGTGACGCGCCTCTTCGTCGGAGCCGGTCTTCTGCTGCAGCAGCACGAGGCTGCGCGCCGGCAACACATGGAGCGTACCGCCGCCGATCTGCTCGGGCGGTTCGACGAAGGCCGGCTCGCGCGCGGTGTCGATCACGAGTTGCCAGAGTACATCCTTCTCCGAAGGAAGCCGCACCTCGCGGTCCTCGTGGTGCGAATTGATGTAGAGCAGGAACGTGTCGTCGCGGAGCGGCTGCCCCTCGTTGTCGCGTAAATCCATCGAATCGCCGCAGAGCATCACGCCCATGATCTTCGCGAAGTCGGCGGCCCAGGCCTCGTCATTCATCTCGGCGCCGTCGGCGTTGTACCAGGTGATGTCCTTCACGCCGTTGCCGCGGAGATCGCGGCCTTGGAAGAAGCGGGGCTGGCGGAAGACCACGTGCTGGTTGCGCAGGTCGACGAGGCGACGGGTGAACTCGAAGAGTCCGTCGGCGGCGGGATCGTGAGACCAGTCGAGCCAGCTGGTGGCGTTGTCTTGGCAGTAGGCGTTGTTGTTGCCGCTCTGGGTGGCGTCGCGCTCGTCGCCGCCGCGCAGCATCGGCACGCCTTGCGAGAAGAGCAGTGTGGCGAGGAGGTTGCGCTGCAGGCGGCGCCGCACGGCGAGGACCTCGGGCGGGGCGTCGAGCCCCTCGTGGCCGCAGTTCCAGGAGTGGTTGTTGCGGTCGCCGTCGCGGTTGTCCTCGCCGTTGGCCTCGTTGCGCGGCTCGTTGAACGACCAGAGGTCGCGCAGCGTGAAGCCGTCGTGCGAGGTGACGAAGTTGATGCTCGCGGCGGGCGTGCGTCCGCTCTGCTCGTAGAGATCGGCGCTGCCGCAGAGCCGGTAGGCGAGCTCGCGCATCGTGCCGGAGTCGCCCTTCCAGTAGCGGCGGATGGTGTCGCGGTAACGGCCGTTCCACTCCGCCCAGAGGACGGGAAAGTTGCCCACCTGGTAGCCGCCGTCGCCGAGATCCCACGGCTCGGCGATGAGCTTCACCTGTGAAATGATCGGGTCCTGGTGGATCACGTCGAAGAAGGCGCCGAGCTTGCGGACCTCGTGCAGCTCGCGGGCGAGCGCGGCGGCGAGATCGAAGCGGAAGCCGTCGACGTGCATCTCGAGCACCCAGTAACGCAGGCTGTCCATCAGCAGCTGGAGCACGCGCGGGTGCGGCACGTTGAGGGTGTTGCCCGTGCCGGTGTAGTCCATGCAATAGCGGGGGTCGTCGGCGACGAGGCGGTAGTACGAGCGGTTGTCGATGCCGCGGAACGAGAGCGTGGGGCCGAGGTGGCTGCCCTCGGCGGTGTGGTTGTAGACAACATCCAGGTACACCTCGAGGCCGGCGGCGTGCAGCCGTTTCACCATCTCCTTGAACTCGCGCACCTGCCCGCCGCGGTCGCCGCTGGCGCTGTAACCGCTCTCGGGCGCGAAGAAGCCGATCGTGTTGTAACCCCAGTAATCGCGCAGGCCCTTCTCGACGAGGTGGCGCGAGTGCACGAACTGCTGCACCGGCATGAGCTCGACGGCGTTCACCCCGAGGGACCGGAGGTATTCGATGTTCTCGGGCGCAGCGAAGCCGGCGAAGGTGCCGCGCAGCTCCTCCGGCAACGTCTCGCGCCGCTTCGTGAAACCGCGCACGTGCGTCTCGTAGATGATGGTCTCGTTGAGCGGCCGGCGCGGCGGTCGGTCGTCGCCCCAGTCGAACCGGTCGTCGATCACGACGCTTTTCGGCACCAGGGCGGCGTTGTCGCGATCGTCAAACGCGAGGTCGGCCTCCTCGGCTCCGATCTTGTAGCCGAAGAGCGAATCATCCCACTGCACGTCGCCGGCGATGGCCTTGGCGTAGGGGTCGAGCAGGACCTTGTGGGCGTTGAAGCGGTGGCCGGCATTGGGCTCGTAGGGACCTTCTACTCGGAAACCGTACAGCTGGCCCGCCTTCAGCCCCGGCACGAACGCGTGCCACACGTGGTTCTGCCGCTCGGTGAAACGGATCCGCTCCGCCTCGGGCCGATGCAGGTCGTCGAACAGGCAGAGCACGACGCCGGTGGCGTGCTCGGAGAACAGCGCGAAGTTCACGCCGCCTTCCTTGCACACGGCACCGAGCGGGTACGGCTCGCCTTTGCGGATCTCGCGGCCGCTCGCGACGGGGGCGGCGCGGCGGCGCGGATGTTTCGGTGCGGATCTGGTCGATGGTGCCCGTAACTGCATACCCGATGCTAATCCACGCCGCAGCCCCGTGGCACCGAGCGTGGGCCGGCAGCTCGCATCGGGAAATCCCCAGCGCCCGCGCGCCCGTCACGGCGCGCAGGCCCCGCCACCATCTTCTCACCACGCAATTCGGCTCACACCACGCCTTCGCTGCGCATCCACTGGATGGCGTGGCGCACGAGATCGGCGCCGTTCTCGAGGCGGAGCTTCAACTTCAGGTGCTCACGGTACGAGTCGATCGTCTTCACGCTGAGGTTGAGCTTCTCGGCGATCTGGCGGGTGCCGAAGCCGTTGCCGATGAGCTGGAACACCTCCATCTCGCGGTCGCTCAGCGTGTCGATCGTGAACACGACCTCGTCCTTCTTGCTGCGCACGAGGCGGTGCAGGACCTTCTCCTTCATCCGGTCGCTGAGGTAGAGCTCGCCCGAGAGCACGCGGCGGATCGCGAGCACGATCCGGTCGCTCGCCTCGTTCTTCATGATGTAGCCTTTCGCGCCGGCGCGCAGCGCCCGCTCGGCGTAAAGGCTCTCGTCGTGCATCGACATGATGAGCACGGGAAGGTCGGGCAGCAGCGCCTTCAGGTTCTTGATCAGCTCGATGCCGCTGGTGGTCTTCAAGGTGATGTCCACGACGGCGAGATCCGGCACCGTTTTCTGGATCGCCTGGAGGGCGGCAGGCGCGCTGTCGGCCTGGCCGCAGACGATGAGGTCGGGCACCTGGTCGATGAGAACGCGAATCCCCTCGCGGGTGACCGGGTGGTCGTCGACGAGGAAGATGCGGCGGCGGACGGTCTTCGGGGCCGCGCTCGACTGCGGCGGCGGTGCAGTGGGTGCTTCAGTTTTCATTGATGGATGGCTGAGTCCAGTTGCAGGCGACCCGGGTTCCCTGCCCCGGGCGAGAATGTACGATGACCGAGCCGCCGAGCATGGTGGCGCGGTAGTGCATGAGACGGAGTCCGCTGCCCTTCGAGGGCGTCGCCGGGCTCACCTCGAAACCGGCGCCGTCGTCGAGCACCAGAAGTCGGTGACGTTCCGGCCGGCCGAGCAGCGCGAGGCGGATGCGGCGCGCACCGCCGTGCCGGACGGCGTTGTGGATCGCCTCCTGAGCGATCCGATACACGTGGATGGCGGCGAGGTGATCCATCGTGGGCGCGAGCCCGCGGAGACTGAACACGCACTCGACGCCGTGCAGCCGCTGCGACTGCAAAGCGAGATCCTCCAGTGCCGCCGCGAGCCCGTGCACCTCGAGCTGCACCGCACTGAGTCCGCGGGCGAGCGCGCGGGACTGCACGGTCGCCTCGTTCGCCAGTTCCGCGATGTGGGCGGCGGATTCGGCCTCGGCCGGCGCGACGGCGGCCATTCTCTCGCGCAGCGCCGCGGCGAGGCACGCGAGTCCCGTGAGATGTTGACCGAGTCCGTCGTGCAGGTCGGCGCCGATGCGCTGGCGCTCGGCGTCGCCGAGATTGAGCACCAATCGCTCGAGGCGCCGGCGCTCGGTGACATCGCGGCCGAAGAAGACGGCGCCCTCGCCGTTCTCCGCGTCGAACGAGACGGAGAAGTCGACATACCAGTCCTCGTTCTGGCTGCGCCCGACGAAAGTGAAAGCCGTGCTGCCTCCGGCCAACGCGCGCTCGATGGCCTCGCCGCAGTGCGGGATCACATCGGTGAGCAGTTGCCCGTGCAGCCGGCCGGCGGCCAGACCGTAGCGCCGCAGGCCGGCGCCGAGCGCCTCCACCACGCGTCCCTCGGCGTCGAGCCGGCCGGCGATGGCGGAGAGGTTGCGCAGGATGTTGTGCAGCATCTGCGCATCGATCCGGCGCTGTTGCTCGGCGAACACGCGCGCGGTGGCGTCGATCGAGAAGCCCACGGCGCCATGGCCACGGGCGCGGTCGAACTGGACGTAGTTGTCGAAGTACCGCCGTTCGTCGCCGTGCCGGATCTCGGCGACGAATTCGACCGCCGAGCCCGCGAGCGCGCGACGCACGTCGTCGGCGATGTGCGGCCACGCGTCGAACACGTTGCGTCCCACCAGTTCATCATCGGCGATGCCGAGCAGGCGCAGGCCCTGGCCGCGGGATTCGAGCAGCACGCCGTCGCCATCAATGCGGTACACAACGACGGGCAGGCCGTTGAGCACGGTGCTCAGAAGATTGTTGGCGCGGCGGAGCTGGGCGAGAGTGGCGGCCTGCTGTCGCGCATAGCGGATGGTGCGCTCGAGCTGCACGGCCGTGAGTTCGGCCTTGCAGAGGTAGTCGGCGGCACCGGAGCGCAACGCCTCGCCATCGATCTGCGGATTGTCGACGCCGGTGAGCAGGATCACGGGCATGTCGGCACCGCGGGCTCGCGCGGCGCGGAGGAGGTCGAGTCCCGTGCTGCCGCCGAGGGCGTAATCGAACAGGCCGGCGTCGTAACGTCCGCTTTCGAGGCGCGCAATGCCGTCGTCGAACGACGAAGCCCAGTCGAGGTCGTAGCGCTCCTCGAGTTGGGAGCGCTCGAGCAACATTGCGAGAAAATGAAAATCCTCCTCGTGGTCCTCCACCACAAGGACCCGGACCGGGCTTTTCCCGGCGCCGACTACGGGCGTGGGTAGACGCTCTCCGATGGGCGCATTCAAGGGAGCCGAGCCTACGGGTTCCATGCGCGGGCGGCCATCGGCGATTCTTACCATGCGGGGATGGGAGAAACCCGTAGGCGCGCGCTCCAACACCGCGCCGCCAGACGCACTATCGGCTTCGCTGGACGGTTGCACCATCGGAGGATCCTCGCGGTAACGCGGATGCGCCGGGCGGCGAAGCACGGCCGCCCGGCTCGGTTGCGCCGCCATCAGCCGCGGCGGCGCACCAACAGGCCGATGCTCCCCGCCAACAGGCCCACGCTGCCGAGGACAATCAAGGTGATCGTGCGATCGGTGGGCGTGCCCCGGACAGTCTCGCTGACGTTCGAGGCCACGGAATCCGAGGCGCTCAGGCCGTAGATCAGCAGAATCGCGCCGACGACGAGGAGGATGAGGAAAAAAGCTTTGCTCATGGAGGATGTGTTTTGCCGGGAGCGGGTGTGAGGGTTCGCCGCGCAATCTTGCAGTCGCGGTGCCAACCGCCCGCTGGCATCGCCCGTAGCAGGGAAAACGACAGAGGGAGCGCGGCGTGCGCGGCCCGCGCGCCGCTGCCAACGGTTGCATTCTGCACCGCAGGCGGCGCCAAGCGGAGCGTTTCGCCGCCGGCGGTCAACGCTCGGGCCGCGGCGGGGCGACGATCGCATCGGAGCCGAGGATGATGCGGGCGCGGCGGCGGTACGTGAAATATGATGTGACCCACGTCGCGAAAACCGCAACGCGGTTGCGGAAGCCCACGAGGAAGACCAGGTGCACCAGCAGCCACGTGATCCAGGCAAACAGTCCGGCGAAACGCAGCCGGCCGATCTGCGCCACCGCCGCCGAGCGCCCGATCGTCGCGAGCGTCCCCTTGTCGACGTAACGGAAACTTGGGCGCGTGCGCGGCTCGCCGAGCCCGCCAAGCCGAGCCTCGTCGCTGATCACCCGCGCGACGAAACGCCCCATCTGCATCGCCGCCGGCGCGACTCCCGGCACCATTCCGCCGCGGCCGTCCGAGACCGCCACGATGTCGCCCCCGGCAAACACCGCCGGTCGCCCCGGCACGCTCAAGTCCGGTTCGACTTCGATCCGTCCCGCGCGATCCAGCGGCACGCCGAGCGAGCGGATCACCGGCACCGGCGCCACCCCCGCCGCCCAGAGGATGTTCGCCGCCCGGATCGTCTCATCGCCGAGGTCGACAGTGCCCGGGCCGATCTGCTGCACACGCCGGCCGGTGCGGACCTCGACACCGAGCCGCTCGAGCTGGCGCCGCGCACTCGCGGACAACGCCGGCGGGAGATGGGCGAGCACCGCCGCTCCGCCCTCGATGAGGAGGATGCGTGCGCGACGGGTGTCGATCCGGTCAAAATCTCCGCGCAGGCCGCCGCGGGCGAGCTCCGCTGCGGCGCCGGCGAGTTCCACGCCCGTGGGCCCGCCGCCGATCACGACGATCGTCATCAACTCGCGTTGGCGCTCCGGGTCCGTCTCCGTCTCGGCCTGCTCGAAGGCGAGGAGGAGTTGGCGGCGGATGCGCACCGCATCGTCGAGGGTCTTGAGCCCCGGCGCATGCTCCGCCCACTCGTCGTGCCCGAAGTAGCTCGAGCGGCCGCCGAGCGCGAGCAGCAGGTAGTCGAATTCCAAGCTCGGCTGGCCCTCCAGCCGCACACAGTGCCGCGCGAAATCCACGCCGTTCACGTGCGCCATGCGCACGTCGAGGTTCGGCTTACGGCGGAGGATGCCGCGGATCGGGCGCGCGACATCGATCGCTGACAACCCCGCCGTCGCCACCTGATAGAGCAACGGCTGGAAAAGGTGGTGGTTCTGCCGGTCGACGACGGTCACGCGCACACGCGTGGAATCGACGCGGCGGCAGAACTCGAGGCCGCAGAACCCGGCGCCGAGCACGACAACATGTGGCAACGCGGCCATGAGCCGGGTGCGACGTTCAACGCCGTCGGAACAGCGCGCCGCAGAGCAGCCCCACGCCGAGCGCCACGGCCAGCGCCTCGTACGGGTGGCTGCGGATCGCGCGATCGGTCTCGCGTGCGGCGTGTTGGACCTGCTCACGGCTCTGGCGATACGCATGGTCGAGCTGCTCGCGCACGCGGCTGAAACGTTTGTCGACGGCTTTCCACAGGCCCTTCGTCTCCGCGGCGGCGGACGAGCCGAAGGACTTCTCCGTGTCGGCGAGCAGATCGCGCAGGTTGTCGAGCAGGTCCGCCGAAACCTCGACGGTGGCTTTGGTGAGGGAGTTTTTCATGACGGGAATGGGTTGACCCTCAGAATAGCTCCGCCGCGCGCGACCGACCAACGGCGTCGGATCGGCTGCGCACATGGGGATATGTCGGCGACCGCCGCCCGGCGCTCGCCCGACCGCCACCCGGCGTTTCATGTGGCCCGTGAACGCGCCGCGGCTCTCTTTCCGGCAACGGGAGACGCGCCGGCCGGAGCAGCGTTTGCGTGCGAGGATGGGACGATTCTCCGCACCGTCCTCTCGCGCAGCGAACCCAGCAGTTCCGCCCGTGGTCAACGGGCGCCGTTCGCCGGCGCCCGAGGGATCGGAGACGTTCAGCGCTGGAACAGCGCGTCGAGCAACTGCACGTCGGGCGCGCCGTCGAGCGACTTCAGCCCGTGCCATTCCATCAGACCGAAATCGCCGCGGTATTCCCAATTCGCCCAGGCCATGCCGGCCGCCTCGAACACGCCCACGATGTCGCGATAGTACGCCAGTCGCGCCACGCGCGGCACGGTGGGCAAGCAGCCGAACTCGCCGCAGTAGAGTTGCAGGCCGAGCTCCTTCGCGCGCGCGATCGCCGGCTCGTACTCCTCACGTAGGCGCGCCGCGCTCCAGTTATCGGTCGAGCTGGCGAGGAAGTCGTATTTCTCCTTCGGATAGGCGGCGACCAGCTTCGCGTACGTGGAGGAGTCGACGATCGGGCCGGGGTACGCCACCGGGCCGGGATAGTCGCGGATCACCGGATCGACCCAGTCGGCCTTGTGGTGCGTGAGCAGCAGCGGAGCGTAGGTGTGCATGCTCAGGATGATGTTCTTGTCGCCCGCCGGCACCTCGAGCTTCGGCAGCATCTGCGGGATCTGCCACATGTTGGCCCCGAGCACAATCACACGCGTCGGCTCCACCGACCGAAGGAACGCCAGACTGCGCGCCACGAGCTTGTTCCAGTCCTGCGGATCGGGCGCCGTGGGCTCGTTCATGATCTCATAGGCGAGGAAATCCACCGGATGGCGACGCAACCGCGCGGAGAGTTGACGCCACAGGTCGAGGAAGTGCTCCTGCGCCTTCGGGTCGGTCCAGAGCGTGTTGTGGCCGCCCTCGTTCTCCGCGTTGAAGTGATGCGCGCGCACCGAGTGAAGATCGACGATCACGCGCAACTTCGCTGCGCGACACCAGCCGAGCGCGCTGTCGAGCAGAGCAAACGCCGCCTCATCGGGCGTGCCGTCCTCTTTCCACAGCACGATCTCGTCGACCGGCAACCGCACATGGTCGAAGCCGAGCGACGCGATGAAGCGGATGTCGTTTTCCGTGATCCACTCGGTCCGCGGCGCCCAGCCGAAGTCCTGCGAGAGCCAGTGGCTGAGGTTGGTGCCGCGGTGGATGACAAAGCCCGACGGGTTGGTCGGCGCGGGTTTGAGGGCGGCGTCGGCGGCCGCCTGGAGTGGCGCGACTGCGGCGAGGATCGCGGCAAGGAAAAGGGTGCGGAGTATGGACATGGGTGAAGGGGTTGTACGCGCAGGATGGTCGGCGGACCGGTGCGCCGGCAACCGGTTGCCCACTTTTGCGCAAAACGCGACCGCCGGTCGATGCATCGGGATGGCACACCTGCCCCAGATAAAGGCAGTGGAATCAACGCGATTTCAGCAGCCGCGCTCGAGGGTGCCGGCGGCAGTGCGAGCAATCAGCAACGCGGAACAACCCGATCTGCGGCAGCCCATCGGCGACGGATCGCCTCCTCCTTCCTCGCACGCACGCTCAGCATCCGCGCATGCTTCCGCGCGGCCCAAGCGGGTGCTAGAAGAGGACCAAGAAAACCCCCGCACCGAAATAGTGCGCGGCAGGATTGAATTCATCGCGAGCCACGAACACCCAAGGGAAGCACGCCAAGTATCGCACCGGCTCTCCATTGTCATGCGGACACCACGAGGTGGTGATCACCGCATCAGTCTCTCCCCTCGGATTCGTGAAGCACACCTCGTATTCGAGAGTCGTACCTCTCGGCGAGCGGCCGTTCTTTCGAATCTGGAAAACGGGCACCTCGCGCACCGCCGCCACTCTTGCGGTGCCGTCCCGGTAGAGCCATGGCGCGAGCGCCAGCGCCGCAGCGCAAAACAGGCACACCGCCGCGACCGCAGCGTACAGCCAGATAGCGAGACGCGCTCCGGCCATGCGCCACCCTCAGCCTCGGCGCGTCTCGGTGTCGCGCGCTTCCGGGAGTTTCTCCGGGAAATCGAGCGTGAAGTGCAGGCCTCGGCTCTCGCGGCGCTGGAGCGCGCAGGCGACGATGAGCTCGCCGATCACGATCAGGTTGCGCAGCTCGAGCAGCTGCGGGTCGACCGCGAAATGCCAGTAGTATTCATGGACCTCCTTCGCGAGGTTCGCGAGGCGGGCGCGGGCGCGCTCGAGGCGTTTCGTCGTGCGCACGATGCCCACGTAGTCCCACATCGCGCGCCGTAGTTCCTCCCAGCTGTGGGTGAGCACGACGCGTTCGTCGGCGTTGTCGCCGCCAAGGTCCTGCCACTCCGGCACGGACACGGAGACCCCGCGGGGCTCGCTGATGTACCGCTCGACCGCCGCCGCCGCGCGGTGCGCGACGACGATCGCCTCGAGGAGCGAGTTGCTCGCGAGGCGGTTTGCGCCGTGCAGTCCGGTGCAGCCGACCTCGCCGCAGGCGTAGAGGCCGGGCAGCGTCGTCGCGCCGGTGAGGTCGGTCGCCACGCCGCCGCAGGTGTAGTGCGCCGCGGGCACGACCGGCAGGAGATCGCGCGCCATGTTCAGCCCGACCTTCTCGCAGCCGGCGAAGATCTGCGGAAAACGCTGCCTAAGCCACGCCTCGTCCTTGTGGCGGATATCCAACCACACGTGCGGCGTGCCGGAGGTCTTCATCTCGGCGTCGATCGCGCGGGCGACGATGTCGCGCGGCGCGAGATCGGCCTGATGGTGGTAGCGCGGCATGAAAGCCTCGCCCGCGAAGTTGCGCAGGATCGCGCCCTCGCCGCGCACCGCCTCGCTGATCAGGAACCGCGGCCAGCCCGCGACCGCGCCGGCGCCGCCGCTGGTGTAGAGGGTTGTCGGGTGGAACTGGATGAACTCCATGTTCCGCACCGGCACGCCGGCGCGATACGCCATCGCGATGCCGTCGCCCGTGGCAATCTCGGGGTTCGTCGTGTAGAGGTAGACCTGTCCCGCTCCGCCGGTGGCGAGCATCACGACCAGCGCGTTGATCGCCACGACGCGGTGCTCGCGCACATCGAGCGCATGCAGGCCGAGCACGCGGTTGCCGCCGAAGACAGAGGTCGCCGGATCGACCTTCGCGGAGGTCACCACGTCGATCGCGAAGAGGTGCTCGAAGAGATCGATGCGGGTGTTCCCGGCCACGGCGCGTAGAAGCGCCTCCTCGATCGCCTTCCCCGTCATGTCCTTCACGTGGAGGATGCGCCGGTGCGAGTGTCCACCCTCGCGGCCGAGGTCGAACTGCCCCTTGGCGTCGCGCGAGAACTCGAGCCCTATCTCCACCAACTCGCGCACGCGGGCCGGACCGTCGCGCACGATCTCGCGCACGGCGTGCTCGTCGCAGAGCCCGTCGCCGGCGACGAGGGTGTCGCGCACGTGGTTCTCGAAATTGTCCTCGGCGGCCATCACGGCGGCGAGGCCGCCTTGGGCGAAGTTGGTGTTCGAGTCGGCGCGGTTCTTCTTGGTGAGGATCGCCACGCTGCGACCGGCCGCGGCGGCCTTCAGGGCGAAGCTCAGCCCGGCGATGCCGCTGCCGATCACGACGATGTCGTACGCGCTCTTCATGAGGCTTTGCCCTCCGGCGGCGTGCCGGCGCCGGCGCCGAGCGTGCGCTGCATCATGACCACATCGAGCCAGCGGCCGAACTTCAGCCCGACCGCGCGCATCGTGCCGACGGGCACGAAGCCGAGCCGCGCGTGGAGCCGCACCGAGCCGTGGTTCGCGCTGTCGCCGATCACGCCGAGCATCTGGCGCGCGCCAGCCGCTTCGCAGCGCGCGAGCAGTTCGCCTAGCAGCCGCGTGCCCAATCCACGGGCACACCAGTCGGGCGCGAGGTAGATGGAGTCCTCGCAGGTGAAACGGTACGCGGTGCGGGCGCGGAACCAGTTGGCGTACGCGTAGCCGACCACGCGGTTTTGCGCCACCGCCACGAGCCACGGGAAACCGCGTTCGCGCACCTCGCGCCAGCGGCGCGTCATCTCGGCGACATCCGGCGGGATCTCCTCGAAGGTGCCCGTGCCGTGCAACACGTGGTGCGCGTAGACCGCCTGCACCGCGGGAATATCCGCCTCGGTAGCATCGCGGAGGAGAACGTCGGCAGGCATTTCGGGGGCGACGCCGCGCGCGCTCAGAGGACGATGTTGTCGATCAACCGCACCTCGTCGACCCAGGCGGCGATGGCGAGCAGGCTCTTGCCGGGCAGGATCTCCTTCATCGGCTCCATCGTGCAGCGGTCGACGATCTGCGCATAGATCAGGCGGATACGGCGATGCTGGCCGAGGAGGTGGGTCGTCTCCGCAATCACGCGGTCGGTGCTGCGCGTGCCGGCCTCGACCATCTTCTTCGCGTTGAAGAGCGCCTGCGAGAGCGAGAGCGCGTCCTGCCGCTGGATCGCGGAGAGGTAGCGGTTGCGCGAGCTCATCGCCAGGCCGTCGGCCTCGCGCACCGTCGGGCAGACGACGATGTCGACGCAGAAGTGGAGGTCGTTGACCATCTTCTTGATCACGGCGACCTGCTGCGCGTCCTTCTGACCAAAGAAGGCGACATCGGGGCGGACGATATTGAAGAGTTTCGCCACGACCGTCGTGACGCCGCGGAAATGCCCCGGCCGCGACTGCCCGCAAAGCGGTTTCGAGATGTACTCCTCGTTGACGTAGGTCGAGTAGCCCTTCGGGTAGATCTCGTCGGCGGCCGGTGCGAAGACGACATCGGCGCCCGCCTTCTCGCACGCCTGGAGGTCAGCCTCGAGCGTGCGTGGGTATTTGCCGAAATCCTCGTTGGGGCCGAACTGCGTCGGATTGACGAATACGGAGACGACGACGGTGTCGCACTGTTTGCGCGCCGCCTCGATCAGGCTCACGTGGCCGACATGGAGCGCGCCCATCGTGGGCACGAGGCCGATCAGGCGGCCTTTCGACTCCAGGTTCATGGCCAGCGACTGCATGTCGAAGATCGAATGGATGACTTGCATGATGACGCCTCGCGCGGAGATGTGGTTCGGCGAACTATCCCGACGCCGCGCGCGCACACAAGACTTTCCACCGAGGGTGAAGCGCAGTGGAAACCACCTTCGCGCCGCGCGGCCCACCGGTCTTGGCCGGGCGTCGCGTTGTTCGCCGCATTGAAGTGCGGCCCGCGCGCGCCGTTCTCGCCTCCACACACCACTCACGTCGTCGCGTGCCGCGAGAGGTCTTTCGGCTCGCCGCCACGCCACCCGCCCGCACAGTCCGCCCTTCCACCGCCATGATCCGCGTCAACGAAAACTACCAGAAGCTCAAGGCCTCCTACCTCTTCGCCGACATCGCCAAGCGCGTGAACGCTTGGGTCGCCGCCAATCCCGACAAGAAGCTCATCCGCATGGGCATCGGCGATGTCACCGAGCCGCTCCCGCCGGCCTGCGTCGCGGCGTTCCACGCCGGCGTCGACGAGATGGCGAAGCGCGAGACGTTCAAGGGCTACGGCCCCGAGCAGGGCTACGCGTTCCTGCGCGAGGCGATCGCGAAGCACGACTTCCAGGCCCGCGGCGCGCAAGTCGCGGCCGACGAGATCTTCGTCTCCGACTCGTCGAAGTGCGATGTCGGCAACATCCAGGAGATCTTCGCCAACGACATTCGCGTCGCCATCCCGGACCCGGTGTACCCGGTCTATGTTGACAGCAACGTCATGGCCGGCCGCACCGGCGCCAACGACAACGACCGTTACGGCAACCTCGTCTACCTCGAATCGACCGCGGCGAACGGCTACGTGCCCGCGCTGCCCACGCAGCCCGTCGACCTGATCTATCTCTGCTTCCCTAACAATCCGACCGGGGCCACCGCGACGAAGGCCCAGCTCCAGCAATGGGTCGACTACGCCCGCGCGCACAAGGCGCTCATCGTGTTCGACGCCGCCTACGTCGCCTTCGTCCGCGACCACGAGCTGCCGCAGTCGATCTACGAGATCCCCGGCGCGCGCGAGTGCGCAATCGAGTTCCGCAGCTTCTCCAAGAACGCCGGCTTCACCGGCACGCGCTGCGCCTTCATCGTCGTCCCGAAGGAGCTGAAGGTCTGGGACCTCGCCGGCCGCGAGCACTCCGTGCACGCGCTCTGGAACCGCCGCCACACGACGAAGTTCAACGGCGTCTCGTATCCGGTGCAGAAGGCCGCCGCCGCGGTCTACACGCCCGAAGGCCAGGCGCAGGTGCAGGCGCTCACCGACTTCTACCTCGGCAACGCGAAGCTCGTGCGCGAGGCGTTCGCGGCGCGCGGCCTGCAATGCGTCGGTGGAGACAACTCGCCGTACATCTGGGTGAACGTGAAGCGCGACTCGTGGGAGTTCTTCGACCTGCTGCTCAACCAGGCTGGCGTCGTCTGCACGCCCGGCGCCGGGTTCGGCCGCTGCGGCCAGGGCTACGTGCGGTTCAGCGCGTTCAACAGCCGCGCCAACGTCGAGGAAGCCCTCGCCCGCGTCGCGAAGCTGCTCTGAGGCGGAGCGGGCGCTTGGTGGAGCTGTTCGCGAGAACAGCTCTTCTGCCATCGGCCCGGGCCATTTCAAGTCGCTGCCCTCGCGGGCAGCGCCACAACCGGCGAGTTCCCTCACGATGTGTGAGCTGCTCGCGGGAGCAGCTTTTCCGCTCGCCCGCGTGCAAGCCGCTTCGTCACCATTCCGGCATGATGGACGGGACTTCACCATCCCTGCACGGCTCGCTCCCGCGCCTGCCAGCCGAAGCCTACCGCGGCCGCGCCTTCGTTCATTGGACGATGACGCTCAAACACCGCGCCACCGGTTGGCTCGATCCTCTCCATCACGCCCGCCTGCGTGAACTGCTTTGCCATGCACTTGGCTGCCATGAGGTCGTCTGTCCGCTCTTTTGTCTGATGCCGGACCATGGCCGTTTTCTACTCTGCGGCACCGGCGATTCGAGCGACCAAACCCTCGCGATCCGCTTGTTCCGTCGCGAATGGAACCGGCTGTTGGCACCCTCCTTCAAACTGCAGCCAAAGGCGCACGACCATGTACTCCGCGAAAACGAGCGAGCTCATGACGCGTTTCCGAAGATCGCCTGGTATATCGCCGATAATCCCGTGCGGGCCGGGCTCGTCGCCGATCGTAGAAACTGGTCGTACGGCGGCTGTTTGGTGCCCGGCGTACCGGATCTCAATCCGTTCGCGCCCGATTATTGGGAGCACTTTTGGCGAGCGTGGAATCGGCTGAGTGAAGAGGCCGATTGAGCCGATCGAATCGCTGCTCTCGCGAGCAGCGCCACAGCACCGGGTGCAGCCCCTTGCCCACTGCGCATTGTTTGTGGAGCTGCCCGCGAGGGCAGCTCGAGCTCGTTGCCGCGAGGGAATCGCCCCGGATCGCCGCTCTCGCGAGCGGCGCCACATCGATCGGTCACCGCATCTCGGTTCCGATTGAGTCTGTGGAGCTGCTCGCGAGAGCAGCCTATTTCCCTCATCGCGTCACCCGCACGCGCATGAAGCGGCGGGCGGTGGTGGTCGCCGTCGCGAGGTCGCGCACGACGAACTGCGAGACGTTGTTGCCGAGCGCGGTCGTTGAAACGGTCGCGGTCACGCCGCTGCCGGAGCTCCAGTTCACCAGATCATCCGATACCTCGACCACGAGCGTCACGTCGGTCGCGAGCGTGTTCTGCGTGAACGTCGCCGTGAGCGCGGCGCCGTCGGCGTAGCTGGCGAGCGCGACTTGCGGCGCAGCGGAGGCGGTGTTCGCCACGGCGGGATCGAGACCGTAGGCGTACTCCTCGAGATTCGTGAAACCGTCGGCGTCGGGATCGGCGGAGGCATCGGCCGTCGTGCGGAGTTTCGCATACGCCCAGATGTCGAAAGGCGCACCGAGCGCGCGCACGGTTTCGATCTGATCGCGATAACTCGCGAGATCCATCGCGTAGGTCGCGTTGCCGAAGACCGCCGTGGAGCCCGGTTGTCCCGAAAACGTTCCGATCGTGACCATGATCCCCGTGAGGCGCCACGAGCCCGAGACCTTCGCGAAGACCGCGCCGCCGGAGTCGTAGATCGCGCCCTGCGCCTCGTTCGCGGTCGCGCCCGCGCCGTCGGTGAACGTCGTCACGAGCAACTCGCAGATGCCGTAGCCGTCGTTGGCGGTCACGCTGCCGGCGAGCTCGTTGGTGCCCCAGCTCTTCGTCGCCGTGCCCCAAGCGTAACCGGAATACGAAGTCGGCGTGCCGTTGAGCACCCAACTCGAGCTGTAGCTCACCGCCGCACCGCGCGTGCGGCCGCAGCCGATCATCGTGACGGCGGTGCCGGTGCCCGGAGTTTCCGCGGCGAGCGCGATCTCCGGCAAGCCGGGATCGGCGGCGAGGCGAAACAGCGCCAAGTCGGTCACACCGGAGTCGTCGGGCGTGCGTAACCGGATCGCGGAACCAGCCTGCACCGCGTAGCTTGTCCCGCCGATCGTTACCGCGCCGGCGCCGACATGGCCGGCGGTGAGCACCCAGCGGTTGCCGAGGTAGACGCCGGAGCAGCTGTTCGGCGAAAGGACGTTAGCCCAGCCCGGATCATCGGCCGGCGCGGCGCCCTGGACCGCGGTCGCCCCACCGAGGATCAAGGCCTGCGCGCCGGGTACGAGGGCGATGCCGCCACCCAGCAGGGCGACTCGGCACAGCGACAGAAGTGGGCGGTTCAAGCGGACCATCGGTGTGCCCGGATGCTGGGCGGCGCGCCGAGCACAGCGCAACGCGAAGTTCCTCCGTCGCTATCTTCGCGGTGAAGCGGCGGATTTCGCAGCAAACTGCACCGCTGCCGCAGTCGCGAACTACTTCGGCAACGCCGCCGCGACTTCGCGGCCGAGCGCGGCCACCGCTTCACCCAGCCGTGCGGTGAGCGCGCCGTAGTCGCCATCGCTCGAGTTGCCCGCCGGTCCTTCGAACGCGCCCGCGGCGAGCACGGCGGTTTCCGTCGGCGCGGCGGTCGAGCGCAGTTCCCACGTGGCGGTGAAACGCGCCCGCGCACCGCCGGCGTCGGTCACGCCTTCGCACGCGAGCACGTGCACGGCGAGTTCGTAGGCGGGCGGCGGCACCTGCGGCGCCGGGTAGACGATCACCGAGCGCACGCCGGGTTGCGCCTGCAACGTCTCGCGCAGCACGCGTGCGATGCCTAGGTCGAGCGGTTCGCCCCAACGGGCGTCAGCCGCGGCGCGCATCTCCGTGCCTCCAGGACGCAGAATCACCGCGGGACTGCGGAGATAGGCCGGCAACTCCACGCGACAGATGCCGATCGTGGCGGCCCGCGATTCGGACGAGCCGGCGGAGTGCTCGGTGGCGGCGGCGGGCGCCGACAACAGGTAAAAACGCGTGAGGTCGGGCTTCGCCTTGAACATCGAGCTGCAGCCCGCGGCGCCCAGCGCAAACGCGAGACCGGAGAGCAGAGCGAGGCGAGGCAGGCGGGAAACGACGGACGGTTTCATGGCGTTCAATGGCGGTTGGCCGGCGCCGGCACGGACCGGCCGGAGAGCAGAGCTTGCGGGTTGCGTTCGAGGAAATCGACGAGGCGCTGCATCGCCTCCGCGGCGTCGCCCACGCGCTGGAGCGTGCGCACGGCCTCGTCGCCGAGTCCGGTCTGCGGACCGACGAGCGAGCGGACGGAGGCGGCGGCGCCGTTGAGCTGCGCCATGGCGGCGCGCGCCTCGGCGAGCGTGCGCTGGAGTTCCTCGCCGGCGGGCACGACCTGCTGGTCGAAGTGCCCGATCATCGCGGTGAGTTCGGCGAGCGTGCGGTTCACGTTGGCGAAGGCGTCGCCGATCTTTGGATCGCTCGCGAGCACGCGGACGGCGGCGGCGGCGGATTTCACCTCGTCGACGGCGGGCTGGAGCTCGAGGCCGTCGATCTTGGTGCGCACGCTCGCGAGCAGCGCCTTCATCTCGGTGGAGATGCCCGCGTAGTCGATCTGCCGCAGTTTGCCGAGCAGGTCGGAAACGCTGGCGGTGAACTCCGCGATGGCCGAGGGCACGGCGGGCACGACCGGCATGCTCGCCTGCGGGAGGTTACCGGGGACCGGGTATTTCTGCTCCTCGTCGAAGCCGAGCTCCACGTAGAGCATGCCGGTGGCGAGGCCCATCACCGCGAGTTCGGCACGCATGCCGTCCTTCACGAGGTGCTCGATCTGGCCGGGCGCGGAGAAATCGATGCGCTGGCCGTCGGGCGCGACGAGCACGTTACGGGAAACTTCGCACACGACCTCCACGACCGAGTCGTGCTTCGCGGCGTCGAACCGCACGCTCACGTCGGCCACGCGGCCCACGCGCACGCCGCGCACTTTCACGGGCGCGCCGGGATCGAGGCCGTGCACGGATTCGTCGAAGAAGACGGCGAAACGCTGCGGCTTGGTGAAGAGCGACGCACCGCCGAACGCGAGGAGCGCGATCAGCAGCAACGCGCCGCCGCCGAGGACGAAGGCGCCGATGAGCGTAGGACTGAGTTGGTTTTTCACGGGCGAGAGGCGGAGGTCACGTCTTCGGGTGCCAGGAACTCGCGCACGCGCGGATCCTGCGACTCGGCGAGCAGTCGGCGGGGCGCGCCCTCGGCGAGAATGCCCTGCACATCGCGGTGCAGGAGGATCGCGCGGTCGGCGATGCCGAGGATGCTCGGCAGCTCGTGCGAGACGATGACCATGGTGGTGTGGAGGTTGTCGCGGATCTCGAGGATGAGGCGGTCGAGAGCGCGGGAGGTGATCGGATCGAGGCCGGCGGCGGGCTCGTCGAAAAACAGGATCGGCGGATCGAGCGCGAGCGCGCGGGCGATGGCGGCGCGTTTGCGCATGCCGCCGCTCACCTCGGAGGGGAAACGGTCCTCGTTGCCGGAGAGTCCCACCTGCGCGAGTTTCCAGCGCACGATCTCGCGGCGGTCGGTAGCTGAGAGCGAGGTGTGCTCCTTGAGCGGCAGCGCGACGTTTTCCGCGAGCGTCATCGAGCTCCAGAGCGCGCCGTACTGGTAGGACACGCCGAAGCGTCTCTGCATCTCGCGCCGCTCGGCGGGAGTGGCGTCGAGGAAACTGCGGCCGAAGTACGCGATCGAGCCCGCGGCGACGGGCAGCAGGCCGATGAGGTGTTTGAGCAACGTGCTCTTGCCGCAACCGCTCCCGCCGACGACGAAGAACAGCTCGCCGCGCCGCACGGAAAACGTCACCTCGCGCAGGATCGTGCGCCCGCCCTGCCGGCACTCGAGACCGCGGACGTCGATGGCGTTTTCGGCGGAGGTTTCCATGGCGGGGACGCGTCAGATGCCGAGGATGTTGAACAGGACCGCGAAGACCGCGTCGGCGACGATGATGCACAGGATGCCGGTGACGACGGCCGATGTCGCCGCTTTTCCGACACCGGCGGCGCTGCGATCGGCCTGCAAGCCGCGCAGGCAGCCGGCGAACCCGATCAGGCCGCCGAAGATCACGCTCTTGATGAGACCGCTGGCGAGGTCGGAGAGGTCGAGCACGCCCTTGGTCTCGATCCAGTACGTGATCGGCGGCAAGTCGAGCACCCCCCACGCGATGACGAGGCCGCCGAGGATGCCGAGGGCGTTCGCGTACAGCGCGAGCAGCGGCATCATGAGTTGGAGCGCGATGAGCCGCGGCAGCACGAGAAACTGCACCGGGCTGAGGCCGAGCGTCTCGAGCGCGTCGATCTCCTCATTGGCCTTCATGTTGCCCAGCTCGGCAGCGAAGGCCGCGCCGGTCCGGCCGGCGAGCACCACCGCCGCCATCATCGGGCCCATCTCGCGTACGACGCCGATGCCGATCAGGTCGGCCACGTAGATGTCGGCGCCAAACTGCCGGAGCAGCACCGCCGATTGGTAGGCGAGGATCACGCCGACGAGGAAACTGATCAGCCCCACGATCGGCAGGCCGTACGCGCCGCATTGCTGCATCTGCGTGAAACAATCGCCCCAGCCGAAATGCCGCGGCCGCCGGAGAAACTGGCCGAACGCGATCGTGCAGTTCCCCATGAACCGCGCGTAGTCGAGCGTGTCGTCGATCACCAGGCGCGTGGTGAGCCCGAGATGCGTGAGCAACGGCCAGCGGCGTTTCTCGTCGCCGGTCTTCGCGGGCTTCGTGGCGAACAACTCCGCGGGAATCCCCGGCGGCAGCTCCTGTGGGGCGAGCGTCCAGCCGCGTCGGTCGCAGGTGCGCCGCACCTCGGCGAGGAACAACACCAGCGCGGCGTCCCAGCGCTCGAGGTTCTCGCTTCGCACTTCAACGCGCCGGTACGCCGCATCTACCGGCG
>DATGXO010000066.1:0-10072 GCA_035298965.1 Opitutaceae bacterium | reverse complement strand
AGCTTCTGGTTGTTGCGGGCGACGTGGTAATCCATGGGGAGTGCGGCGCAGTGTGGCGGGAAGCTCGCCGAAGGAAAGCGGCAACCAGCCCGTGGCCGGGACGTGGCGACAAAAAACCCGGGCGGCAGGCGCCGTCCGGGTCGAAACACGATTGGCTGATCTGCGGCTTAGTCGAAAGCCGTACCGAACCACTTCTGGTATTTTTCGCCAAGCACCGGCACCGGTTTCGCCTGGCCATTGATGGCCGAGATGAAGCCCATGATCGCGAATACAACCACGCCGACCCAGATCACGAAAAACGCGATCCAGCCGAGAATGGGAATGATCGCCAGGAACCCACCCACGAACAGGGTGAGTCCAAGTCCCAAAGCTTGGCGCAGGTGAAACGCCCCAAGCTTGGATTTTTTGCTCTGCTGCAGAACAAGGGCAACGATCCAACCGATCAGCGTGAGATACGCGACGATGGCGACGGTCTTGTCCTCGCCGGCGGCGGCCGCAGGCGCGGAGGGATGAACGGGTGTGTCCGACATGGTGTTTGTTTGGGTTGGGAAACTCGGCGGAAGAACCGCTTGGCCGATGTTTCTATGCGGCGTTTCGTATCAGGCAAACCGGTTTTCCGAAAGTGCGTGACCGCTGCGGGCGGGCGACGGCCCATTCGACCCGGTTCCGGCCCGCGGCTGCGGGCGGGTCATTGCCACGCGACGGACTTGAGCATGTTGAAAACCGTCGGAACCGGGTCGCGCGGGCCGGCGCCGCGCGCGGTCGGACAGTTGTTGTCCAGTGGGCGCCGTTATCGTCCGCGCCACCATGATCTCCGCTCTCGATTCCAACACCGCCGCTCCCGACATCGCACTTGCCACTCCCCCCGTTTCGGCAAGCGTCGCCTCCCGCTCCCCGCGCAAACCCGTCGCCTCCGAAACCACCATGTCCAAGCCCGCCGCTCCCGCCGAAAAATCCAAGGGCTCCGCCCAGGCCACCGCCGACGCCGCCGCCCGCAAGAATCTCGAACTCGCGCTCTCCGCCATCACCAAGGAATTCGGCGACGGCTCCATCATGCGCCTCGGCGATGCGACCAAGATGAAGGTGGAAACGGTTTCCACCGGCTCGATCGCCATCGACCTCGCGCTCGGCGCCGGCGGCCTGCCCACGGGGCGTATCATCGAGATCTTCGGCCCCGAATCCTCGGGCAAGACCACGCTGTGCTTGAGCGTCATCGCCGAGGTGCAGCGCAAGGGCGGGCTCGCGGCGTTCATCGATGTCGAGCACGCGCTCGATCCGAAGTACGCGCGCGTCGTCGGCGTGAATCTCGACGATCTCCTCGTTTCCCAGCCCGACAGCGGCGAAGACGCGCTCACCATCGCCGAGACACTCATCCGCTCCGGTGCGATCGACGTCATCGTGATCGACTCGGTCGCCGCGCTCATCTCGAAGCAAGAGCTCGACGGCCAGATGGGCGACGCGACGGTCGGTTCGCAGGCGCGGTTGATGAGCCAGGCCATGCGGCGCCTCACCGCTGTGATCAGCAAGACGAAGTGCGTCTGCATCTTCACCAACCAGATTCGCGAGAAGATCGGCGTGATGTTCGGAAATCCGGAGACGACGCCCGGCGGCCGCGCGTTGAAGTTCTTCTCCTCGATCCGCATCGACATCCGCCGTATCGGCCAGATCAAGGACCCCGCGGGCAAGGTCATCGGCAACCGCACCAAGATCAAGGTGGTGAAGAACAAAGTCGCGCCGCCGTTCACCGAGTGCGAGTTCGACATCATGTACACCGAGGGCATCTCGAAGACCGGCTCCTTGCTCGACCTCGGCATCGAGCAAAAGGTGCTCGAGAAGAAGGGCGCGTGGATCGCCTACGAGGGCAACCTCATCGGCCAGGGCCGCGAGGCCGCGAAGGCGTTCCTCGCCGAAAAGGCCGACGTCGCCGAGAAGATCCGCGCCGCGATCATGGAGAAGGTCACCGTCTCCGGCGGCACCGCGCTCGCCAGCAGCGCCGGTAGCAGCGAAGCCGCCGAATAGGTCCGGGACAGCTCCCCACATTCTTCCGACCCGCGCTGGAAACGGCGCGGGTTTTTCGTGTCCGTGCGGCGAGCGGCGTTGGAGGACGCCACGGTGCTGCCCCACACCGACGTGATGAAAACGTTTCATCATCCAGCGTTCTGCAGGGGCACGACGCGTGCTCAGTAGCGGATCCGGCGTGGTCAGCAAACCGACACGTCATTCTCCACTACACACACCGCACATGAAACTCCCGACCTCCCTGAAACTCGCGGGCGCCACGGCCGCCGCCCTCGCCACCAACGCGCTCCTGGCCGAAGTCGCCCTCAACGAGCAGTTCGCCATCAGCGGCTACGTCGTCGGCTCCGCGTCGTACGCGAAAGCCCAGGGCGTCGACAGCGACAGCAACGCCGACCTCGATGCGACCAAGCTCACGGCCGTCGCGAAGTTCGCCCCGCTGACCGTCACGACGAGCCTCTTCGCCTTCGGCACCGGCTCGGGCGACGGTTTCAACAACTCCCCGATCTTCCTCGATGCGTACGGCACCTACGATCTCGGCAACGGCAGCAGCGTGACCGCCGGCAAGTACCTGAGCTGGCTCGGCTACGAGGCGTTCGACCCGATCAACATGCTGCAGATCTCGTACGCCAACCCCACGGCCGCCTACATCCCGGGGTACCACACCGGCGTGAAGTTCGAGAACAGCACCGACGCGTACTCCATCGGCGTCGGCATCTCCGACTCGCTCTACGGCCCGGCCTACTACAAGGGTGACGGCGATCTCAACAACGGCGTCGGCCTCGAGGCGTATTTCACCTACAAGGCGATCAAGGACTTCACACTCTTCGCGGGCCTCGGCTACGACACGGGCGACAGCGTCGCCGACAAGCGCTTCGTCGGCGACCTCTGGGTACAATACGTCTACGGCCAGTTCACCTTCGCGGGTGAAGTCTGCTACGGCAGCACCGACTACAGCTCCACAATCGAGGGTGAGTCCACCATCGCGAGCCACACCGAGGACGGCTATTTCATCCTCGGCCTCGTGAAGTACCAAGCCAATGACAAGTGGGCCGCCACGTTCCGTCTCAGCGCCGGCCAGGGCGAGGCGGGTGACGACTTCGTCCGCGGCACGTTCGCGCCGACCTACTCTGTGACCAAGAACCTCGATCTCGTCGCCGAGTACAGCTACACTGAGCTCGACGAGGATGCCGGCAACGCCGACTACGCCCACTACCTCGGCCTGCAGGCTCGCTTCAAGTTCTGAGCCGCCGCCCACGCTGCGCCTGAACTTGGCCCGAAGTTTCCCATCCGGCGCGCGGTCCGTTGCGACGGACCGCGCGTCCTCCCCTGCCCCTCTCCCCACGTTCTCGATACCCAACGTTCCCCGTCCCTACCGCATCATGCGCACTCCCTGGAAAACACTCTTCGCCGGCTCCGCCCTCGCGCTCGCCGGTCTCGCCACCTCGCTCACCGCCGCCGAGAAGACCGTGAAGGTCGGCGTGCTCCACTCCCTCTCCGGCACGATGGCCATCAGCGAGACCTCGCTGCGCGACGTGCTCCTCTTCACCTTCGACGAAATCAACGCCGCGGGCGGCATCAAGGTCGGCGGCGACACCTACAAAATCGAGCCCGTCGTCGTCGACGGCGCCTCGAACTGGCCGCTCTTCGCGGAAAAAGCCAAGCAGCTCCTCGAGCAGGACGAGGTCGCCGTGACCTTCGGCTGCTGGACCTCCGTCTCCCGCAAATCCGTGCTCCCCGTCTTCGAGAAGAACAACGGCCTGCTCTTCTACCCCGTCCAGTACGAGGGCGAGGAAGAGTCGCAGAACGTTGCCTACACCGCCGAGGCTGTGAACCAGCAGGCCACGCCCGCCGTCGACTACTACCTCGCGGAAGGGAAGAAGAAGTTCTACCTGCTCGGCTCCGACTACGTCTACCCGCAGACCACCAACCTCGTGCTCCTCGAGTACCTGCTCTCCAAAGGCGTGCCGCTCGAGAACATCGGCGGCGGCTTCAAGAAAGACGAGTCCGGCAAGATCATCTCCGCCGGCAAGTACACCCCCTTCGGCCACACCGACTACCAGCAGATCGTCGCCGAGATCAAACAGTTCGCCGCCTCCGGCGACGCCTGCGTGATCTCCACCCTCAACGGCGACACCAACGTCCCCTTCTTCAAGGAATACGCCGCCTCCGGCCTCACCGCCGAGACCTGTCCGGTCGTCTCCTTCTCGATCTCAGAGGACGAGTTCCGCGGTCTTCCGGCTGACAAGCTCGTCGGCCAGCTCGGCTGCTGGACCTACTTCCAGTCGCTGAATACGCCGGCGAACAAGAAGTTCGTCGCCGACTTCAAGGCATGGCTCGCGAAGAGCACCGTGCCCGGTATCGTGAAGGAAGGCCGCGTCACCTGCTCGCCGATGGTCCTATCCTACGACGGCGTCTACCTCTGGAAGGCCTGCGTCGAGAAGGCCGGCACGTTCGATGTCGACGCCGTGCGCACCGCATGGAAATCCGGCCTCTCGTTCGCCGGCCCCGGCGGCACCGTGAAGACCCAGCCGAACATGCACCTCACGAAGAACGTCTACATCGGCGAGACCAAGGCCGACGGTCAGTTCAAGATCCTCAAGTCCTTCGAGGCCGTCTACGGCGAGCCCTGGCTGAAGGGTAAGTTCAAGTAAGCCGCCCGCGTTTCCGCACAGTCAATCTGCCCACGGGCGGTGCCACTCCGGCACCGCCCTTTTCGTTTCCAGGCGCCGAGTCCGCGATCCATTCAGGGCCCCATCGGTGTGGAGCTGCTCGCGAGAGCAGCTTCCTTTGTTCGTAGAGAACGCGTGAGCGTCTCGCTTCCCCGATTCGGTGGCGCCGCTCGCGAGAGCGGCGATCTCCGCCCTCCGTTTGGTGGGGCCGGCTTCACGCCCGCCACTCGGCACCATGCCGCGCTATTGGACGGCTACAGCGCAGACAGCCCCGCCTCGCATGCTCCCCTCCACGTTACGCCCGCCTCCGCCCTTCCGACCGATTCGTAGCTTTTCGCCCAACGCTTGCGCGTTTTCTGCCACCGCAGTTCCGATCCCGCGCCACCCTCGATCGCGCACCGCCGCGCCTCTCCCGCCTTTCCCTTTCGCCGCTCGCCTCTAGCCGTTGGCCCGATCTCTGCGTTACGCGCCGCAGTGAGAAATCCCGCCCGCATCGCCCTCCGGCTCTGCTGCCTGTTCGCCGCGGCCCTCGTGTTTCCCTGCCTCGCCCGCGCCGCCGACTCCGCCCGCGCCACCATCGTCGATGCCATTCTCGCCGATTCGCCCGCGAAACAACGCGAGCTCATCGCTTCGCTCGCCGGCCAACCCGACGACGCCATCCCCGCGCTCCTCGACGCCTGGCGCAAAGACTCCCTCTTCGTCTACGTCGCGTCCGACGGTTCCACCATTCCCGTACAACTCGTCGGCGAACGGGATGCCGCCGACGCTCAAACCGCGCTCCGCGTCTCCGACGGTCAACCGTTGCTCGCTTCCGCCGGTCAGCCGTTGCGACTCGTCGGCGCCGACCTCACCGCCGTCGAACACACCTCCGCGCTCCGCCGCGCCATGAAGGCCGTGCTCGACCTGCGCGATCTCGGCTCGCCGGACCTCGAGAAACGACTGCGCGCAATCCAGGTCGTCGGCTTCGCACAGGACGCCGAGAAGCTGCCCATCCTCGAGAAACGTCTCGCCACCGAGACCGAGCCGCGCGCCCGGACGACGTTGCGCGAAGCCATCGCGCTTATCGGGCTGAAGGCGCCGACCGACGCCGCGAAACTCTCTGCCCTCGCCGAGCTCAAGCAACTCCACACCCTCGCCAGCGCCGATCTCGTCAAAGCCGCGCTTCGCGACGCCGATACCGCGCAAAAACCCGCGCTCGCCGAAGCCGCCCGAGCCGCGCTCCGCGCGATCGGAGCACACCGCTCCACCGTCAATTTTCTGGGTACGCTCTTCCGTGGGGCCTCGCTCGGCAGCATCTTGCTCGTCGTCGCCCTCGGCCTCGCGATCACGTTCGGCCTGATGGGCGTGATCAACATGGCGCATGGTGAGATGATCGCCGTCGGCGCGTACACGACCTACATCATCCAGAACCTCTTCGGCACCGGTCTCGCCCTCTCGCCCTTCGGCTTCTCGTTTTCGTTGCCCGGCCTCAACGCCTCCGGCTGGGGCTATCAGGCGTACTTCTTCGTCGCGCTGCCGCTGAGTTTCCTCGCCGCCGCGCTCGTCGGCATCGCGCTCGAGCGCGGCGTGATCCGTTTCCTCTACCGGCGGCCGCTCGAGAGCCTGCTCGCCACGTGGGGCGTCTCGCTCGTCCTCCAGCAACTCTTCCGCCTGATCTTCGGCGCGAACAACGTGCAGGTTTCCAGCCCGGCCTTCCTCAGCGGCAACTGGACGGTGAATGACATCATTCTCGGCTGGAACCGCGTCTTCGTGATCGGGTTCGCCGCGCTGATCGTCGTCGGCGTCTGGCTCGTGCTCACCCGCACCGCGCTCGGCCTGCTCATCCGCGCGGTGATGCAGAACCGCGCGATGGCCTCCTGCATGGGCGTGCGCACCAGCCGCGTGAACATGCTCACGTTCGGCCTCGGCAGCGGACTCGCCGGACTCGCCGGCGCGTTTCTCAGCCAGATCGGCAACGTCGGACCGTCGCTGGGGCAAAACTACATCGTCGACTGCTTCATGACCGTCGTCGTGGGCGGCGTGGGCAACATCGCCGGCACGGTCCTCAGCGCCACCGGTATCGGTTTTGCGGATCAGTCGCTCCAGCAGATCCTCGGCAACCCGGTCCTCGGCAAGATCCTGGTGCTCGTCGCGATCATCCTGTTCCTGCAATGGCGCCCCGCGGGCCTCTTCGTCACCCGCAGCCGCAGCCTCGACTGAGCCCGGCGCCCGACACCGCTCCGAAATCCGCGTCCAACCGTGTTCATCTGCGGTACCACTCCTCCGCCTCCGTTCCCCCTTTCCTGATTTCCACATTCCACCACTTCCGAATCCGTCTCCGTTCCTGAGTCCCCTGAGTTCCAGATCTTTCATCCTCTCGCCTCGCTCCTCTCGCCTCCCGCCTCCCGTTCATGTCCCGCCTCGCCGCCCTCTTCGCCGCCCGCCGCAATCCCCGCGCCCTCTCGCGCGGCGAGCTCATCGTCGTCGGCATCCTCGCGTTCCTGGTCGTGCTCGTCCTGCCCTTCGCCAACCAGCAGGGCTGGATCTCCGACTTCACGATCAACCTCTGGGGCAAATATCTCTGCTACGCCATCCTCGCCATCTCCGTCGACCTCCTCTGGGGCTACACCGGCCTGCTCTCCCTCGGCCAGGCGCTCTTCTTCAGCCTCGGCGGTTACATGATCGGCATGCACCTCATGCGCATGATCGGCGATCTCGGCCAATACCATAAGCCGATCCCCGACTTCCTCGTCTTCCTCGGCTGGACCGAGCTGCCGTCGTTCTGGAAACCGTTCGCCAGCTTCCCCTTCGCGCTGCTGATGGTCCTCCTCCTGCCCGGCCTGTTGTCATGGGTTTTCGGCTATCTCGCCTTCCGTTCCCGCATCAAGGGCGTGTACTTCTCGATCCTCACTCAAGCGCTCACCTACGGCGCCGCGCTCATGTTTTTCCGCAACGACATGCTGATGGGAGGCAACAACGGGTTCACCGATTTCAAGTTCATCCTCGGCTATGATATCCGCGAGCCGGCCACCCAGCGCGCGCTCTTCGTCGTCACCGCCGTCACGCTCCTTGTCGTTTACCTGCTCTGCCGCTGGCTCAACGGCACGAAGTTCGGCCTCGTCCAACAGGCGGTGCGCGACGGCGAGAACCGCGCGCTCTTCTCCGGGTACGCCACCGCGCACTTCAAACTCTTCGTCTTCATCGTGAGCGCGCTGATCGCTGCCGTCGGCGGTGCGCTCTACGTGCCGCAGGTCGGCATCATCAACCCGAGCGAGATGACGCCCGACAAGTCCCTCGAGGCCGTCGTCTGGGTCGCAGTCGGCGGGCGCGGCACGCTCCTCGGCCCCGTGATCGGCGCAGTGGGTGTAAACGCCCTCAAGAGCTGGGCCACGCGCGCCATCCCGGATTTGTGGATTCTGCTCATGGGCGGACTCTTCATCCTCGTCGTGCTCTTCCTCCCCGGTGGCATCGTGAGCATCCCGCGGAAAGTCCGCGGCTGGTTCACCACGCGTCAGCGCCCCACCGCACCCGAGCCGACAACCGCGCCTCCCGCCGAACCCGTCCGCGCCAAGTCCTGATCCATCGCTCCACACCCAATCCGCATCCGCGTCTATCTGCGTCCATCTGCGGTTCCTCCACTCCGTCCTGTCTTTCCAGGTTTTCACATTCTCCTCTCCCGAATCAGCCGACCCTCTCCGTTCCTGAGTCCCTGAGTTCCAGATTCTCTTCCAAGCTCGGTCTCCTTTCCGCCTTCCACTTTCCGGTCTCCGGTTTCATCTGATGCCCTCCGCCCTCCTCACCGTCGAAGACGTCTCGAAGACCTACGACGGCTTCCGCGCCATCTCCGACCTGAACTTCTACCTCTTCGAGGGCGAACTGCGCACCGTCATCGGCCCCAACGGCGCCGGCAAATCCACCTTCTTCGACCTCATCACCGGCCGCGCCAAGCCCGACACCGGCAAGATCGAGTTCGGCTCCGATCCCGCCGCGACGATCGACCTGACATCACGCAACGAATACCAAATCAACCGCCTCGGCATCGGCCGCAAATTCCAGACGCCCAGCGTCTACACCGAACACACCGTCTGGGATAACCTCGTCCTCTCCCTCAAGGGCCCACGCGGTGTCTTCGCCTCCCTCTTCCACCGCCTCGACTCCACCGACCGCGACCGTCTCGATGAGTTGCTCAAACTCATCCGCCTCGACGCCAAACGCGACTGGTCCGCCGGCCTCCTCGCCCACGGCGAGAAGCAGTGGCTTGAGATCGGCATGCTGCTCGCCCAGCAGCCCAAGCTCCTCCTCGTCGACGAACCCGCCGCCGGCATGACCGACGAGGAGACGCACCGCACCGGCGAGCTCCTCCTGTCACTAGCCGGCAAACACAGCCTCATCGTCATCGAGCACGACATGACCTTCGTCCGCCAGATCGCCCGCGACGGCAAGGTCACCGTCCTCCACCAAGGCACCGTCCTCTGCGAAGGCTCCTTCGACGCCGTCCAAGCCAACCCGCAAGTCCGCGAAGTCTACCTCGGCCGCGGCAAGGTACGCTGAAGCTAATGAAGAACGAAGAATGCAGATTGATGAGCTTCCCAATCCCAATGCCGCCAGCCGCCGCATCCGTTCTACACTCAGCATTCTGACTTCTGCCCTCCCATGTCCGCCCTCCTCCAGCTCTCCTCCGTCGAGACCGACATCGGCGGCTCGCGCATTCTCCGCGGTGTCGACCTCGAGGTGAACCCCGGCGAGGTCGTCGCCCTCATGGGCCGCAACGGTGTCGGGAAAACAACCACGCTGCGCTCCATCACCGGCGTGCTGCCGATCCGCGCCGGCTCGATCACCTTCGCCGGCCAACCCATCCAGCGCCTCTCGTCCGATGCCCGCGCCCGCCTCGGAATCGGCTACGTGCCGCAGGGCCGCGACATCTTCCCGCACCTCACCGTCGAGGAGAACCTCCACGTTGGCCTCGTCGTCCACGGCGTGAAAGGCCCCGCCGCCAAGCGCGCCCTCGACCGCGTTTTCGCGCTCTTCCCCGTGTTGAAGGAAATGCTCTCCCGCAAGGGCGGCGTGCTCTCCGGCGGCCAGCAGCAGCAGCTCGCCATCGGTCGAGCCCTCCTCACCGGCCCGCGCTTGCTCATCCTCGATGAGCCCACCGAGGGCATCCAGCCTTCGATCATCGACCACATCGGCGACACGTTGAAGAAGCTCAAGGAGGAGGAGCTCCGCCACGATCTCCTCGGCGAGATCAAGAACGCCGTGAAATCCCTCCACGCCGAGGCCCAGCTCGCCATTCTCCTCGTCGAGCAGTACGTCGATTTCTGCCGCGACGTCGCCGACCGCTTCTACGCGATGGACCGCGGCGCCGTCGTCGCCGCCGGCCCCATCTCCGCCCTCACCGACGAAGTCGT
>DATGXO010000065.1:0-9764 GCA_035298965.1 Opitutaceae bacterium | reverse complement strand
GAACAGACGATTCGCGCGGCGAGAGCGGGCAAGCACGTGATCTGCGAGAAGCCGATGGCGGTCTCGGTCGCCGAGTGCGACGCGATGATCTCCGCCTGTCGCGCCGCCGGAGTGCATCTTTCGATCGGATACCGGTTGCAGTACGAGCCGACCTGGCGTGAGCTGAAGCGCCTCGCCCGCGAAAAGGACTTCGGCGAGTTCCGGATGATGAATGGCGGCTTCGGATTCCGCTATCGCGGCGGCGGCTGGCGCATCGACAAGAAGCTCGGCGGCGGCGGGCCGCTGATGGACGTGGGGATCTATGTCGTGCAGGCGGCGTGCATGGCGGGAAACGGCGCGCCTGTCGCGGTGACGGCGAGCGAGCCGCCGAAACGGAGGCCCGAGGTCTTTCGCGAGGTCGAGGAGACGATCGACTTCAGGCTCGAATTTGCGAACGGCGCGATCTGCGAGGGCACTGCGAGCTACGAGGTGAGCTCGAACCGATTCCGCGCGGAATCGACGAAGGGATTTTTCGAGATCGAGCCGGCGTTCAGCTACAGCGGGCTCGCGGGGCGCACCAGTCGCGGCGCGTTGCCCGCGTCGTCCGCCCACCAGCAGGCGGCGCAGATCGATGGCATCGCCGAGGCCATTCGCGCGAAGCAGGCGTCGCTCGCGCCAGGCGAGATGGGGCGGCGCGACATGCAGATCATCACGGCGATCTACGAGGTGGCGCGTACGGGACATCGCGTCGCGATCTGAAAGAGCGGTGGCGAAGGACAACCCAGTCTCCAAAAAAGGGAAACAGGCCGTCGGGAGGAACGACAGGATGGTGTCGTTCGTCCCGGCGGCGTCGGTGTTAACGCTCGGAGCGGGGCGGTCGATCTACATGCCGGCTCGGTAGGAAGTCGGGGAGGGATTCTTTTCGCGGTCCTTGCGATCGTGGACTGTGGCGGCCTCACCGGCGGTCGTAATGTCCTCGGCGTGCGCGTTGTGGAAGATCTCACGCGCGCGGCGGATCTCGTCAGCATCATCGGCGTGGACGGCGATGAGGATGTTGCCGGAGCGGATCTTGCCTTCGTAACGCTTTGCCTCGAGTTCGGGGATGCCGAGGCCGATCAACGCGCCGGTGATCCCACCGACCGTCGCGCCAACGGCGGCGCCGCTGAGTGCGGCGACCAGCGGACCGGCCGCGATGAACGGACCCACGCCGGGGATCGCTAGCGCGCCGATGCCGGCGATCCAGCCGAGCGCGCCGCCGATGACACCGCCGGTGCCGACGCCGGTGATGGCGCCTTCCGGGGCTTTGGTGTTCTTCTCGTGCGCGAAGTCGCGGCTGGTGGCCGTGTCGGGGAAGAGCACGGAGATGTCGTTGTTGGAGAAGTCCGCCGACTTGAGCTGGTCGACGATGAAGTCGGCCTGAGCGTTGGTGGCGGCGATACAGAAGACGGATTTCTTGGCCATGGTGATGTTCGTTGGAGGGTTCGGGTTGGGGGGTTACTGCGGCGAGACGGGGGTGTCGGTGTTGACCTCGAGTTGGTTGTCGACGTTCTCCCGGCGGGCGATGCGGCCCGCGATCTCGCCGATCAACTGTTTCTCCGCCGGGGTCTCGACCGGTCCACGCAGCGTGACGCGACCGTTTTGCGTGATGACCTTCACGTTCTTCGCGTTGGTCGAGAGCCGGTCAGCGGCCATGAGCTCCCGGCGGATCTTGGCGCTCGTGTTCACATCGGCCTGACTATTGCCCTGGCTCATCGGAGTGACGGCGGCGTCGGCCCGGTCGCGTTTGTTGCGGCTGGTGTTGTCCGGCGCGGCATCACCGGCCGCCGCGGAAGCGACGAGCGCCAGCGCGGCGAAAGTGCTGAGGATTCTCGGAACGATCGGCTTCATGGGTTTTGGGGAAGGGTTTTGCGGGCGCGCGGAACACGCGCTCTTCGGTCCCAGCTTAGCTCGCTCCGGTGCGCGTCGTGATCGGGGGGGATTCCGTGCGGCGGATCGGTCGGTTGGAGCCCGCCCGGGTGGGGGAGCGTACGCGGTGCGCGGAGCAGGCGCATGAACGCTGTCAGATGGCGAAAGAGCGATTTCCTGTAACCTTTGACGCCCCTCGGGGTTCTTCAGCCATGCACCACTCCCTGCGCATCCCCTCCTCGGTATTGTTGCTCGCCGTCGTCGTCGCGTTGCCGGCGAACGCCGCGATCGAACAAACCCTAGACAAGAACTTCAACGTGGCGCCCGGCTCCGTCGTGAAAGTCGATGTGAGCGGCGCTCCGATCCGCGCGACCGTCGGGCCGGCCGGTTCGGCGCGCCTCGTGTTGAAAGAAAAGTTCCGCACCGCCGATGCGGCCGAAGCCGAGAAGCTGCTCGAGAACTTCGAGATCACCTGCACCCAACAGGGCGAAGAAGTGAAGATTCTGGTAAAGGAGAAGAAGGGCCTGGGCTTCCGCTGGGGCTTCTCGAACAAGGTGGAGTTTGCCGCCGAGGTCACCGTGCCGGCGGATGTGCGGCTCGACCTGGACACTTCGGGTGGCTCGATCTCGGTCGCCGGCGAGATGACGGCGTCCGTCCGCGCGGATACTTCCGGCGGCTCGATCGAAGTCGACGGCGGCGCAGACCTGAATCTCGACACCTCCGGCGGCTCCATCCGCGTCCACCGCGCGCTCGGCAAACTGCGGGCCGACACCTCCGGCGGCGGCATCACGGTCGACCTGATCGATGCGAACGCCATCGACGTGAATCTCGACACTTCCGGTGGTTCGATCCACGTGAACGTCGATCCCGCCGCGAAACTCAACATCGTCGGCGACACGAGCGGCGGTCGGGTGCGCGTGGAGGGTTTCACGAACTTCGTCGTCGAGAAAAAGGACGATGACCACGTCTCTGGTCGCTTGAACGGCGGGGGTGGCCGACTCCGCGCCGACACCTCCGGCGGCAGCATCCGCATCGAGCCCGCTTCCGCTGCTGCGGCCGCGCGGAAGTGACTTTCCGTCGCGCCCCCGCGCGGCTGCGGGAGCCTTGCGCTGCGTGGTCGACAATAGCTTCAACGCGGCCGCCGTTGCCGGGGAATGGGAGCGGGGGACGGGTCGCCGGTCGAGCCCGACGGCAGGTGCGGAACGACTGTCTCGAGCTTGCCAAGTCGCGCTGCGTGTCACAGACACAGCGAGACGCCGTCGAACCCCACGAGCCCATGAACTACCGCCTGATCGCCGCCACCACCGGCCTTTGCGCAGCTACCTTGACCGCGTCTGCGGTCGATCTGCTCACCCAAGATTGGTCAAACACCGCACTCATCGTCACCAACGACGACTGGTCCGCACTCTGGAACGGCAGTTACGGGATCATCGGGTATCGCGGCGATTCACTGGGCGGCGGTACCGGCTTCGATCCGCAGTCCGTCCTCGGCGACAGCAGCGTTGTCGACGTGAACGCGAATCTGCTCAACCCCAACACATTTGCCACGGGCGGCATTGGGGAGTTTGAACTCACGGATCCCACGATCGCCTTGCAGGGCTCCGGTACGGCTGCGGCTCCCTACCTTCTGCTTTCTTTCGCGGCGACGGGGTACCGGGATATCAACATCAGCTACACGCTCCGCGACATCGATGGCTCCACCGACAACTCGGTGCAGCAGCTCGCGCTGCAGTACCGGCTCGGGTCGGCCGGGAGTTGGACGAATCTTCCCGCCGGCTATGTGGCGGACGCCTCCGCCGGACCCAGCCTCGCCGGGATGGCGACCCCTGTTTCGGTGAACGGCCCCACTGCGCTCGACGACCAAAGCATGGTGCAGTTCCGGATCCTGACCACCAATGCCGTGGGCTCGGACGAATGGATCGGCGTCGATAATATAGTGATCTCCGGCACCGCCATTCCCGAGCCGAGCACGTACGCGGCGCTCTGTGGTGTCGCGGCGCTCGCGCTCGCCGCTTGGCGCCGGAGGAGTTGACCGTTCCGCGGGTTGTTCGCCGCAGCCGCGCGCGCGGATGGACTTTCAGTTTCGCGGCCGCCGAGGAGTCTCAGCTCTGTTTCGCCAGCGGCGCCCGGTCAGCGGCAGTCGGGAGCAGGGCCGGATGGGAGCGCAGGAACGGTCCCACGCCGTTCACCCAGTCTCTGAACTTCGCCCGATGCAGGCCGGAAACTTCGTAGCCGCAGGTCTCAGGCACCGGTGGTCGCAGGTAATTATAGCTGGGCGCGACGCGAAACGGCTCGCCACGGGCCAGCATCACCTTCTTGCGGCCGACGATGGAAAGCACGGTCAGGAGAACGCGTTGGGAGCGATAGAGTTTCATCGCCTGCAACACCATCGCCTGACTCGCGGTATCGTGAGGTGCGAAGATCACGGGCGAATCGGCGTTGGGAAGAAACTCGCCATAATGGGCGCGCCGCTGAAAGCGGTTGTAGAGCGGAAACTCCCGGTGGATCACGGCGGGGCCGGCGATCCTGGCGGCATACGCGCCCATGAGCGCCGCGACATCGTGGTCGATGTTGCCGCCTTCATAGGCGGGCGAGATCACCTCCGCGAACGGCCGGGTGTGCACCACTTCCTCCATGAGTGCGGCCAGCGCCGGCACATAGCGATAGGTGGCGTGGTCGGGAAAGCGCAGGAAATGAAGGTTCGCCGCCGGCACGCCGATCAAGGCCATCACGGCACGCGATTCGCGTTCGCGCGCCGCCGGCTTGCCGTCGCGGCCGCCATCGGTGGTCCACAGCGTGTGGACTTCGCAACCGGCGAGCACATCGCGGCGCATCTGCCCGAGCACGAAGAGTTCGTCGTCCTGATGCGCAAACACATAGAGCACGCACCGCGGAGCGGGTGGAGGCGTGGTGTCTTCGGTGGACGCCAGCCCTCCGGCCGCAGCGAGCCCAAAGGCGGCGAGCAGGAGGATGAGGAAACGTAGCTTGGAAAGATACATGCCCAGACCGATCTCGACTCGTGAAGCTGCTGGCGGGTTCCGCGCCCCCGGACGGAAGTTCCTCCGGAGGAGTGGGCCCGCACCGAAACCAGCAGGGATGATGCCGTTCCTGGCAAGCAAGCGACTCGCGCCCCACGGAAGGCACACCCGATCTGCGGCGCGATTCGTCAGTTCGGCGGCACCTTCGAAGGCATCTGCGGCTCGAAGACGAAGCGTAGGCCGCGGTTGTAGAGCTCGGCCGTGTTGCCGCCATGGCGTTCGCCTTCGATCAGCTGGAAACGAAACGCGAAGTCCGCGTATTGGCCGGTGCGCACGATCGTGGCGAACGCCTCGATGGAGCCGACGTTGTCCGGCACTTCGCCGGTGCCCACGCCCATGAACAGACGGCACGGCACATGGAAAACGCCCCGGTAATCGTCGCCCCATGCGGTCTGGCGCAGCTCGCATTCGCGCCGGAACAGCCAGCGTTTGTCCCAATCGACCTCTGGCGAACCGGCGACGATGCCCTGAAAAAGGCCCGGCTCCTCGTACATGCAGAAAAGGCTGAATAGGCCGCCCATCGACGAGCCGACCATGACGCGGAAAGCCGGATCGGCGCGGGTGTTGGCCTCCACGTACGGGATGATCTCGGTCTTGATCGCATCGAGAAATTTCCGCGAGCCGCCTTGCACGCCGGCGTTCTTCGCCCAGCCATAGGACTGCGTGGACGGGGAGAGTTCGAACATGCGCTCCTTGCCGTAGTCGACCTTCTCGCCCGCGTAGCCGAGGCCGACGACGATGTACTCGGGCACGATCTGGTCATACCAAAGCGAGGAACCCAGCGAACTCATCTTCACGAAACTCCAATAACCGTCCGTCACGTAGACGACGGGATACTTGCGCTCCGGGTGGCCCGCGTAGGAATCCGGGTACGCGATGTAGAGCAAGTAGTCGCGACCGGTCACCTTGCTGTGCAGCGGACGCAGCTCGGTATTGGTGAGAACGACGTGCGGGTAGGGCGGGGCGCTTTCCGCGGCGGGCGTCTGACAGAAGGCGACGCAGGGAAGCGCGGCCACGAAGAGGGTACAGAGGAATTTTCTCATGAGGTCGGTGGAGATTGCGGACAACAAGCCATCGCGCCTCCGTGCGGCGGGCGCAATTGATCGCGGATAGGCGGGCGCACGATGTGATGATCGGCAGGGCGAATGAACGGCAGGGGCACCGCGCGATTCTCCGCGACGAGCGGCCGCGGTGCCGCGATGCGACCAGGCTGTCCGTTCGCTCCGCGAGCGGCGCGTCTCTTGATACCTGCAAAAGCCGGGAAGCAGGCGCGGTCGATGCACCGCGCCCGTTTTCGCCCGCGCAGGCGACGAGCGTCTACTGGAAGACCGGCCGCTTCTCCTCGGTCTTCTTGTTGGTGACGTACACGCCGTCGTAGATGAGGAACGAGGCGACTTCGTAGATCTCGACGGTGCGGTTCTCTTTCACCACGTCGAACCCCACCACATTGTCCACGTCGACCGTTCCCTCGGCGGTCCGTGTCTGTCCCCGGGAGGTGATCGGCTCGGTCCCGATGGCGACGGACTCGGTCGTCGTGCCCTTCAACCGCTCGTAGACCCACCACTCGCCCGTCTTGTTGTTGGGCAACTTCGCCGGGACGATGCGCTTGGGCTCGCCGATCAACGCCCGCAATTCAGCGGAGGGCATGCCCTCGTAGAGTTTCTTGGCGCCAGCCGGCTTGGCCGTTTGCGCCGGCGCCTCTGCGACGGGGGCCGCAACCGGTTCGTCTGCAAGAGCGGAATAGCCGGAAACGAGGAAGAGCGCAGCCGTGAAGGCCGCGGGTATACGGGAAAGTGCAGGGGACATGGCGGGAGGCGAGTAGATGAGGCGGTCGACAGCTTGATGAGGAATACCGCGGGAACCGCGATCCCTTCAAGAATTGGACTCCTTCCGAAGCTCCGGCGCTTGCCCCCTGTTTTAGCGACATGAAATCGCGATCCGTGGTTGCTCCGTGCAGTGGCGAGTCGATCGAACCGCCACCAAACGCCCATACACGTGAAGAAAACAGCGGGCCGTCATGGCGTGAACGTGCGGCGGGCTCGCGTTCACTCATCGCCAATTCGTTTCGCTGGCTCCGCACGGCTGCTCCACCGCAAGATCGCGCGCCGCCGCGCGTCCACGCTCATTTCCAGCGGTTGGCGGTGGCGAACGGCTTGCCACGCATCCGTCGCGACCCCATCAACACCGCGGCCGACCGGCTGCGGGTCCATCGCGAAAGCCGGCGCCTCCGAATACTCCGAACATCCCAATCCCCATGAAGACCGTTCTCCGGACTCTCCTCCTGTGTCTCGCCGCAACGTTGTCCTGCGGCTCCTGCCTCGCCGATCCCGATACCGATCAGGCGTTGGAGGCGTTCATGGTGAAGGGCTGGCCCGCGAAGAAGATCCCGGCCGACATCCCGGAGTACACCGGCGGCAAGATCATCAATTCCGGCGGGAGCCAGGAGACGTTCTACATCAAGGTGCGCGAGACCAGCGAAGCGGAGTTGGCGAAGTATCTCGAGGTGCTCCGCCAGGGCGCGTGGGTGGTGAATGGTGACAGCCGCAACCCGTCCGCGGAGAAAGGCCTGGTGCGGCTCGACTTCAACTGGGAAGGCGCGAGCGGCCTGCAGATCGCCGTGCACCAGGAGCCGGAAGGCAGCTGGCCCGCGGCCCAGTTGCCGCCCGAGATCGTGGCCCCGCCGCAGGCGCGCTTCGGCGGCACGATCTCCGTGCAGGGCAACGACGACGAGGGCATGTGGTATTTCACCTTCAAATGCCTCGGCATGCCGGAATCGGCGGCACGTGCCTGGCTGCGGGAGTTGCTGGCGAAGGGCTGGTCCGGCGACGAAGGTCAGCTCACGCGTTCGTTCACGTGGAAGGGCCGAAAGATGTCCGCGACACTCGAGATCTACGAGACCAACGCCGATTCCTCGAGCTTCACCTACAACTTCGGCGTCGAGGAATAGCGCGGGAACGCCGCGCGGGGGCGGATGGGGCGTGGCCTTGCGTGCGCTCAAGTAACACGAGCCTGCAACCACGAATTCCGTCCGGATGGCGTTTTCCCGTAGGCGAGAACCTGCGGCGTTTCTCCTTCGGTCATTCGCGCCCATCCATGTGATCCGTGGTCCATCTCCGGGCGGGTTTAGCATCGTTCGTCATTCCGTCCTGCCGGGCCGCGTCTTCGTCAGGACGACGTGGAGCGCGCCGGGTGTGGTCACGTGCTCGGTGCAACGGTAGCCGAGTTGCACGAGGTCGATGCCCGTGAAGAGGCTTTCGCCGCTGCCCAACACGACCGGCGCAATCGCCACGTGCAGGTGATCGACCAGGCCGGCGCGAAGGTATTGCCGGATCGTCGCCGCACCGCCTCCGACGCGTACATCGAGCCCATCGGCTGCGGCGCGGGCCCGTTCCAACGCCGCGTGGATGCCATCGGTCACAAAGTGAAACGTTGTGCCGCCTTTCATGGGCACCGCGGCGCGCGGGTGATGCGTGAGCACGAAGACCGGAGTGTGGTAGGGCGGCTCTTCACCCCACCAGCCCTTCCACTGGTCATCCGGCCAGTTGCCGCGAACCGGCCCAAACATGTTCCGTCCCAGAATCCAAGCGCCCACGCGATCGAAGCCACGCTCGGCAAAGTCGTTGTCGATCCCGGACGTGCCGTCGGCGTTGCCGAGCATTTTCTGGAAAACGCGGGTAGGGAAGAACCAGCGGTGGAGCTCCTCGCCGCCGACGCCGAGCGGCTGCTCGAGGGTTTGGTTCGGACCGGCTCCGAAGCCATCGATCGACAGGCCGAAGCAATGCACGCGAAGGAGGGACATGGTCGTTCCGGGTTGGCGTTGAGATTGTGTTTAGGCGCGCGCAAGCAACTGGCCGCTGACGGAAGCTCAAGGCGCGGGCACGATTTAGGGCGATGGCCCGATGCGCCGTTGCGAGCTGCGGAGGACGAAAACGTGGGCCACCGATCAACGCCGATGACATCGATCCCGAAAGAACGAACCACCGAGCGCACAGAGGATCGGAAGAGGCCGGCCTCCGTGACCTCGGTGTCCTCTGTAGTGAAAGGGTAGGCCTTTTCACGGCGCTGCGGCTTGGGCCGATAGCCACGTGGCTAAGTCTGCACGTGGGAGCGGGCGGGCGACGGATCGGAACAAGGATGCAGAATGATCTCCGGAGTGTTGGAGCGGGTGACGGGTTTGGCGTCGCAGGTGCCGATCGGGACCGTAAGGCAGTATCGGCTTTTACCCGGTCTAAATTTCCGCTCGGTGCGAGAGGTTTCTTCGATAGCTTTCCCTCACGCAATGGAAGCGAAGCTCAAGGTGTTGTTCGTCTGCGCGCTCAACAAGAAGCGCAGCGTCACGGCCGAACGGGTATTTCGGACTGACCCGCGCGTTGAGGTGCGTTCGGCCGGTGTGCGCAGCGATGCGCCGCGGCGGGTTAGCGCGACCGATCTGGCGTGGGCTGACGTGGTGTTTGCGATGGAGCGGGAGCACAAGCAGTGGATCCAGACCCGTTTCCGGGAGCTGGATCTGCCCGCGATCGAGGTGCTCGACATCCCCGACGACTACGAGGTCATGGATCCCCAATTGCAGACGATCCTTCTGGGGCTCGTCGGGCCGGAGATCGAGCACCGCCTGAGGCGATAACACGGGCATGCTCCCTGGAACCCGGTTACTCGCGGAAAAAAGTAGTTTCGGCGTTCGCCATCGAAGCGGCCGTTGTCGAGGCAACAGGCTTTGAAACCGCCTCCCGGAGCCGCAGGGGCAAAGGTCGTTGCGGCCGAGCTTCTCGAAGAGCTCCTTGTCCCCGTGGACAATGCGGTCGCCCCGCTGTACCTGCGTCTCGGAAGGGTATCCCTTACGTC
>DATGXO010000064.1:0-3831 GCA_035298965.1 Opitutaceae bacterium | reverse complement strand
GGTTGGTCACCTCGACGACGAGGGCGTTGTCCTCGACCGCGAGGCGGAGGGCGATGTCGCCGCCTTCCTCGTACGGGGCGACGCCATACTTCACGGCATTCTCGACGAGGAGTTGCACGAGGAACGGCGGCACGAGCCAATCCAGCGCCGCGGGGGCGACAGAGATCGTGACGCGCAGGCGCTGCTCGAAACGCAGGCGCTCGAGCGCGAGGAAACTCTCGACCGTCTCCAGTTCGCGGCGCAGCGGGATGAGCTCGTCCTGCTTGAGCGAGAGGGAACTGCGGAGGAGTTCGGAGAGGTGGGTGAGCGCTTCGCGCGGCGCAGTCTGGTTGTGGGGAATGAGCGCGCGGATGGAGTTGAGGCTGTTGAAGAGCAGGTGCGGATTGAGCTGCGCGCGGAGGGCTTGCCACGCGGCTTCCTGCACGTGCGCGGCGAGTTCGAGGCGCTCGATGCGCGCGGCCTGATATTGGCGGTAGATGCGCAGACCGAGGTACGCGCCGGTCCAGACGATGAACAGGCCGGCGGAAAGCCCCGCGATATCCACGAACGTAAGCAGGACGGGATCGACGCCGGGCCGCGTGGTCATGAACGCCGCCTGGTGGGGCAGCACCGCGCGCGCCCAGACGATCTGCAGCCCGACATGGGCCACCGTCAGACTGCCGATCCACGGAAAGAGGCGGAGTAGAAGCCCGGGCCAGGTGTGGGCGTGGGGGAGTGTGGCGATGACCACGAGGCGCAGCAGATGCGAGCAGGCGAGGCCGGTGCCGGTGAACAGCAGCAGTGCAACGAACTCCGCTGCCGAAGCGCGCGCGCCGAACGGCAGCGGTCCCGTCAGCAGCAGGAAGATGCCGCCCCAGCCGAGCGCCTGGCAGAGCCAGTACGGACGCGTCCCCAACCAGCGGCGACGCGGCGGGTACGGATTCGGCGGGGAGAGCTGGGCGAAACCGAAACTCATCGACGGGCCTTCCGGTGGCGCTGGAGGTGGGCGAGGCGTGGGCGGTTCATCGATCGAGAGCGACGGATTGTTGGAGGAAGATCGATGCGCTGGCGAGATCGGCCTCGGCGCGGAGGCGGGCGAGCTGCGTCTGCAACGCGGAGCGCTCGGTGGCGAGGGCATCCACGGGATCGAGTCGGCCGGCGGCGGCGCGAAGCTGCGCGACGCGCGCGGCGTCGAGGGCGGCGGTCTCGGCGCGGCGCCAGTCCTGGAGCTTGGCGAAGGATTCGGCGCGGAGCGCGAGCGCGTTGTCGATCTCCTCGAGCGCGAGCAGGACGCTGTTCTCCCAGGCGGCAAGGGCCTGGCGGTTGCGGGCCTTGGCGCCCTGCACGCGGGCGACGGTGCGGTGGAGGTTGAGCAGGTCCCACTGGAGGCGCGGGCCGAAGGCGAAGAAGTTGGCGTCGGCGGAATCGAGACGGTCGAGCCGGGTCGCCTCGGCGCCGGCTCGCGCGACGAAACTCACGGTCGGGAAATAGTCGGCGGTGACGACGCCGATCGCGGCGTTGCTGGCGGCGAGGCGGCGTTCGGCGGCGAGCACATCGGGACGGCGGGTGAGAAGCGCGGTGGCATCGGCCGGGAACGCGGGCGCGGGGATCTGCGGCAGCGCGAGCGCGCCGATCTCGAGTTGCGGGCCGTCGCCGACGAGCACGCCGAGCCGATTGCGGGCGTTGCGGGCGGCGAGTTGCAGGTCGCGGAGCGTGGTCTGCGCGACGGCGACTTCGGTCTCGGCCGGCGCGAGTTGGTCGGGGAGGAGTTTGCCTTGCTCAACTTGGCAACGCGTCAGGCGCAGTGCTTCGATGGCGGCGGCGAGTTGGCGCTCCTGGAGCGGCAGTGCGGCCTGCGCGACGGCGAGTGCGGTGTAGGCGCGGGCGGTTTCCGCGGCGATAACGAGGCGGAACTGCGCGAGATCGGCGGCTGCGGCGGCGGTGAGCGCGTCGCCGGCCTCGGCCATGCGTCGCACGCGGCCGAAGAGGTCGAGCTCCCACGCGCTGTCGACGCCGATGTCGAAGATCTGGTTGTCGCGTTGGTTGCGGGTGGTGCCGGGAAAGAAGACGGTGCTGTCGAGTTGGCGCCGATAACCCGCGGAGATGGTGCTCACGGGGAAGAACCCGGCGTTGCCCTCGCGGCGGAGCGCGCGGGCCTCGTCGAGCGCGGCGAGGGCCGCACGGAGGTCGCGATTGCCGGCGAAGGCGCGCTCGACTAGCGCGGCGAGCTGCGGGCTGTCGGCCAGTTGCCACCACGGCGTGGATGCGGCGGCGGCAGCGGTGTCGGCGGGCGAGGCGAACGCGGGCACTTGGGCGGGCAACGCGGGCTGGCGGTAGTCGGGGCCGACGGCGCAGCCGCCGAGGAGCGACAGCAGCGCGGCAGTGCAGGCGAGAGACGGAAGCGAGGAGCGATGTTTCATGGCGCGGGAACGGTCAGGCGGCGGAGCGGCGGGCGAGGAAGAGCCAGTGGTAGAGCGCGGGCACGAGCCCGAGCGTGATGAGCGTGCCGACGGCGAGTCCGCCGGAGATGGTGATGGCGAGGTTTTCCCAGAGCGCGCCGCCGAAGAGGTAGAGCGGCACAAGACCGAGGATACAGGTGAGCTTCGTCATGAGGATCGGGCGGAGGCGCTTGAGGCAGGCCATGACGAGCGCTTCGTGCGGCGGGCGGCCCTCGGCGCGTTCCTCCTCGATGCGCTCAAGGAGCAGGACGGCGTTGCTCACGATGATGCCGCCGAGCGCGAGCAGGCCGAGCGAGGCCATGAAGTCGAATTTGCCGCCCAGCGCCCACATCGCGGCGACGACGCCGGTAAAGCAGAACGGCACGCTGAGCAGGATGATGACGAGTTTGCGCAGCGAGTTGAACTGCCACACGAACACCCCGGCGAGCAGCAGGAGCGCGAGCGGAAGGAAGGACGAGATGGCGCCGTTGGCCTCGTTGGACTCCTCCATCTCGCCGCCGATCTCGACGCGATAGCCGGCCGGGAGTTCGATTTTGTCGAGGGCCGGTGCGAGGCGTTGCGCGAGGGAATCGGAGGAGAGCGCGGGGTTGCGGCCGATCACGGAGATCGTGCGCACGAGATCGCGCCGCTGGATGAGCGCGGGCTCGGGCACCCACTCGACGCGGGCGATGGCGCCGAGCGGTATCGGGGAACCGGTGGCGGGTTGCACGAGGATGGCGGCGAGGTTTTCCGGCTGGCCGCGGGTGGCGGCGTCGGCGCGCCAGAGGATCGGCAGCGAGCGGTCCTCCTCGCGGAACTGCGACACGGCGTCGCCGCCGAGCACGGCCTGGAGCGCGAGGGCGACATCGGCGGTGGTGACGCCGGCGCGGCGGGCGGCGGCGACCTGGTCGATCTCGACGGAGGCGCGGAGGGTGTCGGGTTCCCAGTTGTTGCGCACGTGGAGGGTGCCGGGCACGGCGAGCAGCGCCTCCTCGTAGCGGGCGGCGAAAGAGCGGAGCGTGGCGATGTCGGGGCCGGTGAGGCGGTAGATGAGCGTGCCCGCCTCGTGGGTACCGAAGCTAAACTTCGCGATGCGCAGGCGCAGGCCGGGGAAACGTTGCTCGAGGGCGTGTTGCAGGCCGCCGGCGATCTCGTCGATGTCGCCCTTCGGCGTGAGGTTGAGCAGCGTGAACGCGGTGTGCGGGACCGGGTCGGGCGGATCGATCGCGAGCACGAAGCGCGGGCCGCCGTCGCCGATGAACGTCACGTCGTCGGTAAGGTGCCAACGCTCGCGGTTCTGCCGGAGGTAGGCGGATAGTTCGCGCGCCTGGACGGCGGTGACGGCCGAGCTGGTGCCGCTCGGGAGTTCCCAGAACAGGCGGAGCTGGCGGCGGTTCGACTCGGCGAGAAACGC
>DATGXO010000063.1:0-6165 GCA_035298965.1 Opitutaceae bacterium | reverse complement strand
CGGCGTTGGGCGAGCCAGACGAGGAGCAGCAGTGTGCTGCTCGGCGTCGGAGCGGCGGTGCGCTCGACGAAGAAGTCGTTGAGCCGTTGCCGCGGCAGGCCGAGCACGCGTGCGAGCTGGGCTTTGGTGCCGTATTTCCTGGGCAGCGGGAGAGTGATGCGCACGAGGCTGTTCCAGAGCGGGGTGTTGCTGCCGGGCCGAAGAGTGCAGTTGTAGCCGGGGAGGTCGGACTCTCGGCGGCGAACCGGCTTCCGGGCGGGTGTGCAGGCGGCGTCCCACAGGGCTTCGACTAGGCCGAGAAGGGCGGGATAGTCCCGTCGGGTTGGGAGCGAGAGACATGGTGAACGACTATGCAGAAACGCGGTTCGTCGAACCGGCTACGAGCGGAGTGTAATACAATACGTTACACCCGTCCGAAACGCTGCGACGGAGATATGCGGCGGAAAGGAGAGCAGCATCGGCCGGCAAGACCGTTGGGCGCAGCCGATTGTTCGCCGCTTCCGGCTGGCGCTGCTGCGGCGCTCCGCATGGAGTCGCGGACATGCCGGTCGATCCGATCCAACGCCACCTCGCGAAGCTGAGCGCGTGCACGCTTTGCCCGCGCATGCATAAGCCGGTCGTCGTCGGCCGCCCGGTGCGCAGCCGCGTGGTGCTCGTCGGTCAGGCGCCGGGCGACAAGGAGCCGGTGCTCGGCCGGCCGTTCGCGTGGACGGCGGGCAAGACGCTCTTCAAGTGGTTCAACGCGGCTCTCGGTTGGACCGAAGACGAGACGCGAGACCGCGTGTATTTCGCCGCCGTGTGCCGTTGTTTCCCGGGCAAAAGAGCGGAGGGCGGTGACCGCGTGCCGGACGAGGACGAGATCGCCAACTGCTCTCGCTGGCTCGAGCGGGAGATCGAGCTGCTCGAACCGCAGCTCGTGATCGCCGTGGGCAAGCTGGCGATGAACCAATTTCTCCTGCCCGCGCTGCTGACGGAGCGCATCGGCCATGTTTTCCCGACCGAGTGGCGCGGGCATCGTTTCGATGTGCTGCCGCTGCCGCATCCCTCGGGCGCCTCGCCGTGGCACCGCGTCGAGCCGGGCAAGACGCTGCTCGCCGGCGCGCTCCAGAAACTGGCGGCACATCCGGCGCTGCGGTAAACGCCTGCGGGTGGCGCGGCTGCGGGGCCGCGGTTTCGCCGGCAGTGGAATGTGCTCGATCGAAGCGAAACGGGCGCCGTGCGGAGACGGCGCCCGTGTGGTGCAAACCGGCGGAGGGACTCAGTGGCCGTTGTGCTCGGCTGCGTGCTGTCTCTTGCGCTCCTCGATGACGGCCTTCTCGAACTCGGCGGGCATCTCCTGATAGTAGCCGAAGCTCTCGGTGTGGTTGGCGCGGCCGCCGGTGAGTGCGCGGAGCACGGTGGAGTATTTCGCGAGCTCCTTCTGCGGGATGACGGCCTTCACGACTTGGAACGCGCCGTCGCTGTCGACGCCGAGGATCTTGCCGCGGCGGCTGGAAATGTCGCCCATGATCGCGCCGATGAACTCCTCGGGCACCTGCACCTCGACATTGAAGATCGGCTCGATGAGGCACGGGCGCGCGGCGGCGAACGCCTCTTTGAACGCCCAGTACCCGGCGACCTGGAACGACACGTCGTTCGAGTCCACGGGGTGCATCTTGCCGTCGTAGAACTCGATCTTCACGTCGGTCACGTGGAAGTGAGCGAGGATGCCCTCGCCGCACGCGGTTTTCACGCCCTTCTCGACGGAGGGGACGAAGACTCGGTCGACGTTCTGGCCGACGAGCGACTCGGTGAACTCGACCCCGCCGTCGCGCTCCTTCGGCTCGATGCGCATCCAGACCTCGGCGAACTGGCCGGAGCCGCCCGTCTGCTTCTTGTGGCGGTACTTCGACTCGCCCTTGCCGCGGATCGTCTCACGGTATGGGATACGCGGTTCGGCGAGCTCGATGGCGACGTTGAACCGCCGCTTGAGCCGCTCGGCCACGACCTGCAGGTGCATGTCGCCCTGCCCGGAGAGGATGTGCTGGCGGATCTCGGGATCGTAGCGGTGGGTGAACGTGGGATCCTCCTCGTGCAGGGTGTTGAGACCGGTCGCGAGTTTGTCCTCCTCGCCGCGGACCTTCAGCACGATGGCGGCGTGGACCTTCGGCTTGGGGAAATCGATCTTCGGCAGTTCGACGGCCAGACCGGGCGAGCAGAGCGTGTTGCCGGTGTGCGTATCCCGAAGCTTGAGCACGCAGCCGATGTCGCCGGCGCCGAGCTTCGCGACGGGCGTGCGGGTCTTGCCGTTGGCGATCTGGAGCTGGCCGAGCCGCTCGCTGGTCTTTCGCGAGGCGTTGTAGAGCTCCATGTTGCCGGTGACCGTGCCGGAGTAGACGCGGAAGAACGAGAGCTCGCCCACGTGTTGCTCGACGAGCGTCTTGAAGACGTGGATCACGGCCTCGGGGCGGTCGAGCTTCACCTCGACCTCGGCGCCGGTGGCGTCGTGCGCGGCGACCTTCGCGCGGTCGACGGGCGAGGAGCCGTACTTCGCGATGATGTCGAGCAGGCGGGCGACGCCGATGTCCTTCTCGGCGGAGACGGCGAAAAGCGGCACGAGGTTGCCCGACTGGATGGCAGTGTGGATACCGGCGCGAAGTTCGTCCTCGGTGAGCGTGCCGCCCTCGTCGAAGAACTTCGTCATGAGCGTGTCGTCGCTCTCGGCGATCAGCTCGACGACCTGCTTGTGCAGTTCGCGCACCTTGTCGGCGAGCGGGCCGGAGACGGCCTCCTCCTTGAACTTGCCGGAGCCGTCGGTCGCGTACGTGACGACCTCGCTGCGCATCACATCGAGCACGCGGTTGAAGTAGGGGCCGGCGTTGAGCGGCAGGCTGAGCGGAAAAACCTTCGGGCCGAAATGCGCCCGAGCTTCCTCGACGATCTCGTCGAAGCGCGTGTTCTCCTTATCGAGCGCGTTCACGACGATCATCTTCGGCAGGCCGAATTTCGTCGCGAAATTCCACGCCTGGTCGGTGCCGACCTGAAGGCCGTGCACGCCGTGGATTGCGAGGAGCGCGAAATCGCCCACGCGCAGGGCGCCGAGGCCGTCGGCGGCGAAATCGGCGTAGCCGGGGCAGTCGAGGATGTTGAGCTTCTTGCCGAGCCACTCGGTATGCAGGCACGTCGTGTGGAGCGACATCAGGTGCTCGTGTTCGCCGGCATGGTAGTCGGAGACGGTGGTCTTCTGGGCGATGCTGCCGACTTTCGGGATGGCGCCGCTGCAAGCCAGCATGGCTTCGCAGAGCATTGTTTTGCCGGCCCCAGAGTGGCCGACGACCGCGAAATTTCGGATCTCGTGCGCTGCGTATTCCTTCATGGGAACTTCTCCTGGTTCGGGGTGGAAGGTTGAGGTTTCAACTGACCGGAAAAATCCCCTTGGTTCGCCGCGCACGTCCCGCGCGGCTAGCGGGCCAACCGGGCGTGCGCCCGGACTCCTCCCTCGTCGTCGCCGCAGGACCGCGCGGCACCGGGTGCACCATTGGCCAAAGGGGTAAGCATGGGATGCGAACTGCGTCGCGGTTCGGCCCCCGGCGCAGTGGCGGAAGGGAACGCCGAAGGGGTCGCAGCGGCAAGGACATTATCCCTGCCCGCGCGACGGTTGTAAACGATCCGTGGATATCGAACGTCCGCTGGACAAAGGCGCGCCCGCCGCTCCGACCTCTGCGCGTGGGACCGCGCGGCGCCGCGTTTTCCGGGGTGTTCCGCTGCGCGGACTGGGGCCCCGCGGGTGCGGGCGGAGCGATGGCCCGGGGGCGGGAGTGTCCCGCCGGCGTCGCGCGCCGGTCGGCTCTTCGCTCGCGAGCCGATGATCCGGCGGGCGCGGGCGCCCTCGGGGGGTGGGGAGTTCGCGCCCGGCGGGAAGGGGGATTTTTCCGCGCGGGGTTTGCTTCAGTTTCCGCACGGGCTGCGCGATGGTGATCGTGTGAGTTTGCCTCTGCTCAGGCCCGCCGATCTGGACGCCTACCTGCTGGAATTGCCGGTCGCCGCCGCGGTGTTGCCGCGTTTGCAGATGTTGCTGCTTGGCGACGACGCCAACGTCGCCGATGTCGTGGAGCTTATCCGATTCGATCCGTCTTTGGCGACGCGCGTGATGCACGCTGCCGCGAGCGCGTATTACGGGCGGTCGCGCGATCTCAACAGTCTCGAGGAGGCGGTGGCGTTGCTCGGCCTGCGCGAGGCGTATCGGGTCACGGCGGCGTTCGCGCTCAGCCGTTATCTGAACACGCCGCTGCGGATCTACGGTCTCGGCCCGGCGGAGTACTGGCGCCGCTCGCTCGCGTGCGCGTTGCTGATGGAAACGCGCGCCTTGGCGCAAGGACTCGACGAATGCGTGGCCTATACGGCGGGCCTGCTCCACTCGCTCGGAATGGTGCTCATCGACCGGCACCTGCGGGCGGTGGGCGATCCCGGCACGTTGCTGCGCGAATTTCCCGCGAGCCCGATCACGCGGCAGGAACAACGGCTCATCGGCATGAACCACGCCCAGGTCGCCGGTCTGATCCTGCGCCGCTGGAGCTTCGGCTCCGATGTGGTCGCGCCAATCGAGTTCCAGTTCGAACCGACCCGCGCGCCCGCGCCGCAGGCCACGATGACGGCGTTGCTCGCCCGGGCGCGCAGTACCGCGGTGGAATTGATCCGCGACCTCCCGCCGCCCGGACAAGGGATGGTCGTGGAGAGCGACGAAAGTGAAGCGGGGGACGTCGGTGCGCGGATTCTGGCGGTCGAACGCTGGCTGCACTGACCCGCCCGCCGCGGAGCCGCGCTTTCGCCGCGTGCCGACGTGAGGCGTGGCAACGCCGCAGAATCGCCACCCCGGCCATTTTCGTTTGGCCAATGTCCGCGGGGCCGGGTACACGGGGCGCACCTTATGGCAAATTGGGAATACAAGGTGATCTCCAGCGGCAAGCATGGCATGGCCACGATGGCCGCGCTGGAGCAGCACCTGAACGAATTGGGACAGCAGCAGTGGGAAATCATCGACTGGCACACGGCCCCGGATAATCCGCTGCTGTTCACCGGTCTCGCCCGCCGCCCGATCCTCCGCGACTGGAAACCCGACGAGATGCCCGCGGCGCAGGAAGCCGCCCGCATCGAGCGCGTCACCGAGGAGAACAAGGAGCGCGAGGCCTGGCGCGAGACGCTCAAGGAGGAACTCGAGTTCCTCACCGACAAGGAGGAGGCCGAAGGCGATCCCGAGGCGGACCGCGAGGACCTTCTGGACCTGCTGCGTCCGCAGATGAAACGCAGCCAGCGCGGGCCTGGCAGCGTGGGCTCGGTCGCGTTCCTCGCCCGCAAGCTCGAGCAGGATGAGAACGATTTGCTCGGCGCGCTGGGCGAGATCGGGCTCACGGTGGAGGAGGACCCCTCGGCCGCTCCGCCCGCGTTGCAGCACGACGACGAGTATTTCTGGCTGAACAAAAACCAACGCGGCGAGATTTGGCTCAATTGCGGCCCGAAGGCGCCGTCGGCCAAGCCCGCACCCCGCGCCGAACGCGCGCGGCCGGAACCGCGCGCGGAGGAAAGCGCACCGCAGGACGAAATCCAGATCGCGCCCGCCGCAGGTGAGGCGATCGCCGCCGAGGCTGCGCACGCGGAGTCCGGCGAAGCCGCCGCCCCGGACCGCGAGCCACGTCGCGAACAATCCCGTCGCGAGCAACCCCGCCGCGAACAGCCGCGCCACGAGCAGCAGCAGCAACGCCGCGAGCCGCCGCCGCCACGCGAAAACGGACAGACCGCGCCGCTGCCCGAGGGCGAGCCCTTGCTCGCCAAGCTCCGCCCGATGATGCGTCGCAACCGCCGCGGCCGCGGCTGGTCGGGCAGCACCAGCTACCTGTCGCGCGCGCTGCGTCACCAGGAAACGGAGCTGATGGAGGCGTTCGCCAAACTCGGCATCACGCTCACCGAGGATCCGCAGGCGAAGCCCGTTTTCGTCGAGCTCAACGGCTTCCTCTACTGGCTCAATCGCGGTCAGGGCGGCCAGATCTGGATCAATGCCCGCGAGAAACGCGCCGGTGAACAACCCGGCTTTGGCGACGAAGGTGAGGGCGCCGAGCCCGCGCCGAGTGCCGCGCCTGAACAAGCGAGCACCGCCGTCGCGGCCGCGCCGGCATCCGCGGAGCCGGCGCC
>DATGXO010000062.1:0-4890 GCA_035298965.1 Opitutaceae bacterium | reverse complement strand
GAACTCGCGACGCGGGCGCGAGGAGGGGAGGCGGAGCGGCGCCGATTGGCGAAGCGGAATGCCCGCCGCGCAACCGCAATCCTGCGCGCCCGGCGCGGACAACAAAAAGCCCCCGGAACAGGTCCGGGGGCGAAATGTTAGAGCGCAGGCGCGGTCGGTCAGAACCGAGTTGTGATGCCCGTGCGGAGCACCGTACCGGTGCTGAGCGAGAGATCTGCGCGCTGGGTGTAGTACGACATGCTGATGTCCCGCTGAAAATCCTCTTGGGAGGCGCCGAGGAAGATGCCCGTACGGTCGGTCAGGTAGGCGTCGAGCTCGCAGGAGGCGAAGTAGCCGAGCACGCCGGAGACGCCCGGGTCCAAGTTGAACTTCTCATTGTCCAAGGTCATGTAGGCCTTCGTGGCAGGAATGAGGACCGTCTCCTTGAGCCGCAGATTGTAGCCGATAACGGTGAAGGTGATTCCAGCGCTCGCCTTGAGAGTCAGGCGGCGTGTGAGCTGGAACGCGAAGTAGGGGCCGAACCGCGCGGTCAGGTAGGCTCCCTTGACCTGCCACTGGCCGACGACATCGAGCGTGCCGGTTTCCTCCGACACGTCTTCGCGGGCGATCGGATCGGCGAGGAGGCGCAGTACCTCCGGCCACAACTTGATCTTGTTCCCAGCGGCATCGTATTGGTAAACCGGGATGCGGTTGTTGTTCGCATCGACGGCGTAGCCCTTGCCGTCGTCCGTGAGTTTCCACGTGTAGGGATAATACTCGGTCGATCCCGCTGCGGTCGGGATCACGATCTTGCCGTCGGTCCCGGTCGCGAAGGTGACGCCGTCGAGCGAATAGTAGTCGGTGATCGTCCGCAGCTTGGCTTTGACCGTGCTGGAGGCCGTGCAATTGATGTCGCTGATGCCCGCCCCTAGGAGCAGCCCCCAGCTCATGCGACGGCTGGTCCCGAGAGCCCGCGAGAATTCGATATCCCACGCCAGCGATTTGTTCGTGCTCGCTGTGCGTTCCGCCTCCGGTCCCCCCGTCGACACCACTGAATAGCTGTTCAGTGCGAGCGCTTTCGACCCGTTGTAATCAACAACCTGGTCGCCGCTTGTGAAGTTCCAATAGTTGGTTCTCCCATCCGTCGGCTCGACCCTCTCGTATGTTGTGGTGGTGGCGTTCTGATCGCTGCTGATTCTGTAGGTGGAGTCCGGCCGGATGGCGCCGTTGTCATAGACGCGCCCATTCTGGGCCACGTAGGCCACCGCGTCCTTGTAATCTTTGGTGGCCTTTTCCTCCGCGGTGGCGTTCGGATTCGGGCCGGCAAAAGTCTGCGCCGGCACGGCGCCCAGCCCCGAGAACTTCACCTTGGCCTTGCCCGAGAGGCGCACGCCGACGCTCACTTGCCACGGCGGCGGACGGTACTCGATCGGGATGAAGATCGCCTCCTCGGATTCGGTCTTCTTGTCGTCCACCGGCGTCTTCTGCTGGGCGGAGAGGGAAGTGCCGCCGACCAACAGGGCGAGGCAGGTGAGGGAACCGGTGAGTCGCGTGAGCGAGGCGGGCCTAGACATTGGGTTTGGGTGTACGGAGTCGAACAAAGCGGGTCAATAACCGCGCGTGCACTCGGCCAGAAGTTCGCCCCCGGCACAAGAAACAAGCGCGCCCCGGGCTTGGATCGGGAGAAACACGTTTGGTTCCGTCGCGCATGCAGTCGGTGACCCCGGTTGGCGCGGCCGGTTTCAGCGCTCGGCGAGAACCGCTTCGATGGCGGCGAGCTCCCCGGCGCCGAACTGGAGATTCGCAACCGCGCCGGCGCAGTCCTCGACCTGGGCCGGCCGGCTGGCGCCGATGAGCACCGTCGTGATCGCGGTGCGGTTCAGGAGCCACGCGAGCGCGAGTTGCGCGAGCGTCTGGCCTCGCCCCTTCGCGATCTTGTCGAGTTCACGCGTCTTCGCGAGGACCGCGTCGGTCACGTGTTCGGGCCGGAGGAAACGTGGATCGTGGCCGGCGCGCGAGTCAGAGGGGATGCCTTGGAAATAGCGGTTCGTGAGCAGTCCTTTCGCGAGCGGTGAGAACGGGATGCAGCCCACGCCTTCCTTTTCCAGCAGCGGTAGGAGGTGCGCCTCCGGCCAACGGTCGAGCATGCTGTAACGCGGTTGGTGGATCAGGCACGGCGTGCCGAGTTCGCGCAGGATCGTGAGCGCGCGGGCGGTCTGCGCATGGTCGTAGTTGGAGAGGCCGACATAGAGCGCCTTGCCGCTGCGCACCGCCTGGGCGAGCGCGCCCATTGTCTCTTCGAGCGGCGTTTCCGAGTCCGGCCGGTGGTGGTAGAAGATGTCGACGTAGTCCAGGCCCAGCCGGCGCAGCGATTGGTCGAGCGAGGCGAGCAGGTATTTGCGCGAACCGAAGTCGCCGTACGGGCCGGGCCACATGTCGTAGCCGGCCTTGGTCGAGAGGATGAGTTCGTCGCGATGCTGCACGAGATCGGTGCGCAGCATCCGGCCGAAATTCTCCTCCGCGGAGCCGGGCGGCGGCCCGTAGTTGTTGGCCAGATCGAAGTGCGTGATGCCGAGGTCGAAGGCGCGCCGCACGATCGCGCGCGAATTCTCGTACGAATCGGCGCCGCCGAAGTTGTGCCAGAGGCCGAGCGAGATCAGCGGAAGCTTCAGGCCGGAGCGGCCGCAGCGGCGGTAGAACCCGGGGTTCGCGTAACGCGAGGCGGAGGGGAGGTACATGGCGGCCGCAGCAAAACAGCTGGCCGCCCGCCGCAAAAGGCCGAACTCGGCCGACGTCAGCCGTATCGTCCGACCGATGCATCACCGCGCGCGCCGAGATGCGAACCGCGGCGCGGCGCTCACATCTTCGGGAAACCGCCCTGGCGCTGCATCGCTTCCATCTGGCGCATCATCTTCGCGCCCTTCGCGCCGCGCATCATGCGCATCATTTTTTGCATCTGCTGGAACTGCTTAATCAGCTGGTTCACCTCGACGACTTTGGTGCCGGAGCCGTTGGCGATGCGCAGGCGGCGGCTGCCGTTGAGCACCTCGGGTTTGCGGCGCTCCTGATGCGTCATCGAGAGGATGATCGCTTCGGTGCGGGCCATCTGTTTCTCGGCGCCGTCGTCGAGCTTCACGCCGCTCATGCCGGGGAGCATGCCGAGGACCTTGTCCATCGAGCCGAGTTTCTTCACCTGCTGCATCTGGGCGAGGAAGTCCTCGAAGGTGAAGTCGGCCTTGCGGAGTTTCTCCGCCATCTGCTCGGCCTGCTTCTGATCCATCACCTCCTGCGCCTTCTCGACGAGCGAAACGACATCGCCCATGCCGAGGATGCGCGAGGCCATGCGGTCGGGGTGGAACGTCTCGAAATCTTCGCTCTTCTCGCCCACGCCGACGAACTTGATCGGCACGCCCGTGATGCTCTTCATCGAGAGCGCGGCGCCGCCGCGGGCGTCGCCGTCGAGCTTGGTGAGAACGAGGCCGGTGAGCTGGAGCGCCTCGTGGAAGGTGCGCGCGACGTTCACCGCCTCCTGGCCGAGTGCGCCGTCGGCGACGAGCAGCACCTCATCGGGCTGGATACGGGCGCGGAGTTGTTTCACTTCCTCGATCAACTCGTGGTCGATCTGCAGGCGGCCGGCGGTGTCGAAGATGATCGCGTCGTGGCCGGCGGCGCGGGCGGTCTCGAGCGCGGTGGCGCCGATCGCGGGCACATCCTTGGAGGCGCGATCGGAGAAGAACCCGAGCTCGTTGCTCTGCGCGAGCATCTCAAGCTGGTCGATGGCGGCGGGGCGGTAGACGTCGCACGCGACGACCGCGGGGCGGTACGCCTGTTTCTTCAGCAGCCGGCCGAGTTTCGCGGAGGTCGTCGTTTTGCCCGAGCCGTGCAGACCGACCATCAGGATCTTGAGCGGGCGCTGGCCGGAGAGCGCGGTCGAGCCCTCGCCGAGGAGCTTCACGAGTTCGTCGTGGATGATCTTCACGACCTGCTGGCCCGGAGTGACGCTCTTCAAAACCTCCTGACCGACACACTGGGTCTGCACCCGCTCGACGAACTCGCGTGCCACCTTGAAGTGCACGTCGGCCGAGAGCAGGGCGGTGCGCACTTCCTTGAGCGCCTCGGCCATGTTTTCCTCGGAGAGTTTGCCGACGCCGCGGAGGTTTCGCAGCGCGCTGCCCAGTTTTTCGGTGAGGGATTCGAACATTGCCGCGCGAGTGAAACGCCCGCCGCCGGCGAATCAGCACAAATCTTCCGCCGCTCGCGGCCAGCGGGTTCGTGGGCGCGCGGGCCCGTTGGCGGACCGACGGGACCGCCGGCGGAAACGCGGTTGCCCGTTGTCGCCGGTTTGTTGGGATGGCGCCATGGAACTCGGCCCTCTTCGTCCCTATTCCCATTCCGGCAAGTTCGGCGTGCACGCGCTGCTGCTCGTGCCGCTCCTCGGCGCAGCGCTCGGCTGGCCGCTCGGCCTCGCCTACGCGTACCTGATCAAGTGGATCCCGTTCGTGTACCTCAACGTCCTGCTCACTCTCGGCTACGGTCTTGTGCTCGGAGTCGCGGTCGGGTGGGTGTTGAAACGTTGCCGCGTGCGCAACCTGCCGGTCGCGGCGATCCTCGCGGTGGTCGTCGGCCTTGCGGCGAACTATTTCCAGTGGAGCGGCCATGCGCACGCGTTGCTTGACGAGGCGCCTTTGCTCAGCCCGCCGGACCTCATCCGCTCGGTGATGGGTTTCCTCTACGAACACGGCTCGTGGTCGCTGCGCCACGGCGACAACGTCACCGGCTGGTTCCTCGGCGGCGTGTGGATCGTGGAGGCGCTCACGATCCTCGTCGTGGTGACGTTCCTCGGCACGGCGCCGGTGCGCGACGAACCCTATTGCGAGAAGAACGGCTGCTGGCTCGACGAGCAGACGAAGT
>DATGXO010000061.1:0-4535 GCA_035298965.1 Opitutaceae bacterium | reverse complement strand
GAAGAAGCTGGCGGCCTCGGAGAACACGTCCTCATGGCGGCGGAGGTGCGCGTACTCGGCCTTCATCTCGCGGTCGATCTGCTCCTCGAAGAGCGAGTGCATCACGATGGCGGAGGCGCCGGCGTCCTGCATCGCCTTCACGCGGCCGAGGTCGTCGACCAGCGGCGAGGCGCCGGGCATGATCGGGTTGGCGAGTTTGAGGCCGAGATAGTGCGTGGTGAGATCGGGAGCCATGGCGGTGAAATGTGGAGGTGGAAGCCGCGCGCGGGCGGGGCGGTAGGGTGATGGCCAAAGGAAATCGTCCGGCCAAGAGAAAGCAAAACAGGGGCGGAAAGAAATAAGGGCGGCGCCGTCGCCGGCGCCGCCCTGAAAGCTAATCTTGAGTACGCGAGGCGAAACCGCTCAAGAGGCCGGGGCGGCCGGCGGCGCTTTGGCGGCGACCGCGGCCTTCGCAGCGTCGGCCATCTGCTGGTAGACGGACCAGCGGGCGGTGACGTTGCGCTGCGCGATCTCGGCCAGGGCCGCGGCGCGCTCGGGGGCGGCCTTGTGCAGGAACTGGTAGCGGATCTCGTTCTTGGTGTACTGCGACAGCGCGATCTTCGGCGCGGCGCAATCCAGCACGAACTCCGGCTCGCCGCGCGCGGGGCGGCGCGGGTCGTAGCGGAACATCGGCCAGTGGCCGGACTCGACCGCGAGCTTCTGCTGCTCGAAGCCGTTGGCCAGCGAGTAGCCGTGCGCGATGCAGTGCGAGTACGCGATGATCAAGGACGGGCCGTTGAAGCTCTCGGCTTCGCGGAAGGCCTGGATCGTCTGCGTGTCCTTCGCGCCCATGGCGACGCGGGCGACGTAGACGTTGCCGTACTGCACGGCCATGAGGGCGAGGTCCTTCTTGCCGGTGTCCTTGCCGTTGGCCGAGAACTTCGCGACCGCGCCGATCGGCGTGGACTTCGACTTCTGGCCGCCGGTGTTGGAGTACACCTCAGTGTCCATGACCAGAATATTGACGTTGCGGCCGGTGGAAAGGACGTGGTCGACGCCGCCGTAGCCGATGTCGTACGCCCAGCCGTCGCCGCCGAGGATCCAGACGCTCTTCTTCACCAGGTAATCCGCGATCTGGAGGAGGGTCTTGGACTGGAGCGAACCGATGCCGGCGAGCTTGGCCTTGAGGGCGACGATCACGCGGCGGGCCTCGGCGATGCCGGCCTCGTTGGTCTGGTCGGCCTTGGCTAGGGCTTCGACGATGCCGTCGCCCACTTGCGGCGCGAGTTCCTTGAGGAGGAGGTGCGCCTTGGCTTCGAGCTGGTCGGCCGCGAGGCGGAGGCCGAGACCGTACTCGGCGTTGTCTTCAAACAGCGAATTCGACCAGGCCGGGCCGCGGCCGGCGGCATCGGTACAATACGGGGTTGTCGGCAGGTTGCCGCCGTAGATCGAGGAGCAGCCGGTGGCGTTGGCCACGAGGAGGCGGTCGCCGTAGTACTGCGTGAGCAGCTTCACGTACGGGGTCTCGCCGCAGCCCGTGCAGGCGCCGGAGAACTCGAACAACGGCTCCATGAACTGCGAGCCCTTGAGGTCGGTCTTGAGCGTGGTGCGGTCGGGGCGCGGGAGCTTCAGGAAGAAGTCCCAGTTGGCGGCCTCCTGCTTCACGAGCGGGGCCTGCGGCGCCATCATGAGCGCCTTCTTCTGCAGGTTGGTCTTGTCCTTGGCGGGGCAGACCTTCGCGCAGAGCGTGCAGCCCGTGCAATCCTCGGGCGCGACCTGGATGGTGAACGCGCAGTCGGGGTTCTCGTTGGAGCGGAACTTCGTGCTCTTGAAGGTCTCCGGGGCGCCCTCGAGGGCCTTGTTCGGATAGAAGTTCGTGCGGATGGCGGCGTGCGGGCAGACGAGCGCGCACTTGTTGCACTGGATGCAGAGCGAGGCGTCCCAGGTCGGGATCTCCTGCGCGATGTTGCGGCGCTCCCAACGGGTGGTGGAAAGCGGGTACGTGCCGTCGATCGGGAAGGCGGAGACGGGGAGCAGGTCGCCTTCGCCGGCCATCATGCGGGCGGTGACGCGCTGCACGAAATCCGGGGCCTCGACCGGGACGACCGGCGGGCGGCGGCGCTTCGTGGTGGGCGCGGCGGGGACGGTGATCTCGAAGAGGGCGGCGACGGAGTTGTCCACCGCGGTCCAGTTCTTCTTCACGACCTCCTCGCCCTTCTTGCCGTAGGACTTCTGGATGGCCTTCTTGATCGCGGCGATGGCGTCCTCCTTCGGGAGGATGCCGGCGAGGGCAAAGAACGCCGTCTGCATGACGGTGTTGATTTGGCCGGTCATGCCGCTCTCCTTCGCGACCTTGTAGGCGTCCATCGTGTAGAGCTTGAGCTTCTTCGCGATGACGGCCTCCTGCATCTCGAGCGGGAGACCGGCCCAGACCTGCTCGGGCGTGCCGACGGCATTGATGAGGAACGTCGCGCCGGGGCGGGCGATCGTCGTCATGTCGACCTTGTCGAGGAACTGCTGCTGGTGGCAGGCGACGAAGTTGGCCTGGCGGACGAGATACGTGGAGCGGATCGGCTTCGGGCCGAAACGCAGGTGCGAGGTCGTCATCGCGCCGGACTTCTTCGAGTCGTACACGAAGTAGCCCTGGGCGTAGAAGTCGGTGCCCTCGCCGATGATCTTGATCGAGTTCTTGTTGGCCGAGACGGTGCCGTCGGCGCCGAGGCCGAAGAAGACTGCGCGGGTCACGTCGTCGGTCTCGATGTCGAGCTCGGTGTCGTAGTCGATCGAGGTGCCAGAGACATCGTCGACGATGCCGACGGTGAAGTGGTTCTTCGACTTGTCCTTAGCGAGGTTTTCGTAGACGCCGATGATCATCGCAGGCGTGAACTCCTTCGAGCCCAGGCCGTAGCGGCCGCCGATGATCTTCGCGACCTTGCGGTCGGACTCGGCGAACGCGGCGACAACATCCAGATACATCGGCTCGCCGATGGCGCCGGATTCCTTCACGCGGTCGAGCACGGCGATGCGTTTCACGGAGGCCGGGAGGGCCTGCATGAAGTGCTCGATCGAGAACGGCCGGTAGAGGCGCACGGAGAGCGCACCGACCTTGCGGCCTTGTTTGCGGAGATAGTCGACCGTCTCGCACACGGCCTCGAAGCCGGAGCCCATGATGACGATCACTTCCTCGGCCTGCGCATCGCCGTAGTAGTCGAAGAGGCTGTACTTGCGGCCGGTGAGCTCGGCGAACTGGTCCATCTTCTTCTGCACCATCGCCGGGAGGGCCGAGTAGAAGTTGTTGGCCGACTCGCGGGCCTGGAAGAAGACATCGGGGTTCTGCGCCGTGCCGCGGATCATCGGCTTGTCCGGCGTGAGCGCGCGGTCGCGGAACGCGGCCACGGCATCCTCGCTGAGCAGGCTGCGCAGATCGTCGTCGGAGAGCAGGTTGACCTTCTGGATCTCGTGCGAGGAGCGGAAGCCGTCGAAGTAGTGGAGGAACGGCACGCGGCTCTCGAGCGTGACGGTGTGGGCGATTGCGGCGAGGTCGTGCGCTTCCTGCGGGGTGTTGCCGCAAAGCATCGCGAAGCCGGTCTGGCGGCAGGCCATGACGTCGCTGTGGTCGCCGAAGATCGAGAGCGCGTGGGTGGCCAGCGCGCGGGCCGAGACGTGCAGCACGAACGGCAGGAGCTCACCGGCGATCTTGTACATGTTCGGGATGTACAGGAGCAGGCCCTGCGAACAGGTGAACGAGCTCGAGAGCGAGCCCGCCTGGAGCGAACCGTGGACCGCACCGGCGGCGCCGGCCTCGGACTGCATTTCCATCACCTCGGGCACCTGGCCCCAGATGTTGGTCTTCTGCTTCGCCGACCACTCGTCGCAGAACTCGCCCATGGGCGAGGACGGGGTGATGGGGTAGATCGCGAACACCTCGTTGAGGCGATACGCGACCGACGCTGCGGCTTCGTTGGCGTCCATGGCGACGCACTTCGGTTGCAGTGGTTTGATCACGGCTAGGAGTGGTTGGATTGAAAGCTTTTCGGACTAATGGAGCAGTATTGCACACGGCCGCCGGCCGCGGCTCGCCGATGCTTGCGGAATGCTAGGCGTTTTTTGCGTGCGAGCCGGTCGACGTTGAGCGGCGTCAAGCATCCCGGACGCGACCCCGCGCGCGGCAGTTCGCCGGGGCTCGAGCCGCCGGCAGGCGCGGGCGCGGGAAATGCGGGTTTGTGCCGTTGCTGAGGATGCGTAGCCCTTTCCGTTTCCATGCCGTCTTTCCGCGAAGCCCTGCGCGAACTGCGCCCCACCCTCCGTCTCGCCCTGCCGATCACCGCCGGGCACGTGGGGCAGATCCTGCTCGGCCTGACCGACACGATCATGATCGGGCGCACGGGTGCGGTGCCGCTGGCGGCTTCGGCCTTTGCGGGCGCAGTGTTCGGCGTGGCCTTCCTGATCGGCATCGGGCTGCTCACGGCGGTGGCCGTGCGCGCCGCCGAAGCCTTCGGCGCCAATCGCCCGAGGGATGCCGGCGAAACGCTGCGGCACGGCGTCGTGCTCGCTGC
>DATGXO010000060.1:0-9346 GCA_035298965.1 Opitutaceae bacterium | reverse complement strand
GGGCGCCGTCACCATCAGCCTCGGCGAAACCACCGTCTTCGTCTCCGCCCAGGTCGCCGCCAGCATCAAGCCCGGCCAGGATTTCTTCCCCCTCACCGTCGACTACCGCGAGAAGTTCTCCGCGGCCGGTCGTTTCCCCGGTGGTTATTTCAAACGCGAAGGCCGCCCGTCCGAAAAAGAAATCCTCACGTCGCGCCTCTGCGATCGTCCCTGCCGCCCGCTCTTCCCCGAGGGTTTCCTCAATGAAGTGCAGATCATCGGCCAGCTCCTCTCCGCCGACCAGCTCAACGAGTCCGACATCTGCATGGTCAACGGCGCCTCCGCCGCCCTCGCCATCTCCGATATTCCGTGGGGCGGCCCGATCGCCTGCGTGCGCGTCGGCCTCATCGACGGCCAGTTCGTCACCAACCCGACCCTCGACCAGATGGCCGGCTCGGCGCTCGACCTGATCTACGTCGGCAACGAGAAGGACATGCTGATGATCGAAGGCTCGGCCGACCAGCTCCCCGAAGAGGAGTTCGTCAAGGCCCTCGAATACGCGCAGAACGCGATCCAGCCCATCATCAAGGCCATCAAGGATCTCGTCGCCGTCGCCGGCAAAGCGAAGGTCTCCCCCGCTCTCGTCACCGCCAAGCCCGAGGCCGCCGCCATCATCAAGCGTGTCGCCGGAGAAAAGGTGCAGCCCGCGATCTTCGGCAAGGAGAAGCAGCAGCGCGCCGCCAACATCAAGGCCCTCAAGGAAGAGGCCAAAGCCGCCCTCGTGGCCGAGCTCGGCGAAGGCAAGTTCGCCGACTCCGATCTCTCCATCGTCTTCGAGGAACTCCAGTACCACGCATACCGCTCCTCCGTGCTCGCCGAAGGCAAGCGCGCCGACAACCGCGACGCCCTCAGCCTCCGCCAGATCTCCTGCGAAGTCGGCGTACTCCCGCGCGTCCACGGCTCCGCGGTGTTCAAGCGCGGCGACACGCAGGGCCTCGTCATCGCGACCCTCGCCCCCGCGGGCGACGCCCAAGACCTCGACGGTCTGACCGGCGGCGCGAAGACCAAGAGCTTCATTCTCCACTACAACTTCCCGCCGTTCTCCGTCGGTGAGACCGGCCGCACCGGTTCCCCCGGCCGCCGCGAGATCGGCCACGGCGCCCTCGCCGAGCGCTCGCTCCTCCCGGTGGTGCCTTCGGAAGACGCCTTCCCGTACGCGATCCGCCTCTCCTCCGAGATCATGGCCTCCAACGGCTCGACCTCGATGGCCTCGATCTGCGGCGGCTGTCTCGCCCTCATGGACGCCGGCGTGCCGATCGTCGCCCCCGTCGCCGGCATCTCCTGCGGCCTCATCACGGAGCGCGACGCCACCGGCGCGATCTCCCGCCACGAGGTCATCACCGACATCCTCGGCGAGGAAGACCACTTCGGCGACATGGACTTCAAGGTCGCCGGCACCACCAAAGGCATCACCGGCTTCCAGCTCGACCTGAAGATCAACGGCCTGCCCTTCGAGATCGCCAAGAAGGCCATCTTCCAGGCCCGCGAAGCCCGCGTTCAGATTCTGAACACGATGCTTTCGTCCCTGCCGGCCCCGCGCAAGGACCTCAGCCCCTACGCGCCCCGCATCCAGACCATCCAGATCGATCCCGAGAAGATCGGCCTGCTCATCGGCCCCGGCGGCAAGACCATCCGCCGCATCGTCGAAACGACGGGCGCGCAGATCGACATCGCCGAGGACGACTCCGGCAAGATCCTCATCTATTCGAACAACGCCGAGTCCCTCAACCGCGCGATCCAGGAGATCGACGTGCTCTGCGGCGGCGGCGCCCAGATCGAGATGGGCAAGATTTACAACGGCACCGTCACCGGCATCAAGGAGTTCGGCTGCTTCGTCGAGTGCCTGCCCGGCAAGGAAGGCCTCTGCCACATCTCCGAACTCGCCGACTTCCGCGTGCGCCGCACCGAGGACGTCGTCAAGATGGGCGACCAGATCTGGGTGAAGTGCGTCGGCATCGACGAGCGCAGCGGCAAGGTCCGCCTCAGCCGCAAGGCCGCCATGAAGGAGCGCGAAGCCGCCGAGCAGAAGGCGGCTCCCGCCGCCGCTCCGGCTCCGGCCGCCGAACAGGCCCCCGCCGCTCCGCAGCAGCCCCAGGCCTGATCCAGCTCACCACTGTGGCGCTGCTCACGAGAGCAGCGCTTCGCTCTTCGCCCCGCGGGCCTGAAAAGCCGCGGGGCTTTCTTTTGCACCTATCGCGCCATGGCCAGGTGCTGAATGGGATCGGGCCCAGCAGCGCGGCTGATGCCACGAGGTCGGAACCGATCGCGACAGCCCGCCCCACGCGGGCCAGTCGGAAACTCGTCATCAGTGGCTCGCGACGCGCGCCGCGGTGCCTTCCGGCGCCGCTCACTCCCGGAAGCGGAACACCGTCTCGCCCTGCTTCGCGTAGCCGAGCTTGCGGCGGATCATCGACTCCACGTACTGCGGGTCGCTGCGCAGCTGGCTGAGCATGCGTTCCTGCTCGCGCAACTCCTGCTCGGCGACCTGAAGCTTCTGCCGCGTCTCCGTCGCCTGGGTCCGCAGGTTCGCGAGTTCCTGATACGTCTGCATGAACGAGATCCCGGCGAACGCACTGAGCGCCAGGAACACGAACGCGTAGAATGCAGCTAGGAATCGACCGAGGGACATCGCAGGTTCTCGCAAGTGCGGCGGTAAGAAAACGGTTTGGTTGCCGCTGACTTCTTGCGCGCAAATTTTAGAGTCCATAATCGCCGCCGTTTCAATCACTTTCCCGATTCGTGCGCCCGGTGGCGCGCACTTCTCGCCGCATCCAACCCAGCCCGATCGATGTACCAGACCTTCTACGGTTTCGCGGAGATGCCGTTCAACATCACCCCGGACCCGAAGTTCCTCTATCTGAGTCCCTCGCACGTCGACGCGCTCCAACACCTCAAATACGGCATTGAGGAGCGCAAGGGTTTCATCGTGCTCATAGGCGAAGTCGGCTGCGGCAAGACCACGCTTTGCCGCCGCCTGCTCAACGAGCTCGATCCCGCGCGCTTCGAGACCGCGCTCGTCCTGAACCCCCGCGTGACCGAGATCGAGATGCTCGAGACCATCCTGCTCGAGCTCGGCGAGACGATCCAGGAGCACACGCACAACGCCCTCGTCGCCCAAGTGAACCGCGTGCTCCTCTCCCGCATCCACGCCGGCAAGGACATCGTGCTCATCATCGACGAGTGCCAGAACCTCTCGTTCGAGGTGCTCGAGCAGGTGCGGCTCCTCTCCAATCTCGAAACCGACAAACAGAAGCTCCTGCAGATCGTCCTCATGGGCCAGCCGGAGTTCAAAGAGAAGCTCCGCCAGGAACGTCTCCGCCAACTGCGCCAACGCATCCTCGTGCACTACGAGCTCAAGCCCCTCTCGCAGGCCGAGGCGGAGCACTACATCTTCCACCGCCTCACTCTCGCCGGTTCGAGCGGCCGCCCGCGTTTCACGAAATGGGCGCTGCGCTCGATCTACCGCCACAGCCGCGGCACGCCGCGGATCATCAACAATCTCTGCGACAAATCGATCCTCTCCGCCTATGTGCGCGACTCCGACGAAGTGAACTGGTGGGATGTCCGCCGCGCCCTCAAGGAGATCGCGCACCTCACCGACTGAGCGGCGCCTCGCGCCAACCGTCCTCCCCTCACCCGCCGCCATGAGCCTCATCAACGACGCCCTCAAGAAAGCGCAACGCGAACGCTCCGGCCCCGCGGTGCCGCCGGCATCCACCCCTCCAGTACCGCCGCCGCCGGGAGTGCCGCCGTCGCACCGCGCCGCGCCGCCCAAGGGCTTCCCGTGGGGCATCGTGCTCATCGCTCTCGCGGTTGTCGGCGGTGGCGCCGCCGTCTGGTTCCTGAAACCTTCTGCGCCCGCTCCCACGCCCACCGTCGCAGCGAACACCGCGACCGCCACGCCACCGTCGCCCGCCGCAACCGAGCAGCCGCCCGCGCTACAGATCAACGTGCCGAATGCCTCCGCGTTGACGCCGGCCACCGCCCCCAGCCCAGCGCCGACTTCCGCCGCCCCGACACCCGCCCCCGCCGCCGTCGTGTCCACACCGCCGGCCGCCACGCCGCCTCCCGCGCAGCCCGCACCGGAGCCGGCCGCGGCACCAGCGTTCAAAGTCACGCTCCAGATGGAGGACCCGCGCGTCCTCGCGTTCCTCGATGCCGCGCGCATCAACGGTGTGCGCTCCGTCGCCGATGACGCGAAGCTGCTCATGAACAACAAAGTTTTCCGCGCCGGCGCCGTCGTCGATCGCGAGCTCGGCCTGAAGCTCATCCAGATTTTGCCCACGGAGCTCGTCTTCGAGGACTCCCACGGGATCCAGTACCGGAAGCCTCTCTGAGCTGTCAGACCCAAGCTGGACTGACGTTATACCTTGGCGGGCAACGCATCGGTAGTCCACGCAGGGTGCGACCAAGGTCGCACCCTGCGCCGACTGGCTTTTGAGGCCCCGCAGACTCCGCGCCCCCGCTCCGCCAAAACCCGCTCGACCGTCTACGGCGGCGCACCCTTAATCACGCGGTGCGTCCGCTTCGTCCCACATCACCGAAAGTCGGTCCTGTTGATCCGGTCGGCCGGTTTCGCTCCCGCAGCCACAAGCTTGAGCTGCATCCGCAGGAACGCTGGACGTTGTTCTGGGTGACGCTCCACCTGTGCTTCCTGCCTTGGGCGCTCGGCACGATGCACCTTTGGAGCCAATGCACGAGCCTCGTGCTCGCACTCCTCGGATTCATCACCGCCGCGCGTCCGCGACTCTACAGCGAAACACAGACTTCGGGCGAGTCGGTCCGCGTCCGTCCGCTGGCGCGTCTCTGGCGTTTCCCGCTCTTCTGGCTCGGGCTCGCGGTGCTCCTCTACATCGCGATCCAGGCGCTCAACCCCGCGTGGCGCTACCGCAGCAACGCCGCGTACTGGTGGATCGATCCGGTGAAAAACGTCGCCTGGCTGCCGAGCGGCATGGACGTACCGTTTTCCATCGCCGGCCCGTGGCGCGCGCTTCTGATCCAGTCTTCGCTCTGGCTGACGGTATGCACGGTATGGATCGGGGTCATGCGCCGGCTCAGTTTCCGCCTGCTCTTCACGGTCCTCGTGGCCAACGGCGTCGCGCTCGCCGCCCTCGGGCTCGCCCAGCAACTCACCCACGCCAAGGCCATCTTCTGGCTCGTGCCCTCGAGCAGCGCGAGTTTCGTGGCCAGTTTCATCTACCGCAATCATGCGGGCGCGTACCTCAATCTCGTCCTCGCCCTCGCCGCCGGACTCGCGTGGTGGCATTTCGCGCGCTCCAACCGGCGTCTCGAGAAATCCAGCCCGGCCGGCGTCTTCACCTTCGGTGCGCTCATCCTCGGCGTGATGGTGCTCTTCACGCTCTCGCGCGGCTCAGCCATCACGCTCCTGGCGTTCACGGTCGTCACCGGTCTCGCGTTCTTCTGGCACCAGTTCCGTCGCCCGGCCCACGAGCGCAACGGTCTCGTGCTCCTGGGCCTGTGTCTGCTGCTCGCCGGCTTCCTCGCGGTGGGCTTCTACTCGTTGAAGGCGGACAAGGTCTGGGCTCGCTTCGAGGGATTGCTCGTCGATCCGGTCGCCTCCGCCCGCGACCGTACCCAAGCCCACGCGGCCACGCTCGACATGTTCAACGACAAACCCGTCCTCGGCTGGGGCGCCGGCTGCTTCCGGTTCGGTTTCCCGCAGTACGTGTCGCGTTATCCGGATATCTACTACTCCGGCACCTCGCGTCGGAAACTCTGGGAACATGCGCACAACGACCTGCTCGAGTTCCCCGCCGAGTTCGGTCTGGCGGGCTGCGTGCTCCTCGTCGGTGCCGCGGGCTGGCTCGGCTGGCAACTGCTCCGCCGTCGCTTCTGGGGCAACCCGCTCTCGCTGCCCGTCGCGCTCGGGGCCGGGCTCACGGTCGTGCACGCGTGGGGCGATTTCGTCTTCCAGAATCCGGCCGTGCTCTTCACCTGGGCCGTGCTCCTGCTCGCCGCCGGCCGCTGGGCCGATCTCGATCAGCAACCCGCACTCCGCGAAGGCGCCGAACGTTGAGCGGCGCACCGGCCCGTGGCAGCGAGCGGTCCACAGGCAAGATGGGGACGGTTCTCCGAGCCGTGCGTTCGCTGCGGGGGGCCCGGCGGGCCGCGCCACCTTCGGAAAACGGCGCCGCACTCGGTACGCCGTCGGAACCTCACCGCGTCTGCAGGCGGATCGTGTTCAGGCCGTTCTTGCGGCAGAGATCCATCACCTTCGTCACGCTCTTCAAGGGCGCGTTTTCGTCCGAGCGGATGAGCACGGTGATGCTCTTGTCCACCTTGGCCAACTCGCCCGCGAGGTTCTCGATCTCGTCGACGGTGGCTTCGCGCTTGTCGAGGACCAGCTCGCCGTTGTTGCCGGTGATCGTCACGCGCACGCGGTCGTCCTTGTCGACCGCGATCACGACCTGGCTGTGGAAGACGTTTTTGCCGGCGGTCTCGACCTTCGGCAGCGTGAGATTGAGCGTGCCGCCGCGGGCCTCGCGAAACTGCATCGTCGCGAAGGTGAAGAACACGAGCATCACCAACACGTCGATCAGGGGCACGAGCGGCAGCTCGGGCCGGCGATAGCGTTCGCTGCGCAGGCTCATAGCGCCGCCGAGTCTTCCGACTTCACGACCTCGGCCTTCGGCCGCACGCGGGCGATCACCCGCTCCAGCAGCACGTCGAGCTGCGCCGTGTGGTGATCGATGCGGCGCTGGATGAAGCCGTTGCCCACCAGCGCGAGCAGTGCCACCGCCAAGCCGAGCAGGGTGGCTGAGAGTGCGTAGCCGACACTCTGCGAAAACTTTCCGGGGTCCGGCAACCCCGTCACCTGATCGCGGGTACTGGCGAACGCGCCGAGCAGGCCGGACACCGTGCCGATCAGACCGAGTAGCGGCGCGCCAGTGTAGATCGTGTCAAGGTAGCGCACGCCGCGCTCCATCTTCATCACTTCGAGCCGAGCGTACGCCTTCGTCGCGTCGGGATCGCTTCCGTGGCGTTCGGCGAACTCGATCACGCGGCCGAGCACCGAATAGCGTCCGCCCGAGGTCGCTTTGTTCAGCAACACCGCCTCGGCGAGCTCCGGCGGCAGGACCGACGCCGTGCGCAGCGCGATCGCGCGTTCGATGATGATGAACACCACGATCACGGAACAGGCCAACAGCGGATAAGCCAGAAAACCGGCCTCTTTGAACACGCGGACCCAATCGACGACGGCGAGAAACATAGACGTGGGCGTTAGACGTGCGGGACGGCCCAAAGTTTCGCAACGCGGAAAAAGTCCCGCCGCCACCGCGAGTTTCCGCCCCAGAACACAGCGACAAAAAAGCCCGGGCACCGCAGCGCCCGGGCTCGCCCAAGATCAAGTACGCGCAGCTCGGCTCAGCTGTTCAACAACAACCCCGCCGCACCGACCGGCGCGACGATCACCTTGCCGGCGCTTCGCAATGTCGCCTGCACGTCGAGCAACTTGAACAACGCCTCCGCGACCTCCGGCTGACGCCGGATCTCCGCGAGTGCCTGGCCGATCACCATCGGGCGCACCGCCTGCGCCTCGCCGAGGCGTTGCGCGGCCTTCATGTCGGCCGAGGAGTGGATGAGCGCGACCTCATTCTCGCCCGCCTGCTTCATCGCGGCGGTCACCTGACGCAGACGGTTCACGACCTTGCGCTGGATCTCGCCGATCATGCCGCGGTCGCGGAACGCCACCTTGCGGATGTACGTCGAGCCGAGATGGAAACCCCACTTCGCGGAGGTCGGCGTGACCTCCTCGCGCACCTTGCGCGAGAGCGCGTCGCGGTTTTCCAGCAGGACCTCGAGCTTGAGATTGGAGAGCTGTTTCACGATCGCGGTCGCGACGTTCGCCTGGAGCGAGCCGAGCGGATCGGCGTTCTGGAAGAGAAACGCCTCCGGGTCGCGCACATAGCCTTCGAACCAGATTCCCACGCCCATCGGCGCGCCCTCCTCCGAATTCACGAGCTGGTTGCGCAGGTAGGATTGGAAGATGTGCGTGCGCACCGGGTAGGCCTTGCCGAAAAACGGCAGCAGCAGCGCGCGCGGGCCGAAGTGCGCGATCGGGAAGAACAACCCGGGTTGGTCGACCCGCCCGATGACTTTTCCGAACAGCGTATAAACGAGCACCGTGCGCTCCGGCAGGGTGCGCCAGAGTTGGAACGTGCGAGCGAGCGCCAGCACCACAGGCGTGGCGATGAATGTGCCGATCAGGCCGGCGAAAAGAGCGATGAAAAAGGGCATGGCGGACAACGGGTCAGAGGGTGACAACGGTCTGGGCGGCCTTCTCGCGGAGCGGAAGACTCGCGTTGCGGAGGTAGGCATCGAGAGCGGGCTTGCCGCCGGAGACGTGCATCGCGGCGAGCGTCTTGCCGAGCTCGGTGAGCGGCCCGGCTTCGGCGGCGGCGCGGTTCTGCGCGATCTGCACGGCCTGCTCGGCCATCTTGAGTTTCTGGTCGGCGTCCGCCTTCGCCTGGCTGATCGCGGCGGCGACCTGGTTCTGCGTGGTGTTGATCGAAGCGAGCGCCTCGTCGACATCGCCCGGCGGATCGATCGTCGTGATGAGCGCGGCGTCGAGTTCCACGCCGTAGCGTGCCGCGGTCTTGCGGCAGGCCTCCTCCATATAGCGGTTGATGCTCGAGAGGTTCTTACGGAGGTCGTTGATCGAGACGCCCTCGACCGCGCCGTCGTGCCCCTCGCCCTGGAACGTCGCAATGCGGTCGCGCAGCACCGAGATGAAGTAGCCGACGACGTGTGCCGCCGGATTGGCGACGCCGAAGAGGTACGCGTAGAGGTTGCGCTCGCAGGGACGCCAACGCAGCTGGCCTGTGATCGCGACGGTCAGGTTGTCCTTCGTGACCGCCTCGATGAACTCCTGCCGGATGTCCGGATCCCAGGTGATGTCGGTCGTCTGAATCGTCATGCCGACCTTGTAGAGCTTCTGCCACGGCCACTTGAAATACGGGCCGCCGGGCGGCACGACGCGGATGTTCGGGTAGTTGTAGCGGTCCTTCTCCTCGTCGGTCAGGAGCGCGCCAAGTTGCGGATCGTCGCCGGTCGTGCCGGCGAGCCGTTGCACGCGGCCGAAGGTCGTCAACACGCCGCGCTCGGTCGGGCCGATGGTGTAGACGCCGAACAACAGCGTCAGCAACGCGGCCGCGCCGACGCCGAAGAACAGGCCGATCAGGATCATGGGAATCATCGAGGTGCTTGCGGGGTTCGCCGCCGGCGTCGCGCACCGGCGGGTTCAGGCCGGCGCCCGCGACGTGGCGGACGCGCCCGAGATGGCAGT
>DATGXO010000059.1:0-36486 GCA_035298965.1 Opitutaceae bacterium | reverse complement strand
GCCCGCAACGTGGCGGACGTGCCCGGGATGGCAGTTCGCCCGCCGCCACACAAGCGCGCGACCGTCACAATTCCGCGCCGAGTTTGTAGGTGAACCCCGGTGGCGCGGACTTCAGCGGCCGACGGTAACGCAACGGTGGTCCGGCACTCGTCCCTCGACGCTCGCCCGTTCGACCGAAGCGTCAGCCTCAGCCTTCGCCCAGCTCTGCTTCGGATTCCGTCTCCGGCGCGGCGGCGAGCTTGATGAGGCTGTCGAGCGAGGCGAAGTGCTGCGATAGGTCGAACTCCGTGCGGAACTTGCCGACGATCTGGTCGAACATCGCCTTCTTCTCCGCCTTCAACGCCTGGATGCGCTCCTCGATCGTGCCGGCCGTCATCAGGCGGTACACGAAAACGGGGTTCGTCTGCCCGAGGCGGTGCACGCGGTCGATCGCCTGGTCCTCCACCGCCGGGTTCCACCACGGATCGAGGAGGAAGACGTAGTCGGCGGCGTGCAGCGTGATGCCGGTGCCGGCGGCCTTGAGGCTCACGAGCATGATGGCGCGCCCTGGGGCGTTCTGGAACTGTTGCACGGGTTTCTGCCGGTCGATCGTGCCGCCGGTCAGTTCGTAGCGCGCCACATCCGGAAACTGCGCCGCCAGCACCTCGCGCACGCGATCGAGGAACATCACGAACTGCGAGAAGATCACGACCTTGTGGCCGCCCGCGAGCACCTCGGCGAGTTTCGCCACGAGCATGTTCAACTTGCCGCTCTCCTCCGTGCCGGCCTTGACCCACGGCAGCAAGTCCGGGTCGCAGCACGCCTGGCGCAACCGGGTGAGCAGGGCGAACAGCCCGAACGATTTCTCGCGCATCGCGGACCCGAGATCGCTGCCGAGCCGGCGCAGGCCCTCGTCGCAGATCTTCGCGTACTCGAGGCGCTGCGCATCGGTGAGCGGGCAACGCAGGTCCATCACGACCTTCGCGGGCAGCTCCTTGGCGACCTCGTCCTTCGTGCGGCGGAGCACGAACGGCGCGATCTGCACGCGCAGCCGTTCGGTCGTGCCGTCGCGGTCGCGTTGCAGCGCGGCCTCGAAACCCGTGCGCGTGCCGAGCAACCCCGGCAGCAGGAAGCGGAAAACCGACCAGAGATCGAGCTGACGATTCTCCAGCGGCGTGCCGCTGAGCACGAACCGATGCCGCGCGCGAATCGCGTCGCAGGCGTGCGTCACCTTGGCGTCGGGGTTCTTGATGAACTGCCCCTCGTCGAGGATCGCGTAGCCGAATTCCACGCCTGCGAGCAGCTCGCGGTGTTTGCGCAACTGCGCGTAGCTCGCCAACCAGAGCGCCGGCTCGCGATGCGCGACAAAGTCGTGGCCGCTCTTGAGGATCTCGACTTTCAACTGCGGGAAAAACCGCGCCGCCTCCTCGCGCCACACCGGGACAACGCTGGCGGGGCACACGACGATGTGCCGCAGTTTCGGCAACACGCGCGAGGCCAGTAGCGAGAGCACCTGCACGGTTTTGCCGAGGCCCATTTCATCGGCGAGCAGACCGTGGCAGTCGGTCTCGCAGAGGTGGTGCATCCACTCGACGCCGCGCCGCTGATACTGGCGGAGAAACTCGGGCAACTTCGCCTCGGGCAACGCCCCCTGCCCGAGCACACGTTGTTTCCACTGCTCGAGCTCCGTGGTGAGCGTCACCTTCCAGCGCGCCTCGTTGAAGAGGGAGAAAACCAGATACGGCGGGATCGTGTCGCCATGGAGATCGGCGGTCATCCGCTTCCAGCTCTGCACGCCCTCCCATTTTTCCGCCGCGAGCGCCACAATGCCCACCCCGGGCAAGAGCACCTGCTCGCCCACGTGACGCGTGACTTCCTCGACCTCCGCCGCGGTGAGCAGGCGCTCGCCGGCGCGGAAAACCCAGCGCAGATCGATGCCGGCGCTGCTGCGGCTCCGCACCGCCTGCGCCTCGATCTCAATCCCGCGCGGACCGTCCTGCAGGTCCTTCACCGTCGGGTCGACTTCGACGGTGAAATGTTTGCGCCACTGCGGGAGCACGTTGCGCAGGAAATCCGGAATCTCCCGCACCAACTCGAGCACGTACGCGTGCGACTCGGGATGGAAATGGAAGTGCGCCTTGCGCGCGTAGGTCGCCAGCCCGATCGCCTTCGTGCGGTCCGCCGAGCTGAGCTGCAAGGTGTTTGCGCTGCCCGCGCCAAAGGCCGGGACACGTTGCCCGCCCGCTTCGACCCAGTAGGCCTCGCACGCGAGCCCTTTTTCGACCGGCCGGAAATGCAGCACGAACTCCCGCGCGGCGTCGGCGCCGGCAGCCTTCGTTTTCGTCGGCGTCGCCGCGGCCGGTTCAGAGGCCACCGCGGCCGCGCCGTTCTTCCCGGAGCTCTTGGCGGCCGCTGCCGCTGAAGTCGCCGGCTTCTCGGCTGGTGCCTTCGCCGCAGGCGTCGAAGCCGGTAACGCCGGGATTTCCTCCGCGATCAACTCCTCGATCTCGTAAAGTCCCGCCACCGCGATGGCCTGCGCCACCGTTTCGTCCGTCGACGACGAACGCACGGAGGGCCGACCCTCGGCCCACTCGATCACGGTGTAATCCTCCTTCTTCTCCACGCGGCGGTGGATGATCGCATCGGCCGCGCCGAGCTCGATCTCGCGGATTTCGCTCGCCCGATACACCTCCCGCCCCAACTCCAGCACCGCCTCCGGGAAAAAGCCCTCCCAGTCCGCCGACAGGCGCTCGAACCACCATTCGAGGGACTGCGGGGAATAGATGCGCTTGGGTCCGTGCGTGTGCATCAAGGAGTAAAGGGGTCGACGGTAGAAATCGGCGTCGGCGCACCGCAACCGCTATTTTCGCGGTGAGGGAAAACGCATTCCGATTTCACGTCCGCCGCCGTGCTCCCGCCCCCGCCGACTGCCCCATGTCGCCGCGCGGCCGATTTTCGGATTCCGCTGCGCGTTCTCCCCCGTTTCACTCGACCGCGATTATGGCGCGCATCAGCCCCTCCTCCACCACCCGTTCGCTGCGCCGCGTCGCCCCGGACGCCGCACGCTGGGCGCGCATCCGGCTCTTCGCCATGGACGTCGACGGAGTGCTCACCGATGGCACGATCTTCGTGTCCTCCGATGGATCCGAGACGAAAGGCTTCTCGGTCCTTGATGGCATGGGGCTCTCCCGCTTGCGCCAAGCCGGCGTGGTCGTCGCCTGGATTTCCGGCCGCGAATCCGGCGCCACCACGCGCCGAGCCGCCGAGCTGAAAATCGCGCATCTCGTCCAAGGCCGCACCGACAAGCTCGCCGCGTTGCAGGAACTCGCCGCCCGACTCGGACTCTCAGCAGAGAACATCTGCTACATGGGCGACGACGACATCGACACCCCCGCCATCTCCTGGGCCGCCATCGGCGTCGCCCCCTCGACCTCCATGCCGGCCGCGCTCGCCGCGGCGGACTACGTGCCCGCCCGCCGCGCCGGCGCCGGCGCCGTGCGCGAAATTTGCGAACACATCCTCGCCGCGCGCCCGACAAGCGCTGTCGCCTGATCCCATGCGCCGCCTCCCGCACCGCTGGCTCCCAGCGACACTCGCCACGCTCGCCCTCGCCGCCATCGCGCCGTCGCACGCGGCCGGCCCGTCGCTCGCCGATTCGCCGATCATCAACTTCCGCCTCTCGCTCTTCGATCCCGAGACCGGCCGCAAGACCTCCGATCTCCGCGGCGGCACCGCACTCTACCGCGGCGACGAGTTGGTCGAAATCCGCGAGTTCACCCTCACGTTGTTGAACTCCCGCGACGCCGTCGCGCTCAAGGTCATCAGCCCGAAGGCCCTGTTGCAGGTGAAGACCCGCATCGCCGAAGGCAGCGACGGGATCGACGTCGAAGGCCCCGGCTACTCCCTCTCCGGCAAAATCTGGCGCTGCGAGGAAAACACCCGCAAGGTCGCCATCCGCGACGGCGCGCGCGTCGTCTTCCAAGCTCCGCTCCTCGACATTCTGAAATGAACCGCTCCGTCCTCCCTCTCGCTCTCTGTGCGTTGCTCACCGCCGCTCCCGCGCGCGCCGAGGATCCCGCCCCGGCGTCGCCCACCACGATCGTCAGCCAGAACCTCGACATGCAGAGCACCGACGACGAGAGCGTGTTCCTCTTCACCGGCCTCGTCATCGTGAAGGGCAACAACATCAGCCTCACCTGCGACCGCCTCGAAGCCGTCACGAGTCGCTCGAAGAAGGACATCGGTCTCGATCAGGAGAAGACCGCGCTCGGCCAGGTCGGCAAATTCAAGAGCCTGCTCGCCACCGGACGCGTGCGCATCGAGCAGGGCGACCGCGTCGCCACGTGCGGCCGCGCCGAAGTCCTCCCCGGCGAGGAGCGGATCAACCTCACCGAAGACCCGATGGTGCGCGACGGCGAGAGCACGGTCGTGGGCGAGCGCATCATCCTCCTCCGCGGTGAGCGCCGCGCCATCGTCGAGAAAGCGCGCATCACGCTCCCGCCGATCAAGGATCTCGGCTTCCCGAAAGACGCGCCGGCTCCCGCGACCAACGCCGCTCCGGCCCCCACCAGCCAGACCACGCCCGCCGGCCAGACCGCGCCCGCGGTGAAGTTCCCCGCGCCCACCGCCAAGCCCACGGCCCCGGCGAACAACCACGCCCCCGCCACCAAGAAGCCGTGAGCACCCCGTCTCCCACGCCCGCGCCCCAGCCGCCGCAGCCGGCCGCAAGTTCCCCCACGACCGCCGCCACGGCGCAGTCGACCGCCGCCACCGGCAACGGCAAACCCGCCGCCACGCCGCAACGCTCCGTGATCTCCACGCGCGAGCTGGTGAAGACGTACGGACAGCGCAACGTCGTCGCCGGCGTGAACATCCGCGTCGCCGCCGGCGAGATCGTCGGCCTGCTCGGCCCCAACGGCGCCGGCAAGACGACCACGTTCTACATGATCGTCGGCCTCGTGCCCGCCACGCGCGGCAAAGTCCTCGTCGACGAGAAGGAGATCACGCGCTCGCGCATGCACCAGCGCGCCCGCGCCGGTCTCGGTTACCTCCCGCAGGAGCCGTCGATTTTTCGCACGCTCACCGTCGAGGAGAACGTGCGCGCCATCGTCGAGACGCTCGGCCTCCCGCGCCGCCTCCACGCCGCGCGCACGAAGGAGCACCTCGACGAACTCGGCCTCTGGCATCTTGCCAAGCAGCGCGCCTACACCCTCTCCGGCGGCGAACGCCGTCGCCTCGAGATCGCCCGCGCCCTCGTCACCCGCCCGAAGTTCCTGCTGATGGACGAGCCGTTCAGCGGCGTCGACCCGATCTCCGTGGCCGATGTGCAGAAGATCGTCCTCGACCTCAAGAAGCGCGGGATCGGCATCCTCATCACCGACCACAACGTCCGCGAGACACTGCGCATCGTCGATCGCGCCTATCTGATCCACCAGGGTCGCGTGCTCACCGAGGGCAGCGGCGAGTTCCTGATCAGCGACCCGAAAGCGCGGGAGTTCTACCTCGGCGAGAACTTTAACCTCTGAGCGGCGCCGCCGCGGCGGCCCACTCCGAATATTGGGGTGGGCTTCACGCCCGTCACCGCGCAGCGAATGGGACGGCCGACTCGTAGGGGCGTGGCACCCCTACGTGGTTGCCCCTCCCCCATCGTCGTGAAAACCCGCGCGCGCGCGGACCGCGTCCGTCGCCGCCGCCCGCCCCCGCGCTCACCGCGACGTCTTCACGCCACGCTCGCCCGGGGGCTCCGCCACGTTCACGGAGTGCACGACACCATGCCGAATCGCGAAATCAATCACCTCCTCGATGTGGTGGCAGTCGAGTTTCGCCATGATGTGCTTCCGGTGATCGGCGACAGTCGCGATCGAGCAGCCCAGGATCTCCGCGATCTCCTCGTTGCGCAGCCGCTGCCCCAGCAAGGCCAACACGCGTAGCTCCTTCGGCCCAAGCACCTTCACCGGCGACAACGGATCGCGCCGGCTCTGCGCCAGCAACTCCTGCACCTGCCGCGAGACGACGACTCCGCCGCCGAGCACTACGCGCAACGCCGCCACGAGTTCCGCCTGCGTGTCGTTCTTGTGCACCAGGCTGATGCCGGCGACCTGCAGCTGTTTGAACGGCACCGCGCCCTGCACCGAGCTGAGCGCGACGAGCCGCGTGTTGGTTTCCTTCGCCGCCCAGCCGATCGCCCACTCGACCGTCGAGCCATCGCCCAAATCGAGGTCGAACAACACCAGCCGCGCCCCGCGCAGTTCGCGCTCGCGCTCGCGCAGCTCGGCCATCGAGCCGATGGAAACGACGGCGGACGCGCCGAGCTCCCGTTCGAGCAGACGCCCGAGGTAATCCCTCATCAATCGTTGATCTTCCAGCACCGCGACCAGCATCGCGGCGGATCATAGCACGATAACCTCGGCAGGCAACCCGCGCCTCCAATCCCGCGAAAATGGATCGCCAGCAGAAGTCCGGTCCCAATTATTCCGGCACACCATCGCCCCGCCCCATGCCCCGCCTACCTGTCTTCCGCCTGCCCGGCGTCGCTCTGGCCTTCGCGCTCGCCGCGCTGTTCGCCCACTCCGCCGAACCCACCTGGAGCGCGCTCCAAGCACCCCACTTCCTGATCATCTCCCAGCGACCGGAGCGGGAGACGCGCGAGTGGGCCACGCAGTTCGAGCAATTCATCCTCACCCTCCGCGACACGCTCAAGTTCGAGGAACCCTCGCTGCCGCCGCTCACCGTCGTGCTCTTCGCCAACGAAAGCCGATTCTCGCGCTACCGCCCGCTCGACGCCAAGGGCCGTAAGCGCGAAGTCGCCGGCTTCTTCTCCACCCGCGACACCTGGAGCGTGATCGGTCTCCCGGGCGGTTTCGTCGACGAGGAGACCCGCGGGGTCGTTCTCCATGAGGCGACCCACTGGCTCGTCTCCTCCACGCGCACCGAGCTGCCGCTGTGGTTGAACGAAGGCTTCGCCGAGGTCTTCTCGAAATTCGAAGCGCGCAAAGATTCCGTGCTTCTCGGCCAGCCGATCGAATACCACGTCGAGACACTGAGCAGCGGCACGTGGGCCCCACTCGGCCAGATGATGCTCACCGGCCATAATGACCGGCTCTACACCGACAGTTACCGCAACCGCTTCTTCTACGCCGAAGCCTGGCTGTTCGTGCACCGTCTCATGTTTGGCGATCGCAAGGCCGGCTATGCAGCACTCAACACCTTCTTCGCCGCACGCTGCAACGGGGCCGACCAGATCATCGCCTTCCGCAAAGCTTTCGGGCAGGAGCCCGAGCAGGCCGACTCAGAACTTGAGGACTATTTCCGGCATGGCCGCTTCAAACTGACCAAACTTCCGCTGCCTCCGAAATCCCGCGTCGAGGCCCCATTCCGCCCCGCCACGCCCTACGAGATCGAGATCGCGCTCGCCCGCGTCGCCCAAGGGGCCGGACTCGCCGAGCTCGCCAACAAACATATCGACCAAGCCCTCGCCCTCGATCCCGCGCAACCGAGCGCCTACGAACTCGTCGCGTTCCGCGAGAACCAGCAGAAGAACCACGAAGCCGCCTGCACCGCCGCCCAAGCCGCGCTTGAGCGAGGTTCGCGCGATGGTTGGATGCATATTTTGGCCGCGGATGCGCTCTGGCGACGTTACGTCGACCGCGGCGAACTCGGCGAAAAGTCCCGCGAGATCGCCGCCCACTACCTCACCGCCGCCGCGCTTCAGCCGCGACTCCGAGCTCCGTACAACGCCTACGCCCAGCTCGCACGTAACTTCACCGCCGTCACCCAAGCCGACGCCGATTTCCTCGAAACCGGCTACTCCCGTTTCCCCGACGAGACCACGATCCTGATCGGCCTCGCCGTCGTGATGCAGAAAGGGAATAACCCCGCCGGCGCGACCAAACTCCTCGAAGTCGCCCTCGCCCGCGGGGACCGTCTCACCGACGAGCAGCGCAGCACTGCCGAGCGACTGCGCGCCCAGTGGCAGGTCGAGCCCCTCGCCAGACAAATCGAGCAGTTGATCAAGGACCGCGACTACGTCGCCGCCCTCGCATCCTGCGACGAACTGCTTGCGAACTCCCTGCCGTTCGAGGATCGCCGCTACTGGCAACGCCGCCGTGCCGATCTCTTCTTCCAAGCCTCGCTCGAAGCAGCCGACGAAGAAGGCCGCGACGAAGCGATTCGCCGCCTCGAGGGGCTCCTCGCCAACGCCAGCCTGAGCGCCCAGCAACGCTCCATCGTGCAACTCCGGCTCGATCGGCTTCGCCGCTGATAGTTTCCCGCGCGCCGGCCGCGCTTCCGGCGCGTCCGCCCCGGCGGGCTCTCACGCCACGCACTGCCACTGCGGCCAAGCCTGCCGCACGTACGCCTGCGCGTTCTCGAGGAACTCCGTCATCACCGGCGTCGCCTCGCCCGACCACAACGCCACGATCTCGAGCGAAGCGAAGCCCTCCAGCGGCAGCAGGCGCACCTTCGGGTGTCGCACCACTTCGGGCAACCCCACGTTGAGCCCGACGCCGGCTCCACTCGCCACATACGCCGTGATCGCCTCGAGCGAACTTGCCTCGATCGCCGTCGGCCAGCGCACGCCGCGGCGCCGCAATCCCTCCCGGAAACGCCGCACGACACTCTCGCTCTCCGGCAACGCGATCAGCGACTCCTGCGGCCTGCCATCGCGCCAGAGATCCGCGGCCGATTTCAGCGCCGCCGCCTTCGGCACCAGCAGCACCAGCGGCACGCGCAGCAGCGGCGCCACGCGCAACCGCCGCGGCGGTTTGCGGTCGAGCGGTGTCACCGCCAAATCGATGCTGCGTTCCAGCAGCGCCGTTTCCAGTTCCCCCTGGAAACCGGAGCGCAGGCTCAGCCGCAGCCGCGGCTCGCTGCGTCGTAGCCGTTCGATCACAGGCGGGAGGTGATGGCGCAGCACCAGTTCCGCCGCCCCGATCCGGAGGACAGGCGCCGCTTGTTCGCTTAACTTCGCCTCGATCGAGGCCAGCCCACCGAAGAACGGCTCCACGAACGCGAACAGCTCCGCCCCGGCCGGCGTGAGCCGGAACGGGCTGCGCTCGAACAACCGCACGCCGAGTTCCCGCTCGAGCGCCGCGATCTGCCCGCTCACCGCCGGCTGCTGGATTCCGTACGGGATCCGCTTCACCGCGCGACTGATCCCGCCGGCGCGCGCCACATGATAGAACAACTCGAGGTGATGGATGTTCAGCACCGCTCCACCGTGGCGGCGCGCCACGACCGGAGCAACGCCCCATCGGCTCCATCGATGCCGCGCATCGGTTTTATCGAATAACCGGTTTTCCCGCGGCGGCGCTAAGCTCTGAGCGCACACACCACCGCCATGAAAGCCACCTCGCCCAGCGCCCCCTCCGCCGCGCCCGCCCGCGGATCCAACATCCGCATCCTAAGTACATCCGACGAAACACGTCGTCGCCGGATTCTCGTCGTGGCGCTCGTCGCGCTCCCGCCGCTCGCGGTCCTGTTGCTCCTCCCTCCGCTCGCGCAGAACCCGGCCTACCACGCCTTCGCCGATCAGCGGAGCTGGCACGGCCTGCCCCACGCGCTGGATGTGCTGACCAATCTCCCGTTCCTCCTCGCTGGCCTTCTCGGTCTGCGCGAGGCGCTGCACCAACCCGCCACACCGCTGCGCGCCGCGTGGCTCGCCTTCTTCGGCGGTGTCTCGCTCGTCGCGCTCGGCTCCGGCTACTACCACCTCGCCCCCGTCGATGCTTCGCTCGTCTGGGACCGCCTGCCGATGACGTTCGCCTTCACAAGCCTCTTCGCCGCCGTGCTCGGCGAAACAATCGACCCGCTCCTCGGCCGCCGCGCCCTGTATCCCGCGCTGCTCGGCGGGGTGCTCAGCGTCTTCTGGTGGCAACGGCATGGCGACCTCCGGCCCTACTTCGCCGTGCAACTGCTCGCCCTCGTCGGCGTCCCGATCCTGCTCGCGGCCTTCCGCCGTCGCGGCGCAGGGCGTAGCTGGCTGATCGCCGGCCTCGGCTGCTACGCCCTCGCCTTCGCCGCCGAGCAGTCGGACGGTGCGCTCTACACGTTCACGGGCGGCATCGTCTCCGGCCATTCGTTGAAGCACTACTTCGCCGCCCTCGCCTGCGCCGCGGTCGCCGCCATGCTCCGCTCCCGCCGCCCGGTCGTCACCGTTCTCCCATGACTCTGTTTCTCGCCAACGTCAGCTTCGGCGTGCTCGCCTTCACCCCCTACGGCTGGGCGTTCATGGCGGCGATCATCCTCCTCGAATGGGTGGTGTTGTCCCGTGTCACCGCCGGCCGTTGGTGGAGCAAAGGCGCCGGTTGGGCGGCGCTCCTCGCCAATGCCATCAGCGGCCTGCTCGGCTTCGGAATCTCGCTGTGGCTGAACGGCGGCTGGTGGCTCGTGGTCTGGATGCCGTGGGTGAGTCGCAACGAAGTCGACTGGTCCAACTCGCCAACGCGCCACCTGCTCATCCTCTATTACGCCGTCGCCTTCGTCCTCTCCGTCATCGAGGTCGCGGTCGAACGTTTCATCCTCGCTGAACACGCCTCTGCCCGCCGTGTGTGGGGCGGTTGCCTGCTCGGCAACGTGCTCTCCTACCTACTCGGCAGTCTCGCGCTCTATTCGGACGGCTTCGGTTCGTTGCTTTGACCCCGCCGCCGCGCTGGGCACCCTCACCACGAAATCCTCCGATCACGCGCCGCCACTCATCCTCCGCATGCTCTCCCGTCTCTATCCCCTGCGCGGTCTGCCCCGTCAGGACCAGCTCTGGTCCTGGATCTCCTTCGATGTCGCGAACCAGTCGTTCACGCTCATCGTCAACACGCTCCTGTTCTCGATCTTCTTTCAGCAGGTCGTGGTGCGCAATCCCGCCCGTGACGACTTTCTGTGGACGCTCGTCTACGGCACCAGCATGGCGCTGGTCGTGCTCGCCTCGCCGCTCGCCGGCGCGATCGCCGACGCCCGCGCGTGGAAGAAACCCGCGCTCCTGCTCACCGGCCTGCTTTGCGCCGCGTTCACGTGCGGTCTCGCGCTGATCGGGCCCGGCCAGTTCTGGCTCGCGGTGCTGCTCTACGTCCCGGCGAATTTTCTCTTCTCGATCGGCGAGAACTTCCTCGCGTCGTTCCTGCCCGAGCTCGCTGCGCGCGAGCACTTCGGCCGCGTCTCCGGTTTTTCCTGGGCTTGCGCCTACACCGCCGCGCTGCTGCTGCTCGTGCTCACGGCGGGAGGGATGCTCGCGTTCGGCTGGAAAGCGCCCGACAGCTGGCGCCCGCTCTTCGTTTTCGCCGGCCTGTGGTTCTTCGCCTTCGCGATCCCCACGCTGCTCTTCCTGCGCGAACGCCCCGCGCCACCGACCGCCGCCCGCGCACCGCTCTTCGCCACGGCCTTTCGCCGGCTCGCCGATTCGGTCGGCCACCTCCGCCGGTTCCGCGATGTCGCGCTGCTCTTCGCCGCGTCGTTGTTCTACGGCACGGGCATGTCGGTGATCATCATGTTCGCCTCGATCCTCGCGCAGGAGTTCGGCTTCACGGACGTGCAGCTCGTCCTCTTTGTCGCGGTCATCACGATGTCTGGAATTTTGGGTACGCTCCTGCCGACATTCTTCCAGGACCGCCTCGGCCACAAATGCACCACGCTCCTGCTGCTCGGCCTCTGGATCGCGACGACAGCGGGCTTCGTCGCCTTCGCCTGGGCGCGCAACCACGCCGCCGTCCCCGCCGCGTTTCCGAGCTGGCCGCTCTGGCTGATCGGCAATCTGGTCGGCTTCGGCCTCGGCTCGCTCGGCTCCGCCAATCGCGCCTTCGTCGGCTACCTCACGCCGGCGACGCGCAGCGCCGAGTTCTTCGGACTCTGGGGCCTCGTGTTCAAGCTCGCCGCCGTCCTCACGATCCCGTTCGGCTTCGCCAAGGACGCCTGGGGCACGCCCGCCGCGCTGCTCGTGCTGCTCGGTTTTCTCGTGGTCGGCGGCACGCTCACGCTCTTCGTCGACGAACGCCGCGGCCTCGCCACCGCCCGCGCCGAAGACGAGCGGCTCCAAACCGGCGCCGGATCTTCCGCGGCCACCTGACCGCGCCGCCGGCCCATTTCCGATTTTCGATTTCCGGTTTTCAATCGCCCGGCCTGCGCCCCACGCCCATCCGCCGCGCCTCGCCCTCCGCTCCTGATTCCCTGATTTCCACATTCCCCATTCCGGTTCGTCTCTTCCGTCACTCCACGCTTCCGCATTCCGCATCCCCAATTTCGCGATGCTCCTTCCTTTTCTCCGCCTCCTCGTCCGGTTGCTCTACCGCTTCCGCGCGTACAACACCGCCGTGCTGCGCACACCCGGCCCCGTCCTCCTCCTGCCCAACCATGTCTCGTGGTTCGACTGGCTCTTCCTCGGCCTCTGTCTCGAGCCGGACTGGCGCTTCGTCACCTCCTCGACAACCGCGCAGACGTCGTTTCTCCACCGCTGGGTGATGGTGAACCGCCGCACGTTCCCCATCGATCCGCTTTCGCCCTACGCCGCGAAACACATGGCCGAGTACCTCCAACACGGCGGGCGGCTCGTGCTGTTTCCCGAGGGCCGCATCTCCGTCACGGGCTCGCTCATGAAGCTCTTCGACGGCACCGGCTTCCTCCTCCATCGCACCAAGGCCAAGGTCATCCTCGCCCACCTCCGCGGCGCGCACCACCTGCCCTGGTCGCGCAACCCCGATCGCAAGCGCTGGTTCCCGGCCGTGAGCGTCCATTTCACGGATGCGCTCACGCCGCCGCACGTCGACCACCTCGCCACGAGCAACGCACGCGACCGGCTCACCGACTGGGTGCTCGAACAGATGCGCGCCCACCGCTTCGCCACCGAGCACGCGTTCGGCCCCGCCACGCTACCCGCCGCCATCCGCGAAACGGCCCGCCGCGCCCCCGGCGCGATCGCCGTGGCCGACGTCGCCGCCTCGCTCACGTACCGCCGGCTCTTCGTCGGCGCGACGTTGCTCGGCCGCCAGTTCCGTGTGCTGCTCGCACCGGAGGCGGAACGCGTCGGCGTGCTCCTGCCCAACGTCAACGCCACGCCGGTCACGCTGCTCGCGCTCTGGTCACTCGGCAAGGTGCCCGCGATTCTCAACTACACCACCGGCCCCGCGATCATGGTCACCTGTGCGCAGCTCGCGGGGCTCAAGCAGGTGCTCACGTCGCGCGCGTTCGTCGAGAAGGCGAAGCTCAAGCTCGAGCCACTCGTCGAAGCCGGCATCGAGTTGCTCTACCTCGAGGACATCCGCCCGCGCATCTCCGCGTTCGCGAAACTCGCCGCGCTCGCCGGCCTGCTCCGCCTGCCGCAGCCGCCGCGCAACGACCCCGCCGCCACCGCCGTCGTCCTCTTCACCAGCGGCTCCGAAGGCGTGCCGAAGGGTGTCGAACTCACCCACGCCAACCTGCTCGCCAACCTCCGCCAACTCCTCGCGATCAGCGATCTCACTGACCACGAGCGGATGTTCTGCGCGCTGCCGCTTTTCCACAGTTTCGGCCTAACCGGCGGTCTGCTGCTGCCGCTCGTACGCGGCTTCCAGACCTTCCTCTATCCGTCGCCGCTGCACTACCGGATCGTGCCGACCGCCGTCTACATGCAGCGCAGCACGCTTCTGCTCGCGACGAACACGTTTCTCAACCTCTACGCCCGCCGCGCGCACCCGTACGACTTCCGCCTCCTGCGCTACCTCTTCGCCGGCGCCGAGAAGATCCAGGAAACGACGTCCGCGCTCTACGCGCAGCGCTTCGGCGTACGCATCCTTGAAGGCTACGGCGCCACCGAGTGCAGCCCCGTGCTCGCCGTGAACACCCCGCTCACGGCGCGCGTCGGCACCGCCGGCAAACTCCTCCCCGGCATGGAGGCGAAGATCGAGCCCGTCGAAGGCGTGCCCGAGGGCGGGCGCCTTCTCGTCCGCGGCCCCAACGTGATGAAGGGCTACCTCAACCCCGAGCCCAACGCCAAGTTCCTCGCGCTCGACGGCTGGTACGACACCGGCGACATCGTCACGATCGACGCCGAAAACTTCATCCGTATCCAGGGTCGCCTGAAACGTTTCGCCAAGATCAGCGGCGAGATGGTCAGCCTCGGTGCGGTGGAGGACGCGCTCACCGGCGCGTTTCCGCAATTCGGACTGCGCTGCGCCGTCGCGATCATTGCCCGTCCCGACGAGGACAAAGGCGAGCGCCTGATCGCGGTGGCGAATGAGCCGCGCGTCACGCTCGAAGCCATCCGCGCCATCCTCCGCGAACGCGGCCTGCCGAACCTCGCCATGCCGCGCGAGCTGAAGGCCGTCCCACAAATCCCGAAACTCGGCACCGGCAAAACCGACCACCGTGCGCTGGAGAAGCTTTTGTGACGCGCTCCGCGGCGGTGCGATCCGAGCAGACAAATCTGGAACTCAGGAAATCACGCACGCTTCAAGCAACCACGATGCCCTCGCGAGATTGACTGATCGGGGTATAACGTGTGGGGCTAGCGAAGAAGGTCACATCGGCGTAGCCGGCCGCGATTCGCGCGCTGTGCACCACGCCGGCGGGGACGAAATAGCTTTGCCCCGGGCGGTACGTTTTCGTCTCAGAGCCGATTGTGAGCTCGATGCTTCCGGCCACGACCACGCCCCACTGCGCCTCGTGCGCGTGCGGCGGCACTGTGGCCGCCTCGGCGAACTGCATGAACAACACCTGGTGGTCGGCGCCTTGCGCGAGGAACGCTTCGGCACCCGCAAGCGACAGCGCCGCTCTGGGCAGCGCGAGAATGGGCAAGGGAAACGGACTGATCGGCGTCGCCATACGGATTGCGACGTTGCGCCGCCGCTGGACTGAGGTCGAGTGTGGAGCCGCATCGCCCGATCGCCGCCGAACGCTGCGACAGATTGCGTCCGGCGTCCGCCCGCACACGCTGCGGCCGTCCGTTCCACGCCTCTGTCATGAGCCCGATCCGATTTCTCTGCTGCACCCTCTGCGCGCTTGCGGCGTTGTCGCGCGCCACCGCTGGCGAAACACCCGAAGCGTCACCACCGGCGCAGTCCGCGCTCCACGCGGCCGGCGAGCGCCATGCCCCGACCGGCGAGCTTCCGGTGACTTCCGATCGTGTGGAGCTCAATCTCCGCCAGTTCGGCGCGATCGGCGACGGACAACCCCATCCGGTGAGCGAATGGGTGGTCGCGAAGAAGTTCCGGAATCTGGTGGACATCCAGCGCAAGTATCCGTTCGTCACTTCCCTCGAGTGGAGCGCGGATGAAGTCGCGTTTCGAGCGGCGGTGCTCGCCCTGCCGCCGGAGGGCGGCACGATCCAAATCCCCGCCGGCCGCTACGTCGCCACCGCGCATGGTTGGAAAATCAACCGCGACCACGTGCGCCTCGTGGGTGCGGGCGCGCGCGACACGATGCTCTCAACCGGGCCCAAACTCGAAGAGGGGCTCGTCCTCTCGCCGTACCGCCACGGCGGCTGGCAACACGGCATCGACAAGGAGTACCCGTTCTCTCCCGACAGCGGAGTCGCCGGCGCCGACAGGATCCGCCTGCGCGAGCCGGCCCGCGCGGGCGAGTTTCAGCCGGGCGAACTCGTTTTCGTGCGCAACGGCGGCTGCCTGTTCGACCAAGACTACGGCGAGTTCAACGAGATCGCCGGCACCACGCCCGAGGGCGACCTCGTGTTCAAGCATCCCCTGGCACGCGACTACACGATCGCCGCGCTGAACTGGGCGACCGAGACCGCAGAGCCGTTCACGTTGCCCGCGCCCGGGAAGACAGTCCGCGTCCGCGTGCGCACCGGCACCGGCTTCGCCGAGGTACCGAAGGCCGGTGCCATCACCGTGGGCGAGATGTTGCTGGAGATCGTCCGCCGCGAGGCGGATTCAGTCACGTTGCGCGCGCCCGCGCGCGGGCCAACACAGGCCGGAACCGTGCTCCCCACCGGCACGAAGATCGCGAAGTCGCGCAGCGTGATCCGGCTCACGCGCAGCACGCGCGACTTTTCCGCGCAAGGGCTGCGCGTCTTCGGCCGGCGCAAGGCGCTCAATCTCTCCAACAGCTACGAAACCACCTTCATCGACTGCGATTTCGTCCGCCGGCCCGATGCCACCACGACACCCGGAGGCCTCACCGTCGACGGCGACGGCGGCCGCTTCGCGACGTTCACGCGTTGCACGATCCGCGGCACCGAGCCCGCGCCGATGCAGTTCGCGCGCTCGTTCGGCGACATCACCTTCGAGAACTGCACCTTCGTCGCAACCAACGTCGTGTTCTCGGAGTTCTGTTTCGGCGGCACGCTCCGCCGCAGCCGGCTCCAGACTCCGGCGACGCTCGGCAGCGCGGTGATCGTCGGGCGCTCCTGCGGCGACCTGCGCATCGAGGAGAACGAGATCGTGGTGCCCGGCGGCCCGCTCACGGTCTTCGACGCGACGAGCGACATCCATTCGCAGAAACTCGACTCGCCCGGGCGGCTGGTGATCCGCAGCAACCGCGTGGTCGCGCCCGCGAAACCGCGGCTCTTCCTGCTGCGGCACGACCGGCCCGCGCAGATCGAGGGCAACACGCTCAACAACGCCCCGGTCGAGCCACCGGCGAAGACAGGGCCGTGACTGTAGGCCAGGTCGGCGGCCCGGCGTCCGGTATGCCGCCAGCCGGACAAGCGAAGTAGGCGACGCGGCCCACAGGTTACGCGGCCATCGCGGGCTGCGGCTGTTGCTGCTGTTGGCCGCCGCGCAGCGGCTCCATCCGCGCGAGGTGCGGCGGCAGCGGGATGAGGCCTACGTTCTCCACTTCGGCGGAAGCCGGCAGCTCCTGGAAGGAAAGCACTGCTAGGCGCGGCAGCGAAGATTCGAAGAAGCGCTTGATCGCGAGGCGCGTCTCCGCGCCCACGACGAGCACGGCGGGCAGGCCTTGTTGCGTCATCTCGCCGCTGCGGCGGCTGAGCTCATCGAGCAGGTGTTGCGCGGTGCCGGGATCGAGCGCGAGACCGGTCTCGGTTGGCGTGCGCTGCACGCGGCCGGAGAGCCATTGCTCGAGTCGGGGGTCGAGCGTGAGCGCGCGCACCTTGCCCGGCACGGCCTCGAACTCGGAGACGAAATAGAGGCCGAGCCGGCGGCGGACGAGTTCGGCAAGTTCGTCGGCATTCTTGGTGACCGAGGCATAGTCGGCGATGCCTTCGAGGATGACCGGAAGGTTGAGGACGTTGATGCCCTCGCGGAGAAGATTCTGGAGCACGCGTTGGATGAGGCCGAGGTTGGCGAGATCCGGGATGAGCTCGGTGACGAGCGCGGGGTGCTTCTCCTTCACGTGATCGACAAGTTGCTGGACGTCTTGGCGACCGAGGATGAGCCAGATGTTATTCTTCAGCGTCTCCGAAAGGTGGGTGATGAGGACCGACGAGGGGTCGACGACGGTGAAGCCGTTGACCTCGGCGGTGGTCTTCTCGTCGTTGGCGATCCAGCTCGCCTCGAGGCCGAAGACCGGCTCGCGCGTGGGGATGCCCTTGAGGCGGATGTTGCTGCCGTTGACGTTCATCGCGAGCCAGCGGCCCGGCATCACCTGACCGCGCGCCACGGGCTTGCCGCGCAGGAGGAAACGGTAGTCGTTGGCATCAAGTTCGAGGTTGTCGCGCACGGAGATCGGCGGAACCATGACGCCCTTCTCGCGCGAGACGGAGCGACGCAGGCCGGTGATGCGCTGGAGCAGATCGCCGCCCTTCTTCTCGTCGGCCAGCGGGAGCAGACCGTAGCCGATCTCAATGGCGAAGACGTCGAGGTCGATCGCGCGAGCCATCTCCTCGTCGCTCGCGGCACGCGCCGGACCGCCGCGCGCGGCTTCGCCGCCCGCCGCCGCACCGGCTCCGCCCTTCGCTCCCGGCCGGGCCGCACCGCCAACAGGCGCGGCCTTCGCCGCCGCCTCAGCCGCGCTGTGCTGCTTGTGGAGCTTCATCGCGAAATATCCGCCGAGTCCGGCGAGGCCGAGGAACGGCACGAGCGGCATGCCGGGCAGCAGACCGAACACGCCGAGCATCGCCGAGCCGATCGCCATCGCACGCGGGTAGCGTGTCAACTGGTTGGTGACCTGCACGCCGAGCGTCTCGTTGTCCGCGGCGCGGGTGACGAGGATACCGGCGGCGACCGAGACGAGCAGTGCGGGGATCTGCGAAACGAGACCGTCGCCGATGGACAGGAGGGTGAATTTCTTCGCGGCGTCGGCGAACGACAGATCCATCTGGAGCACACCGATCGCGAAGCCGCCGATGATGTTGATGAAGGTGATCAGGATGCCCGCGATGGCGTCGCCGCGGACGAACTTGTTCGCGCCGTCCATCGAGCCGTAGAAGTCGGTCTCCTTCTGGAGCTTTTTGCGGCGCTCCATGGCGACGGTCTCGTCGATGATGCCGGCGTTGAGCTCGGCATCGATGGCCATCTGCTTGCCCGGCAACGCATCGAGGGTGAAACGCGCGGCGACCTCGGCGATGCGGCCGGCGCCCTTGGTGATAACGACGAAGTTGATGATCACCAGGATCGCGAACACGACCGTGCCGACGACGTAGTTGCCTTGCACCACAAACTTGCCGAACGAGTCGATGATGTGGCCCGCGTAGCCGTCGATGAGGATCAGGCGCGTCGAGGTGATGTTGAGCGCCAGGCGGAACAGCGTGATACCGAGCAGCAGCGTGGGGAACACGGAGAACTCGGCGGGCTCCTTCACGTAGGTGATCAGGAGCAGGATGAGCAGCGAGATGCCGATGCTCACGGCCAACAGCGCATCGAGCAGGAACGCGGGCAGGGGCAGGATGAGCATCAGCACCACGCCGAAGAGCGCGATGGTGAACGCCAGATCCGAGCGGCGGATGCCGCCGAGCGCGGGAAGGGGGATGGAGGTGGAAGCGGAGGCTGCGGCCATGGCGAGGAGAGTTGGGGAACGCGGAGCTAAGCGGCGCGGGCGGCTTCGGCCTCGGCGGCGGCGCGGCGCGCGCGGAGGTTGTGGAAGTAGTAGCGGTGCGTGCGGTAGACGAAGGCGAGGATCTCCGCGACGGCCTGGTAGAGCTCGACGGGCACCGCTTCGCCGACCTTGCCGATCTTGAAGAGCAGGCGCGCGACGGGCTTGTTCTCGATCATCGGTACCCCGTGTTCGGCCGCGAGCGCCTTGAGGCGGCGGGCGAAGGCGCCTTCGCCTTTCGCGAGCACGACCGGCGCGGCGTCCTTGCCGCGTTCGTACTTCAACGCGACGGCATAGTGCGTCGGGTTTGTCACGACGACATCGGCGTTCGGCACCGCCTGGAGCATCTGCTTGCGGAGGAGGCGGCGGGCGAGTTGGCGGCGCTGGCCCTTCACGAGCGGGTCGCCCTCCTGCTGCTTGTGCTCCTCCTTCACCTCCTGCTTGGTCATGCGGAGGTCCTTTTCGGTCTTGAAATGCTGGTAGCTGTAGCTGGCGATCGCGATGATCGCCATCGCGCCGCAGATCCAGGTGAGGAAGAGCAGCGTCGAGCTGTTGAGGAAACGCGCGAGGTGCGCGGCTTCCATCGGCACGTGGAAAAGCGGGTCCTTCATCACGCGCTTCACCGCCAGCCAGAGCGCGAGTCCGATGCCACCGAGTTTCAGCAGGTCGAACGGCAGGGTCATCAGCGCGCCCAAGTTGAAGATGTTCTTCAGGCCGTTGACGAAGTTCAGCCGGTCGAGTTTCGGCTCGAGCACCTCGGTCGTGAGCCGGAAACGCGTCTGCGCACCGCCGCCGAGCACCGCCGCGACGAAGCACGCGACGAGCAGCGGCACCATGAGGCCGACACCGCGGTGCACCGCCTCGAGGAGCCGCGCGAGCATGAGCTCGTTGCTGAGCGTGGTGCGGCCGAGGTTTTGGAAACTGTAGGCCGCGAAATCGCGCAGGGCGCGCGCGATGTCGGGCACCGAGAAAAGCATCACGACGAGCGCGGCGATGAGCGTGAACGCCACCTGCACATCGGGACTGCGCGCGAACTGGCCGCGCTGGAACGCCTCGTTGCGGCGTCGCGCGGTCGCGGGTTCGGTGCGTTGGTCCTTGTCCTCGGACATGGTGAGCTATGGACGCGGGAGATAGACAAGCATGTCGGTGGGCAGCCGCTCGAAGGCCGAGAGCAGGTAGCGCGCAAACAACACGCCCGCGCCGCCGAGCAGCGCCAGCCCCGCGAGCGAACGCGCGCCCATGCTGAGCATGAAGACGTTCACCTTCGACACGGTGCGGCCGAGCAGGCCGAAAGCGAAGGTCAGGAGGAAGTTCAGCGCGATGAACGGCGCCGAGAGTTGCACGCCCACGCTGAACGTCTTCGCCGTGATCGAGACCAGCTGGTCGGCAGCCGCGGCGTTCAGGCCGGCGAGCCCGGGCGGTGCAAAATGGAAACTGCGCGCAAACGCGCCGACCGCCAACAGGTGTGCGCCGACGCCGAAATACAGCACCACGGCGAACCGGTGCATGAGCGACGCGAACGGCTCGTTGGCCGCCGTGGGCGCGTCTATACCAGGGGTCGACGTGAGCCCAATTTCCGTGGCGATGATCCGCCCGCCCATCTCCGCGGCGTAGAACGCCATGCGCCCGACGAAGCCCATCATCAGACCGACGAGCACCTCACCACCAACCGCGCCGATGAGCGCGAGCAGCGTGGCGGGCACTTGCGCCGGCGCCGGCACGAGCGGGGCGAGCAGTGTCGCGACCGTCAACGCGAGCGCGAGGCGGAGCGTGACGGGCATCGGTTGCCCGGTGAGCCCGGGCAGCAGCATCAGGAAGGCGGTCCCGCGGATCGCGATCAGCAGCCAGGCGATGAGAAGCGCGGCGGGCATGGGGCGCGGCTCAGTGCGTCATGTCCGCCATGCGGGTGACGCACGCGACCGTGAACTCCATCAGCGTGCGCACGAGCCACGGCGACAGGAACAGGAAGACGCCCACGACCGTGAGCAGCTTGGGGATGAACACCAGCGTCTGTTCCTGCAAACTGGTGACAGACTGGATGAGGCTGATGATCAAGCCGACGACGAGCGCCGCGAGCAGGAACGGCGCGACGACGATGAGCGCCTTGAACATGGTGAGCTTGAAGAGCTCGATCGCGAGGTCGGGGTTCATTGTGAGAAGCTTTGCACGAGGGACCGCACCACCAGTTCCCAGCCATCGACGAGGACGAACAACAGGAGTTTGAACGGCAGCGCCACGATCGTCGGCGGCATCATCATCATGCCGAGCGCCATGAGCACGGTTGAGACGAGGAAGTCGATGACGAGGAACGGCAGGAAGATCAGGAAACCCATCTGGAACGCCGTCTGGAGTTCGCTCAGCACGAACGCCGGGATCACGACGCGCATCGGCAGCTCCTTCACCGGCGTGGGGCCGTAACCGCCGAGCTCGAGGAAGAATTCGATGTCGCGCGTGCGCGTCTGGTGGAGCATGAACTCCTTCAGCGGTTCCTGCGCGCGCTGGAGCGCCTCGACCGACTTGATCTTGCCGTCGAAATACGGCTGGAGCGCGTCGTCGTGGATGCGGTCGACGACGGGCGTCATCACGAAAAACGTGAGGAAGAGCGAGAGGCCGATGACGATCTGATTCGACGGCGCGGATTGCACGCCGATCGCCTGCCGCACGAAGCCGAGCACGATCACGATGCGCGTGAAACTCGTCATCAGCATCACGATCGACGGCGCGAGCGTGAGCAGCGTCATCAGGATCACGATCTGCACGGAGACGCTCACATCGCCGATCCCGCCAGCGCCGCCGGAGAGGTCGATGTTGAGCTTGAGCGGCTGCGTGGTGCCTTGGGCGTGCGCGGAGGCAGCGAGCAAGAGCGGGAGCATGAGCCCCGCGGCCCGGCACAGCCACCGGCAGGGTTTGGGCATGGACGACATCGGAGGCGTTTCAGCAATGCCGATGCCAATGGCCGGGAGCCACGCGTTACCCGCTGATCAACAAGAGCTCGCGAGCTAGGCTGGACGCAACTGCAGCAGCATCGGCGGCGCCGCGCGACGAAAGCGGCAAGTTGTGCCGATCAGTCGGAAGCACACGGCGCGGGAAACGAAAAACCCGGCGGGCGCTGGGCCGGCCGGGTTCGGAAACTAGCGTGCGACGAGCCGCTCAGAACGCGAACAGCATCTCGGCGCGGAGGAACGTCATCGCGTCGGTGTTCGTGTAGAAATCGCCCATCGGACAGTACTCGGCGAGCAGGAGGCCGCTGAGCCGCTTGGTGAACTTCTGCTTGAGCACGACCTGGAGCTCGTGACCGCGGAAGGCGCTGTCGTGGGAGAACAGTGGGCTCGTGCGGTTGCGCGTGGGCACATAGTTCGGGGCGAAGAGCGCGTTGTAGCTGGCGCTGATGCTGGTGCTCTTCGAGGGCGCGATGCTCCAGCTGGCGCCGAGGCGGAAGAGGTTCGAGTATTGCGCGTTGCGCCCGGTCTCCTGGCCGATGGCGACCGCCCAGACCTCGCTGATGCGCGGCGTGCGGCCCCAGAGGATGTCGAACATCTCGTCCTTGGCGCCGGTGCCGTCCTTGTCGCCGGAGATGTATTCCGTCGAGAGGCAGATCTGGTTATTCAAACTGTCCTTGAAGAGGTATGTCAGCTTCGCGACGCCGGCGAACGCGGAGACGTCGCGCGAGAGATCGCCGTACTTCGAGAGGTTCTGCGCGGCCGTGAACCGGCCGGAGGCGTCGTTGCGGCGGCCCCACTGATAGGCGCCCTCGGCGGAATACTGCCAATGCGGCGAAGGTGTTCCGGCGATGCGGCCACCGAGCGTGTAGATGTCGGCGTTGTAGCCCTTGGACGTCACAGCATCGTCGCCCTTGAAGATGAAATAGCCGTCGAGCTGAACGTTCTGAACCGACTTGTTCGAGGCGTAGAGAATGACACCGGTCTCGTCCTGCTCCGTGAGCGCGGCGGCTTTTGCGTCGCTGCCGAGAATCGGCACGCGGTCGCCGGGCTTGGCCTGTTGATTGAGGGCGATCACCTCGAACTTCGTCTTGATGCTCTTCGCGTCGATCGTGACACGCAGCGAGTCGAAGTGATTGGTCCAGGAGCCGTCGAGCGGCGTGCCGTCGCTCACGAGCCATTGGTCGCCAAGTTGAAAGTCCTGCCGTCCGACCACGACGGTGGTGGGCGTGCCGGCAGCGTCGGTCGTCCACTTCGCGTAGAAGTTGTCGACGATGGCGTATTTCCACTCCTTGCCTTCGGCGGCCTTCGAGGCGGCCTGGAACCAGTACCGCGGCTCCGCCGAGACACGGCCGAAGAGCGTCAGGTCCGGGAACGGCGTGGTCGTTTCCCAAAGGCGCAGACGGGCGCGGAAATAGTCGCGGTGGTGAAATGCGGCACTGTCGCCGAGCGTTTGTACGGCATCATAGCCTTCATACCGGAAGCGGAAGTCGCCGTTGACGGCGAAGACGGGTTTCTCGGCCGCGGCTGAAGCGGGAGTTTGAGCGAGCGCGCCGGTCGCGCCGGCGGCGAGTAGGAATGAGACGCAGAGGCTGCGTTGGAGTTTCATAGCCGTTGCTTGTTGTTCGATGGTCGGGTGTCCCCGCCCTGCACCGCTCTATCGGCCGGGGGGAAAACGGCTGAAGGAAGATTACCGGAACCCGGAATGCAATGACGTAGGCGAACGATGGTGGCGCGAGCGGCGTCGCCGCGCATTGGTGGCAGCCGGGAAGGCACAAACGACACACGTGCATTAACGCCCTGTTGCGCCGGCCGGCCTGGGATCCGGGCGCCGAGATTTCGCTCGTTTCCAGCCCGGCGCGGGGTTGAGCCTCGCCGACCGTATGGCCGCACCCGCCTCCGCACTGAAGCCGAAGTTGTTCTCCCTCGCTTGGCCGATCTTCGTCGAGCAGGGGCTGCGCGTGCTCATCGGCACGGTCGACACCCTCATGGTCAGCCATCTGGGGGACGCGGCGGTGGCGGGCGTGGGCGTGGCCTCGTATGTTTTCACGCTGTTCATCATCCTCTTCGCCTTCGTGGGCATCGGCAGCAGCGTGGTGATCACGCAGTACCTCGGCGGCCACGACCGGGCCAGCGCCGACCAGATCTCGACGACGGCGATCGCCGCCAACACCTGGATCGGTGTGCTCGCGAGCGCGCTCGTGCTCGCGCTCGCCGAGCCGATGCTGCGGTTGATGGAGATCGACGGCGCGCCGCTCGCCTACGCGAAACCGTTTCTGCTCCTCATGGGCGGCACACTGTTCCTCGAAGCGATGAACGGCGCGATCGCCGCCACGCTGCGTGCGCACACCCACACACGCGATGCGATGTGGGTCACCGCCGGGCAGAACGTCGTCAACGTGATCGGCAACTGTCTCCTGCTTTTCGGCCTCTGCGGTTTCCCGAAACTCGGCGTGGTCGGCGTGGGCATCTCGGGCATCGTGAGCCGCCTCGCGGCGAGCGTGGCGCTCTGGATCATCCTCGAGTGGCGTACGCACCTGAAGGTCCGCACGCGCGATTTCTTCAACATCCAGCGCGCGAAGCTCGGGCGCATTCTCCACATCGGCCTGCCCGCAGCCGGCGAACACACGAGCTGGTGGCTCGCGTTTATGATGATCACACGCTTCTGCGCCGAGATGGGCGGCAGTGCCCTCGCCACGCAGCAGTACGTGATGAACATCATCCGTTGGGTCGTGCTGCTGAACGTCTCCATAGGCCTGGGCACCGAGATCCTCACCGGCTACCTGATCGGCGCCGGCCAGTTCGACGAGGCCTATCGCGGCCTGCTGCGCAGTGTGAAGCTGGGCATGATGTGCGCGCTCGGCGGCGCGATCGTCCTCGCGCTCGGCGCACCTTGGCTGCTCGGGGCGTTCACGAACGATCCGTCGATCATCGCCGTGGGCGTGCTGCTGCTGCGCATCGGCCTCGTGATCGAGCCCGGGCGCGTCTTCAACGTGATCGTGATCAACTCGCTTCGCGCCACCGGCGATGCGCGTTTCCCCGTGTTCGTTGGCCTCTGCGTCATGTGGGGCGTGTGGGTGCCGTTGTCGTGGTTTCTCGGACTGAAGCTCGGCTGGGGCATGGCGGGCATCTGGTGCGCGATGGCTTGCGACGAATGGACGCGAGGGCTGCTGATGTACTGGCGTTGGCGGAAATGGAAGTGGCTACCGTACGCCAAACGCAGCCGCGCGATGGCGCAGGAGAAAGCCTTCGGCGAAGCGCACACCGCCGGCATGGCGGGCGGCGCCGTGTGAGCGGCGCAGCCGGCGGCGCCCACCAGAAGCGCTGCGCACCACGCTGCGTTACGGTCGCAGCTCGTCTGCGGCCAGTCTCGGGACTGGCCGCAGCAATGGTCGGAATACTCCCCTGCGCCGCATCCGACGGACAGCCAAATACCGATCTCCGGCGCACCGATCCGCGAACACCACCCCACCCTCTGCGCGGCGCATCGGCCGCGCGTCCGCTTTTATCATGTCAATCAATGGTTGACATGCCGAATCACCATCTCCGGATGAGCGACGACTCACGAGCGGGATTGTTGCCATAAACGAAGACGCCCGACGGCGTGAGCCGTCGGGCGGGAAACAACAACGGATACGAAACCAGGCATCAGCCGTTGGCGATCTTGCGCTGGTCCGGGAACACCGGGCGGAGCGTCTGGCTGAGCTGGTCGTGCAGCGCCTGCATCTTGCGGTAGACAGCGACATTGGCCTTGTTCGGCTGGCAACGAGTCGACTCGTCGAGCGCGACGATGCGACGGGTGATGTCCTCAAGCTTGGCCTTCGGGTTCGATTGGCGAGCCACGCACCACGCGGCCTGGAGCGCGCCACCGAGCGCCGCGCCTTCGTCCTCGACCATCGCGACGACCGGCACGCCGAACACGTCGGCCATCATCTGGCGCCACACGGGCGACTTCGCGCCGCCACCGGTGATGCGGATCTCCTTCGCCTTCACGCCGAGCTCGGCGAGACGGCGCAGGCCGTAATTCATGCCGAGCGTGGCGCCTTCCATCGCGGCGCGCGCGAAGTGCGCCGGGGTGTTGGTCTTGGCGTTGAGGCCGATGAACGCGCCCGAGCCGGTCGGCACGTTGGGCGTGCGCTCACCGGCGTAATACGGGAGCAGGAGCAGGCCGTCGCAGCCGGCGGGAGCCGCCGCGACCTGGGCGTCGAACGTCTTAACGTCCCAGCCGAAGAGCGCGCGCATGTGCTCGGTGACGCTCGTGACGTTCATCGTGCACAGCAGAGGGAGCCAGCCGCCGGTGGAGCTGCAGAACGCCGCGATCTCGCCCTCGGGGTCGCACACCGGCTTCTTGCTGAAGGCGTAGATCGTGCCCGAGGTACCGAAGCTGGCGGTGACGACGCCCGCCTCCACGTTGCCCGTGCCGATCGCGCCCATCATGTTGTCGCCGCCGCCCGCGCTGACGACGACGCTGGTCGACAGGCCGTACTTCGCGGCGATCTCCGGGCGGAGTGTGCCGGCGGCCTCGTGTGACTGCGAAATCTTCGGCAGGTACTGCGCGAGTTTCGGATCGATGGCGTCGATCGCGGCCTTCGACCAGGCGGCCTTGCGCACATCCATGAGCGCGGTGCCGGAGGCGTCGCCGAACTCCATGAAGTAATTACCGGTGAGGTGGAAGTTCAGGTAGTCGTGCGGGAGCAGCACGTGGCGGAGGCGCCGGTAGTTGGCCGGCTCCTTCTTCTTCAACCAGGCGATCTTGCCTGCGGTGAAACCGGCGAGCACGAGGTTGCCGGTCTTCTTGAGCGTGGACTTGAGCCCGCCGAGTTTCTTCATGATCGCCTCGCACTCGGGCACCGTGGAGGTGTCGCACCAGAGCTTGGCGGGACGGATGACTTCGCCGTTTTCGTCGAGCGGCACGAAGCCGTGCTGCTGGCCGGAGACGCCGATGCCGGCGATGGCCGCGCGATCGACTTTCTCGAGGACGGAGAGGATGACCTTGTCGAGCGCTTCGACCCAGGCGGAGGGGTGCTGCTCCATGTGCCCGACCGGAAGGTTCGGGATCAGTTGGTAGGAAGCGCGCGCTTCGGCGACGACCTTGCCGGACTCGAGGTCCAGCACGATGGCCTTCGTGCTCTGCGTGCCGCTATCGATGCCGATGAAGAGACTCATGGGAGGGTGTTGGGATCTGGTGGGAGTTGCGGATCGTGCCAAACCGGGGGAAACGAAACCAAAGATCTGCGGGTTCGTCTTGCGCCCTGCGACAAGAAAAAGGCCGCGGGAGCGAACCCGCGGCCTCGGCAAATCGGAGGGGTGGTGGATGTCAGCGTTTCAACGACGCGCAGAACCGCGCGATGCGGCGCACGCCTTCCTCAATCGTCTTGTCCGCGGTCGCATAGCTGAGGCGCAGGCAGTCGTCGGCGCCGAACGCTCCACCCGGGACCGCTGCGACCTTCTCCTGCTCGAGAAGCTTCTCGCAGAACTCACCGGACTTGAGGCCGAACGAGCTGATCACCGGGAACAGGTAGAACGCGCCCTGCGCGAGCCCGCAGCTGACGCCGGGGATCTTGTTGAGCTCGGCGTGCAGGAATTTGCGGCGACGGTCGAACGCCTCGAGCATCGGCGCGAGCGCGGCCTTGGCCTTGTCCTTTTCCTTGAGGGCGGCGAGGGCACCGTACTGCGCGAAAGTGGTGGCGTTCGACGAAGTCTGGCTCTGGATGTCGATCGCGGCGCGAGCGACATCGGGCGGCGCGACGAGCGTGCCCAGGCGCCAGCCGGTCATCGAGTAGCTCTTGCTGAAACCGGACACGATGATCGTGGCGGCGGCGGCCTCGGGCGCGATGGTGGCGGCGCAGACGTGCTTCGCACCGTCATAGGTGAGATGCTCGTACATCTCGTCCGACATCAGGTAGAGCCCGTGTTTGAGGACGACGCCGACGAACGCCTCCATCTCGGCCTTCGTGTAGACGGCGCCGGTGGGGTTCGATGGACTGTTGAGGATGACGAGCTTGGTGCGCGGCGTGATCGCGGCCTCGAGCTGGGCGGCGGTGAGTTTGAAGCCGTTTTCGGCGGTGGCCTTGACGATGACCGGGGTTGCACCGGCGAGTTTCACCATCTCCGGGTAGCTCACCCAGAACGGCGCGGGCACGATGACCTCGTCGCCCGGGCCGACCGTCGCCATGATGGCGAGGTAGCACGAGTACTTGCCGCCGGGGCTCACGCACGTCTGCGCGGGAGCGACCTTCAGGCCGTAGTCGGCGGCGTAGCGCTCGGCGATGGCGGCGCGGAGTTCGTCGATGCCCGGCGTGGGCGCGTATTTGGTTTTTCCCGCGGCGAGCGCTTTGGCGCAGGCCTCTTTGATGAAGTCGGGCGTGTCGAAATCGGGTTCACCAGCGGCGAAGCCGCAGACGTCGACACCGGCGGCTTTGAGGGCCTTGGCCTTTGCATCCACCGCCAGAGTTGGCGACGGCGAGATGTTTTTGGCCCAAGGCGAGAGGGAACGGCGGATTTGGGTCATGGCGAGGGCGCAGGCTGGGAGGAGGTCATTGGCGATGCAAGCACGGGTGGAACGTTCGCCTCTTCCCAACGGCACATCCTTTCCGCCCCGGAAATATCCGATGCAACGACGCAGAAAATCCCCGGTCCGGCGGAAACAAAAAAACCCCTCCGGAGGCCGGAGGGGTCGGTTGAGTGAATGAAGGGATCTTACTTCTTCGCCTTCTTGCCGGCTTTCTTGCTGGCCGGAAGGGCGTCGATCGCCGTGCGGAGCAGCTCGCCGACGCTGACGTCGTGCTTGCGGGCGAGTTTCACCAGCTTCTGCTTGGTGTCCATGCGGAGGCGCACGGAGATCTGGCGATGCGCCTTCACCGGAGCGGTGTAGGAGGCGAAATCGAACGTCTCGATCGCATGGCGGATCACCTCGCTGTTGGTAGACATGTCGAGGCTATCGCGAGCGCCCTCGATTTTGGCGAGGAGCTCTTCCTTGAGATCGAACGTGAGGGGGGAACTTTCCTGGGAGGCTGCCATATCAGTATTCGGTTAACGGTGTGTGGTTGTATCGCAGTTGCGGTTCAGACACCGTAACTTTCCCGAAACGTATTCGACGGCAACTTGTTTTTTCGAATCGAGGCTTCATGGACAGCGCCGGAAGCATCCCGCACGGGCCTCGGCGCTAGTGGCGAGACCCCAGCAATACGCTCGTCGCGTCGCTCGCAAACAGTCCTCGGTACCGCTCCGCACACGGCTTCTTCCGCAGGCTGCTGATGCAACAATCCCGGGAGTTTCCGCCTCCTGGCACACTGGAGCCCGGTCGGAGAAATCCGTAGACAATCGCCGCAACAGCTCCGCGTCGAGGGCACCGGAGGCCCTCACCACTCCGGCCGTCGTGGACAGCTGCCGGGATGCCGGCAGCCAAACCACTCACTTGAACGACTCGAAATGCAGACTGCTGTCCAAGCTGGGCGGCAACGGAAGGTGCGCCGGCGTGAACACAATTCGCGGGAGGCTCAGGCTCAGCGCGGCGGCGTTGACGCGGAAACGCGTCTTGTTGCGCGTCGCCTCGTCGCGCAGATCGATCGTCCGCACGATCCACTGGTCCTGCGTGCGTTTGAGATCGAGCACGCTGATAGTCTTCACTGGCGTCTGGTCGGGACCAAGGATCTCCGCCTCCACGAGCGCCGAAAACTGGGTGTCGAGATAGAAGCGCACCCCAGCCAGCCCGGGGCGCGCCGCGGCGATTTCGGCCGGCGGGTACGCGAGGAATCGGTGCGCCGGGCGACCCCGCATGCTCACGACACCTTCGAACACCACGTCGTCCCAGAACAGGAACGGCATTTGCAGATCGAAGGCCGTGAGATCCGTGCCGCCGAGCGGGGCGAAGAGCTGCGCGGCGCCGACCGCGACGGCATCGACATTGTCGGCGGGCACTGTCCACACGCTCGATTGCGGACCGTTTTGCACCAGCACGCGGCGCGCGCCTTCAGTGCCGGCGGGGAACTCCACGAGCGTGAGCGGACCGGTGTCGTTGCGCGTGCCGTAGAGACGGCCGGCCACAATGCGCTCGTCGCCGCGCCGCGGCATCACGCGCAACGTGAAATCGAGCGCGTAGTCGCCCGCCAAACCGAGCCGGCGAAACTCACCGAGGATGCGCCGACCTTCGTTCTGATCGGCCGAACCGGTGAACGCATAACGCGGCTCGGGGCGCACGCGGCTCTGCGCTGTCGCATCGAGACACAAAAAAAACGCGAGACCCCAGACCGTGCACCGGCCGATGAGTCTCGCGTTCATCGAAAGAGGAACGTCCGTGCGTTCAGGGCTTCGTCGCCGGCGGAGGGACCGGAGCCGCTTCGGGAGCGGGCGTGGCCGGAGCCGTGGAGACCGGGGCCGCCGGGAGAGACTCGGCCGAGACGTCCTTGTGCTTGAAGATGTAGATCTGTCCGAGGTACGCGGCGAAGGCCAAGACGAAGAACGCCACCGCGAGCACGATCGTCGAGCGGGTGAGCACGTTGCCCGTCTCCGCGCCGAACGTCGCTTCGGCCATGCCGCCACCCATCGCCGTGCCGAGGCCGCTGTCGGAGCGAGGCTTTTGCACGAGCACAAGCAGGCCGAGGAACAAAGAGACGACGACGAGCAAGAAGGTCAGGACGACGGTCAGGATGGTCATGAAGCGGCCGAGGCAACCGGCAGGGTTTCCCTTTGTCAAGGCAGGTCCCGGCGGCGCGCGCTCGCCCGCGATCCTCACCACGGAATTGGCTTGTCCGAGGTGGGGCGAGCCGTCCCCGACGGCCGCGGCTCACCGAGAGGGTTCGCCCGACCGACCGACACCTTCGCATGCTGCGTGCTGACCTAACGCGTCGTGAGGATGTGGGCGAACGCACGCCCCACCCTGCCTCACACGCTCACGCCGAGACGGTCGAGGATGCGCTGGAGGTCGGTGTTGCCCTGGTACTCGATCACGATCTTGCCCTTCTTCGGCGAGTGCTTGAGGGCGACGCGGGCGTTGAAGTGCGAGGTGAGCTTCTTCTCGATGTTGACGATGGTCGCCGCCTCCGCGACGGGCACGGCCCGCCCCGGCCCGCCGACCGAGGCCCCCGGAGCCGCTGCGGCAGCGCGAGAGCGCTGCACCAACTGCTCGAGCACGCGCACGCTGAGACCTTCCTCGATGGTGCGCCGGGCGAGCAACTGCCGCTGGGCGGCGTTCTCGAGGCCGAGCAACACCTTCGCATGGCCGACGCTGAGCATCCCCTTGGCGAGGAAGCCCTGCGTCTCGGGATCGAGCTGGAGCAGGCGCAGCGCGTTGGCGACCGAGGCGCGGGCCTTGCCGACACGCTCGGCGGCGAGTTCCTGCGTGAGGCCGAATTCCTTCATGAGACGGGCGTATCCAAACGCTTCGTCCATCGGATTGAGGTCCTCGCGCTGCAGATTCTCGATCAAAGCCATCGCCGCCGAGGAGGCCTCGTTGGCCGAGACGACCTTCGCCGCGATGGTCTTCGCCTTGAGGTGCTGGTGCGCCCGCCAACGGCGCTCACCCGAGATCAGCTGATACTTCTCGCCCACCTTCCGCACCACGATCGGCTGCAACAAGCCCTCGGAGGCGATGCTCGCAGCCAGTTCGGCCAATGCCGCCGGCTCGATCGATTTGCGCGGCTGATGCGGGTTGGGCTCGATCGCCGAGACCGGGATTTCGACGTAGCCCTCGGGCTTGGGTAACGCGGGCGCGGGCGGCGGGGTCGCCGCGGCGCTCGCCGCCGGGGCCGCCGGCTTCGTCGTCGCGGGAGTGGTGGACGCTTCGGGCTTTTTCGCACCGGACGCGATCAACGCGCCGAGGCCGCGGCCGAGGCGGGACTGGTTCTTCGGAGTGGACATGTCAGTTCTGGGGTCGGACCTGGGGAGGCGGCATGATCGGGCCGGTCGAACCAGGGATGAAAAGGCTTTGGCCGACGTGCAGCTTGGTCGGGTCGGCGATGCGATTGGCGTTCTGGATGTGCTTCATCGGCACGCCGTACTTCTTCGCGATGGTCGAGAGCGTCTCGCCGGTCTGCACGGTGTGCGTCACGCCTTCCTTCGGGAAATCCTCGGCGAACTCCGTGGCGATCGTCGGGCGCGTCGCCTGCCCTTTCGCGACCGCGGCGATCGCGGCGTTGGTCTCCTTCGCGAGTTTCGAAATCTGCTGTGCGACCGTCTGGAGCGTCTCGCGCTTCTGCTCGGCTAGCGAGGAGTCCACCGCTTGTTTGAGCTGCGCGAGGGCGTCGTTGACCTGGGCGAGCGTCGCGTAGGCAGCGCGACCGGACTCGGCCTGCGAACTGAGCGCGGCGTTGTCGCGGTGAAGCTGGGCGACGGAGGCCTGCAACTCCGCCACGGTCTGCTGGAGCAGGCGCACGTCTTCGCGGAGGTTGGCCATCTCGATCGCGCGCGGGTCGGCACGTTGCGCGGACAACGACGCGACCGATACGAACCCGGCAAGCAGGGCAATCCCCAGTTTCATACGCGCAGCATGCAAACCGCTCCGGGAAAAAACAAGCGCGTTGGCCGCAGCGCGGGGTTTTGACCGTTTCGCGAAAAGCGCAGCGCCACGCTCGACGTCCGCGCGACTCACTTGCGCGGAAATGGCACCGGGCCGACGAGCTCCGGCATCGGCTGCGACGCTAGCACCGCGCCCACCGGGGCCGCGAAACCGCGCAAGAAATCCGCCGCGGGCAACATCCTCCCGCCGGGTCGCTGCAACTGGAGCAGCCGCAACACGCCGTCGCCCGCCGCGATCGCCAGCGCATCCGGCTCCGGCGCGAGCACCGTGCCGGGCGCCACGCCCGGCGGGCGCGATGCCGCCTCGGCGAGCCCGAGTTTTACCGGCGTGCCGGCGATCTCGAGCGTGCAGCCCGGCCAGGGCATGAGAGCGTTCACGCGACGCGCGAGCTCGGCCGCCGGTCGCGAGAAGTCCAGCACGCCGTCCATCTTCGCCAGCCGGCGGCAATAGCTCACCTGCGTCTCGTCCTGCTCGCGCGAGGCGAGCGCGCCGGCGCGCAGCGCCTCGAGGCAACGCAATGTGAGCGGTGCCGCCGCGCGGCCGAGCGCCGCTTCGAGCGTGCCGGTCGTGTCATGCGGGCCGATGGGCACACGCGCCGCATCGACGATCGCGCCGGCATCGAGTTTGCGCACCACGCGCATGAACGTGACGCCGGTCTCCGCGTCGCCACCGGCGATCGCCGCCGTGGCCGGCGACGCGCCGCGGTATTTCGGCAGCAGCGACGTGTGGAGGTTGAACACCCCCAGGCGCGGCGCCGCGAGGAAATCGTCCTTCAACAACTGGCCGTACGCCATCACGAGCGCGAGATCGGCGCGCAGTTCGTGCAGCCGCGCGACATCCTCCGGACCGAGGCGTTCGGGCTGGAACACCGGCACACCGCGCGCGAGCGCCCACTCCTTGATCGGCCCGGCCTGCAGCTTCTGCCCACGGCCGTGCGGCCGGTCGGGCTGGGTGAACACCGCCACGATCTCCACCAGCGCGCGGGCGTCGCCGGCGAGGAGATCGAGCAGCGGCCGCGCGATGGCATCGGAGCCGAGGAAGACGAGACGAAGTGGAGGCATGCGCAGGGCGATTGGACTCAGCGATAGCGGGCCGGAGCGCGCCGGCCCAACACGAAAAAAGCGCGGGCCACACGGGCCCGCGCCGGGAAATAGGCTATGGCTTGGCGCGTGAAGCTTACTCGTCGCCGTCGTTGCCGATGGCCTCGACCGGGCATCCTTCGAGCGCCTCGGTGCACTGGGCGATCTCTTCCTCGGTCGCCGGCTGCTTGCTCACGAACGTGTAGCCGCCCTCTTCATTACGGGCGAAAAAGTTCGGGGCCGTCTCGCGGCAGAGGTCGCAGTCGATGCACTGCTGGTCGACATAGAACTTTCCGCCAATGTTATCCGCCCATTTCTCAGCTTTGTTGGCCATAGTGGCGGAACAAGAAGGGCGCGTTGGAATCGGAGTCAAGAGGCGAAGCCCCGGGGAGAATCACCGGTAGCGGGTTTGAGTTTCTGGCCACCGGAGCGGAACGCAGCATTAGGAAAAACCCGTTCTTTCCCGGCGGCTCGGCTTGACCGTTGCAAAACCAAGCCGACAGCTTTGTTTCCGACAGAATGTTCCGATTGGGTAACGTCACACCATGATTTCCGACCGCCACTATATGCGAGAGACCAACCCCGCGCGGGAGTTGGCGCCGCTGCTGTGGCTGATCGGCGGACTGGTGGCGGCGTTCGTGGCGCAGCGGATCGTGGATTCGCTCGTTCCAAACTTCACCGACCGCTGGGTAGCGCTCACCCCAGACGCGGTCCTGCACGGGCGGGTCTGGACGCTGGCGACTTACGGTTTGCTCCACGAACCGAGCAACCTCTGGCACCTGATCGGCAACGCGCTTGGGATCCTTTTCATCGGTCGGCTGCTGCTCCCGGCAGTGGGCGCGCGCCGTTTTCTGTGGACGTTTGCGGGCGGAGTCGTCGCCGGCGGCGTGCTCTGGTTGGCGGTGAATTTCTTCCGCGCGGGCTCGGTTCCCCTCGTCGGCGCCTCGGGCGGTGTGTACGCGTTGTTCGCGCTCTTCTGCTGCCGTTTCGCGTACGAGCGGATGACGTTCCTGCTCTTCTTCATCATCCCGGTGACGGTCATCCCGCGTTACCTGCTCATCGTCGTCGGGAGCATCACCGCGTTGTTCTTCGCGTTCGCCGAACTGTTCCCAATCGGTCTCCCGAGCGGCATCGCCCACTCCGCCCACCTCGCCGGCATCATCGCGGGCATCATCGCCCACCGTGCGATGAACCGCGCCGAGACCGCCCCCGAGGAGCCCGCCCCGCGCCGCGCCGTCGAGCTCCCCGCGTGGATGCGCAAACGCAAGGAGACCGCCGAGCCACCTCCGGCCTTCAAGGTCAACATCACCGCCCGCGAGAACCTCAAGGCCGAGGTCGACCGCATCCTCGACAAGATCAACACCAGCGGGTTCGCCTCCCTCACCGCCGAGGAAAAACGCACCCTCGACGCCGCGCGCAACCTGATGAGCAAGCACTAAGGCCGTGCTCCGCCGTCTGGAGCGCCTCCTGCTCGCCCGTCTCGATTAGAAACTCCGGCCCGCTCTCCGCTCCGCCAGCGCGCACTTGCGCCGATGACGAGCCGCACAAAACTCACCGTCCGCCGCCGGAACCTTTCCGCGACCGACGTTTCCTTCTACCAACTCCCTTTTCGCCCGTGAACCGACGCCTTTCCACCCTCCTCCTGCTTGGAGCCGCTGCCGCCTTCGCGTTCCGCCCGGCCCTCGCCTCGCAGGTCACCGCACCCGCGACCTACGCCACCACGCCGTTGATGGTGAAGGAGACGACCCGCATGGTGCGCTTCCTCGAGAGCTTCCACTTCCAGGGCCGCGAGCTCACCAACGACGACTTCCGCCAGCTCATCCCCGATTTCATGGGCGAGCTCGACGCCCACCGGATGTTCTACCTCGCGACCGATCGCGACCAACTCACCGCCCAATTCGGTGAGCGCCTCGCCAAGGACCTCCGCTACCTCGGCAACATCGACGCCGCCTACGACGCTTTCCGCATCTACCGCGAGCGCGTCGCCGCCCGCGTGACTTGGATCAACCTCGAGCTCGACCAGCCGATCGATTTCACCGTCGCCGAGGAGTTCCGCTGGGACCGTTCCAAGGCCGAGTGGCCGACCTCCATCGAAGAGGCCAACACCCTCTGGCGGCAGCGCCTGAAATTCGAGCTCCTCCAGGATCTCCTCAACGATAAGACCGGCGATCAGGCCAAAGCCCTCGACAGCGCCAAGGACAAGGTCCGCAAACGCTACGAACGCTTGGTCAAGAGCCTCGACGAATTCGGCAGCGAGGAGATCCAGGAGATCTACCTCACCACCCTCGCCGCCATGTACGACCCGCACACCGCGTACATGTCGCCCTCCACGCTCGACGACTTCAACATGCAGATGCGCCTCAAACTCATCGGCATCGGCGCCCAGCTCTCCGAGGAGGACGGCGTCTGCACCATCCGCGAGCTCATCCCCGGCGGCCCGGCCGATCTCTCCAAGCAGCTTCACCCCAATGACAAAATCATGGGCGTCGCCCAAGGCCCGGCGGAGTTCGTCGATGTCGTCGGCATGAAGCTCCGCAAGGTCGTCCAGCTCATCCGCGGCGACAAAGGCACCCCCGTCCGCCTCCTCGTCCAACCGGCCGATGCCACCGATCCCTCCGCCCGCCGCGAAATCACCATCGTGCGCGACGAGGTGAAGTTGAACGACAAACGCGCCCGCGCCCTCCTCCAGCAAGTCCCGTCCGGCATCGGCGACAGCACGCTCCCGATCGGCGTGATTGAGCTACCCGCGTTCTACGGCGCCAACGAAGAGGAGGACGGCGCCCCCTGCGTGAGCGCCACCAAGGATGTCGAGGAACTCCTCCGCAAACTCATCGCCGCTGGTGCCAAGGGCATCGTGCTCGACCTCCGGCGCAACGGCGGCGGCCTGCTCTCCGAGGCCGTCGACCTCACCGGCCTCTTCATCGCGCAAGGCCCCGTCGTCCAAGTGAAGGATTCCATCGGCCGCGTCGAAGTCCGCTCCGACGAAAACCCGCGCACCGTCTGGAACGGCCCGCTCGCCGTGCTCACCTCGCGCTACAGCGCCTCCGCCTCCGAGATCGTCGCC
>DATGXO010000058.1:0-25748 GCA_035298965.1 Opitutaceae bacterium | reverse complement strand
GGCTTCGGCAGCGGGCGTCGCCGGGGCCGAAGAGAGCTCCTCCGCGGGTGCGACCGCGGCGCCCTGCAGGTCGGACTTCACGCCCGACTCCTCTGCGGCCGGCTGCGGCGTCGCCGGTTCTTCGGCACGCGCGGGCTCATTCGGTAGATCGGGTTTTACGCCCGACTCCTCCGCTGCGACGAACAGCGCCGCGAGCAAGCCGGCGAGAGCGGCACCGGCGCGGCAATGGCGAAGGGTTGTTGAGACGAAACAGTTTTTCATGTCGTTGAGTGGGTCGCGACGAGACGGCGGTAGAGGCTGGAACCGACGGACAGCAACGTGGCGTACGCGAGCGCCGCCAGCGCTGCGGCGCTCAGGATCCAGGGTTGAAACTTGCGGAAACAGAGGGCGAGCGCATCGCCGAGCGCGGCGGCCACCGTGCCGAGCCTCGCGAGCCCCGGCGCATGCGCGTCGATCCAAGCGGACCACGAGAAGCTCTCGAAGGCATGCAGGCCGGCGAAGGAGAGCCAGACGACCGCGAACACTGTCGCGGCGGCGGCGGCGAGCACCGCCGTGCGCGGCACGACCGGCCAGGCGCGCCAGCCGGCTTGCCACGGTGAGACGCGACGCCGCGCCGCGAGCGCCGCGAAGACGCGAGCCTCGAGATCGACGGGCGCGCGCTCGGGTGGGAGCTCCCGCAGCGCACGGTGGACGAAGGCCTCGAGCGGTTGTTGTTCTTTGTTGGGCATGGCGGATCGTGGAAAAGGGCCGGAGAAAGAGGGAGGAAATCAGGTCGTGAGTTCGCGGCGCTCGGCGGCGGCGCGGTTGAGGTGCTGCGCGAGCGCTTGGCGGGCGCGCAGGATGTCGGTCTTCACTTTGGCAAGCGACACGCCGAGACGTTCGGCGATCTGCTCGTAGGAGAGGTCCTCGAAGTGGTAGAGTACGAGCGGCACGCGTTGTTTGTCGGGCAGTTTCGCCAGCGCCTGCTGGACCCAGGCGCGGCGGTCAGCGGCGTCGAAATCGGCGAAGAAATCGTCGCCCGCCGGGAAATCGATCGGGGTCTCGTCGGCCTCGCCGGAGTCGTCGCGATGGAGGAGTTCGGAGAAGAAGCTCCAGCGCTTCCGGTAGCGTTGGAGGTGGTTGAGGCTGAGGTTGGTGCTGACGGTCTTCAGCCAGCCGCCGGCGCCGGTGCCGTCGCGGAGATCGTCGAAGTGCTCGTAGGCGCGCAGGAACACCTCTTGCGAGACATCCTCGGCCGCGGCTTGGTTGCCGAGCAGGCGGATGGCAGTGGTGTAAACCATGTCCTGATAGCTGCGCATAAAAGTCGTGAAAGCGGCGTGGTCGCTCATTCCGGCGGCGGCACTGGATGGAGATTCGTTCACGACGAGAACACGGCAGCGCGGGGAAAGTCGCAGAAATCACGCCGCGTCGCGAAACCAGAATTTGCAGATCGCCTCCGGAACGCCGTCCGGCCGGCCGCTCGCCTCTCCCCTTTTGCCACTCGCCCCTCGCGCCCACCTTCCGTCTTCCGCCCGCCGCCGTTTCATGCTTTCGTGGCCGGCACTTCTCGAAAACGCGCATGCGCCTCTCCGTCGTCATCCCCTGCTACAACGAAGCCAAAACCATCCGCAGCATCGTCGACGCCGTCCGCGCCGCCCCGACCTGCGGGATGGAGAAAGAGATCGTGATCGTCGACGATTGCTCGAAGGACGGCACCCGCGACCTGCTCCGCGCCGAGATCGCGCCGCTCGTCGGCCAGATCGTTTACCACGAGAAGAACCAAGGCAAAGGCGCCGCGCTCCGCACCGGTTTCGCCGCCGCCACGGGTGACATCGTCCTCATCCAGGACGCCGACCTCGAGTACGACCCGCAGGAGTATCCGCGCCTCCTCAAACCGATCATCGATGGCAAGGCCGACGTCGTCTTCGGATCACGTTTCGCCGGCGGCGACGCCCACCGCGTCGTCTACTTCTGGCACATGATGGGCAACCGTTTCCTCACGCTCACCTCGAACATGTTCACCAACCTCAACCTCACGGACATGGAAACCTGCTACAAGGTCTTCCGCCGCGAGGTGGTCGCGAGGATCAAGATCGAGGAGAATCGCTTCGGCTTCGAGCCCGAGATCACCGCCAAGGTCGCCAAGCTCCGCGTCCCGATCTACGAAGTCGGCATCAGCTACTACGGCCGCACGTACGAGGAGGGCAAAAAGATCGGCTGGCGCGACGGCTTCCGCGCCCTCTGGGCGATCGTGAAGTACAACGTGTGGGGATGAAGCAGGTTCTGTAGATCAGGTCGTTGACCTGTCTCCCATCCGTGGCGCGCCCCCCGTATCACTGCGGTGGCATCGAGGACACAGAGGTCGGACCTCTTCAGAATCTCTGCGCGCCCTGTGGCTCAATCGTTCGAAGACCGGGGATTCTATCGGCCACCGAGCGCTGCAGATCCGAATCGCCACAAAGAGGCACAAAGATCCACGAAAACTACCCGGACTCTTGGTGCCTGCGTTATGGAGTGCGGTGGCTCGAAAACCGCCTTCCGACGGGCCGGCTCGACGGCCCGCCATCTGCCCGAGGCTGGACGGCGAAGGTCGTAGATGCGTTGCTCGTCGACGCCCGATTGCCTGTAGTCCACGTCGCCGACCTGGCTCCGAATCCCAAGGACCGGAGTTCTGGAAACGGAGGCCACGGAGCGGCGGAAGAGGAATCACAGACCCGGGTCAGATCGCCACAAAGAGGCACAAAGCCCCACGAATACGGCCGGGCCTCTTTGTGCCGGCACTATGGAGTGCGGTGGCTCGACACCGCCTTCTGACGGGCCGGCTCGACGGCCCGCCTTCCGCCCGTAGTTCAGCCCGCCCAGCACTCGCCAGCAGACCACCGCGTCGAGCCGCGGCGGCCAAAGCGGCGTCGAGCCGCCGCACTCCAAAAGAGCCCCTTCCCCCGACGAGCTTCGTCGCCGACATAATTTCGGGCGTTTCCAGGTGATGGACGCCGATGCGGCAGGGTGCGATGACTGTCGCGGGGGAGACAGCGGATCCTTTCGGCCACCGATCACCCCTGAGCCGGATGGCCACAAAGAGGCGCGAGAAGTCACGAAAACGGTCCGAACTCTTCGTGTATTTTTGTGCCTTTTCGTGGCCCGCATCCGTTGGGTTGCGGCTTTGCCGCGCCACGGCCTCTGTGTCCAACTGCTTTGTTCAGGCTCAGAGCTTCACCTCCGCACCGCTCCAAATAGTGGGGCGGGCTTCACGCCCGCCATCTGCATCCGTGTCGCCACATTGGGCCCACCATACGCACCCGGCGCGGCAAATCGCGGTCCGTCGCTCAAGCCGGCCCGCTCACCGCTCCGCCTTGTCGAGCACGACCAGCATCCGCGCGGCTGTGACGCTGGGAACCGGGGCCAGCGCCCGCTCGAGCCATTTGACGGCCGGAGCGATTGCGTGCGGGCAGAGCTGCGGCCCTGGAAGCCGCCGCAGAGCAGCCACCGCAACGCCGGTAGGTAGGCGATCTCCCGTAGTGCCCACCCTTCGAGTACCGCCGGATTCTCCTTCCGGCGAAACACCCGCCATGCATTGCCCTGCGCGGCGTAGTAACGGGGCGAGGCCGGATCCCATCCGGGCGGCGCCTCCCAGACGATCGGCGCACGCAGCGCCAACGGCTCGTGGTGGAACAATCCCAGCGCCACACGGCCGAACCAGCCCGCCGCCGGCTCCATCAGAATGAGACGCCCACCGGGGCGCAGCACCCGCCCCAGTTCGCGCAACGCCGTGCCTGGATATTCCAAGTGATGGAACACGTCGAACAGGAGGAGCGCCGCCGTGGAATCGTTCGCCATCGACAACCGGAAGACATTCTCCGTGCGGTCGATCCACGGGTTCGGAAAGAGATCTGTCGCGACCGCCTCCGGAACGACAACCTTGAGGTTTCCGATCCCCGAGCCGCACTCGACGATCGGACCAGTCGGGCAACCCGCCAGCCGTTCCACATGCGCCCAAGGGGGTGCCACCATACGTCTTCCTTTTGCCTCACACGACCGACTCCACGGTGGAGCTGCTCGCGAGAGCAGTATTTTGCGCCAGCCCAATTCCCAAAAACAAAACAGGATTTCCCGAGCGAGAGGCGGCCCCGACTGTTTTCTCGCCGTTCTGGCGGACGGCGCCACACACTGGCGGCCGTGGAGCTGCTCGCGAGAGCAGCTTTCTCCGGCCCAAGTCTCCCATCGCCGTTCTCGCGAACGGCGCCACAGACTCATGCCCATGGAGCTGCTCGCAAGAGCAGCGATTCGACGCTCGCCCTCCGCACCAACTCCCAGTTTCCAGCCAACCTCCTCCCCGCGCGCCACGCGCGTCCCATGCACCGCAACACCCTGCGACAGATCATCCTCCCGGCGACGCTGCTCGTCGGCGATCTGCTGTTCTCGCTCACAGGCCTGTCGCTCGCTTGGTGGCTGCGTTACGACACCAGCGTCGGCCAGCTCGGCATCCCCGTCGAAACAGCGGCCTTCGGCGCCTATCTCCCGCTGCTTCTCGTGGGCGTGGCGTTGTTGATCGGCACCTACGCGCAGCTTGGTCTCTACGACGAACGCCTCCTCCTGCGTCGTTATCAGGCGCTCGCGATCATCATCAAGGGCACCGTGCTCTGGCTGCTCGTCTACCTCGGGGTGTCGCTCGTCCTGAAGTTCCAGCCGCCGATCTCGCGGCTGTTCGTCGTCGTCGCGTTCTTCGGCGTCGTGCTGCTCGAGTACCTCTGGCGCGCGGCGTTCTACGCGTTCATCCGCCGCGGCACCTGGTTGGAGCGCGTGCAACAACGCGTCGCCGTGCTCGGCTGGAACGACCACGCCGCCACGCTCGTGCACGAGATCTCCGGGGCCCCCGCCCACCCGTTCCAGATCGTGGGTCTCATCGGCGAAGACCGCCACACGCCCGATCCGCGGGCGGATCTGCCCGCCCTCGTGCTCGGCCCTCTCGACGAACTTGCCTCCATACTGCGCGTCCATCGGATCGACATCCTCATCGCCGCCCACCTGGAGTTTCCGCCCGAGCGGATGAAGGCGCTCGTCCAGGCCTGCGAGCAGAACTACGTCGAGCTCAAGGTCGTCCCGTCCGTGTTCCAGGTCTTTGTTTCCGGTCTACGGATGCAGACGATCGGCAATGTCCCCATCCTCGGTGTCGAGGACCTCGCCCTCGCCAAGCTCTTCAGTCGCGCGTTGAAACGCATCGTCGATATCGCCGGCGCATGCCTCGGACTCGCCCTCGCCGCGCCGGTCATGGCCTTGCTCGCGGTGGTGATCCGCCGCGAGTCGCCCGGTCCGGTGTTCTTCGGTCAACAACGCATCGGCGCGGGCCATCGCTCCTTCACGATGTGGAAGCTCCGCAGCATGCGCACCGATGCCGCAGCAGCCGACAATCTCCACCAGAGCACGACGAGCGGCGATCCGCGCGTGCTGCGCATCGGCCGGCTCATGCGCCGCTGGAACCTCGACGAGTTGCCGCAGTTCTGGAATGTGCTCCGCGGCGAGATGAGCCTCGTCGGTCCGCGCCCCGAGCGGCCGTTCCACGTCGACCGTCTCTCCGGCGAGATCCCGCACTACCTGCCGAGGCACCTCGTGAAACCCGGCATGACCGGCTGGGCGCAGGTGAACAACCTCCGCGGCGCCAGCGATCTCCGCGCCCGTATCCAGCACGACATCTACTACATCGAGAACTGGTCCCTCTGGCTCGATATCCAGATTCTCCTGCTGACTCTCGTGCGTTGGAGGAACACGGCGGAATGACTTCGATCCTCGCTGATCCGGCCTGTCCCCGCGCTTCTCACCAAAGCCGTTCTCGGATCATGTGGCTGGCCCTCTTCGGCACAGTCTTCTTCCTACGCCTTTGGCTCATACGTGAATGGGGATCGCCCATTCCATTCTGGGACCAGTGGGATAGCGAGGCCCTCCAGCTTTATCGACCTTGGCTCATTGGTGATTTCCGGTGGCCCGATCTCTTTCGGGCACACAACGAGCACCGCATCGTCCTTACACGATTGATCGACCTAATGTTGTTCACTGCAACTGGGCGATGGGAAACTTGGTGGCAACTCGTCCTCAATGCCGGCTTCAACGCCGCCACCGCTGCCGTGGTCGTCCACAGTCTGGTCTCTTCGCTACCGCCAAAATTCGGAAATGCGCTGATCCTCCTTGTCGTAGCGTCCTTCGCTACTCCGAGCGGCTGGCAGAACGCATTGTGGGGTTTCCAATCGCAGTGCTACCTCGCCAATGGATGGAGCGTGATTGCAATCGTTTGTTTGCTGAAATCCGAACCGCTCCGGATCGGTTGGTGGTTCGGCTGGTTCGCCGCGGCACTGGCGATCGGGGCCCAGGCATCTGGCGTATTCGCCGCCCTCGCGGCGGCGTTGGTCCACCTCCTCGACCTCGCGCCATCACAGCTTCGTGACAGGCGCAGAATCTCCGCTCTTTTTGCTTTGTCGGGATTGGTTGCGTTGGGTCTTTGCGCAGGCACCACAGTCCCGGCCCATTCCTATTTGCGGGCGGAAACAATCGCCCAGTTCATCGCCGTCTTCACACGCTGCCTGGCCTACCCGTTCATCCAGTCCCCCGTGGCATGCCTCCTCCTTCAGGCCCCCGGACTCTGGCTGGTCTGGACCACTTGCCGGGAGCCGGATCGGCGCACGTCGGTCGACCGCTGTGCACTCGCCTTGGTTTTCCTTGGTGCGCTCAACGGCGCCGCCATCGCATTCGATCGGGGGGCGGGATTGGTCGACCACCTACCGATCTCCCGTTACCAAGACGGCCTCATGCTCGGCGCCCTGGGCAACTCGGTCGCCCTTTTCAGCCTTGGCATGCGTCACCCACGCGGACCGCTTGCCGCCATGATTTGGGTGGGACTGATGCTGAGCGGGCTCGGATTTCTCGGGGCTGGTAGTCTCACGTTCAACCTCCCTTTCAAGGAGCTGCAAAACGAAACCGCGGCGACGATGATCACCATATACCATCGAACCCGTGATCCGCGCGTCTTCGAGACTGAACCGCCTTTCCTGCGCCCTCATCCCAATCCGCGCTCGGTCATCGCTGTCCTCGAGGACCCCGTCCTCGCCCCGATTTTGCCGGTCGAGCTGCATGGCGCCACCGCGTCCAAGCCGTGGTTGATCGAGTATGCACCTTGGCTCTCTCTCGGCGCCGCAACACTGCTAGCCGGATCACTGCTTGCCCGCTGCGGGGTACCCAAGCCGATGAGCACGCTCCATCCAAAACCATGACACCCGTGCCTTCACATTTTTCCAGACTGCCTTCACTGCTTGGGTGGCTCCTTCTGGCCGGCCTTGTCCTCCTTTCCTCGATTCCCAAAGCGTCGACGATCGTGTTCACGTGGCCGTGGGCCTTCTACGCGCAGGCGCTCATGGTCACGCCGTTCGTGTTGTTGGCGTTTGCCCGTTGGAAAGATCCATCCAAACCGGGTGGAGCTGGCCTCGCTGGGGCCGCCACGGCTGGTGCGATCGGCGTCGCCGTGTTGGCCAGCCGCCAACCGCATTTCAGTTTCGAGGCTGCGTTGCCCCTCTGGGGCGGGCTCGCATGGATGTTCTGGATCGCCACGACACAGCGGCCGCGCAGCGACGACCCGGCGCGGTTCCTGCGCTTCGCGCGCGTCGTGGGAGCGGCGATGCTCCTACCGCTGTGGATCTCGGCGATATTCTACGGCCGTGAACTCGCCGGCTTGATCGCCGCCGCAGGCACGTGGCGGATCGAACTCACCAACCACCGCAACTGGTACCCATTGGGTCACTGGAACTACACGGGAGGGCTGGCGCTGCTGACGCTGTCTTGGCTCGCCGTGCTGGCTTGGATTGAGCGTGGCTGGTGGCGAATCGTCTGGGGCGCCGGAGTCCTGATCTCGATCGCAGTCTTCTTCACGGCCTCGAGTCGCGGCGCGGTATTGGGCGCACTGCTCGGCGGCGCTGTCGCCGGTTTGCTCTGGCTCGCGCAACATCGTCCCACCCGCCGTCAACTGATGCTCATCGGAGCCGCAGCCGCCGTGCTCGCCGGCGGATTGCTCGCCAGCAATCCCCGCCTGTTGGACCTTGCACTGCACCCGGGCCAGGCGCTGGCGCCGAATGAAGGCGATGTGCAACGCCTCGGCATGGCGCAGGCCGGCTGGCTGCTCGGCCAGCAACGTCCTTGGCTCGGCCAGGGGCCCGGCATGGTGCCCTTCGTGTATCCCGAGGTCCGCGCCCAACTGGTTGGAGGCGTCGAAACCTCCTACCAGTTGCACAATGGTCCGCTGCATTGGTGGGTCACCACCGGCCTGCTCGGCGTGTTCGGTGCGGGTTGGCTCGGCTGGAGCGGAGTCTGTGCCTTGCGCCGTTGGCAACAGTCCGCCCCCAGCACGTCCCGTCTGTTCGCGTTGGCCAGCGGATGCGCACTGGTCGCGTATGGCGGGCTGGCCCTCACCGACTATCAACTCGATGTCATCGCTCTCGTCGCGCTGCTCGGCCTGCACGGAGGCATCGTGCTGGCCGCGCCACTCCGATCCCGCCCAGTTGGAACGGCCGGCGGTACTTTCTGTTGGGGCGCTATTCTTCCGCTCAGCCTTGTCGTCGCGTCCGTCGGTGCCCTCCTCGTCCTCATTCCCCACTGGCGTGCACGCGAGGCGTTCTGGGCCGCACTTTCCCGCACCCCGGCCGAGCAGCGCCTTCAGCTCGCGCAACGCATGCTCGATGCCGCCACGCTGGCACCCTGGTGCACTCATTACCGAGACTCCGCCGGCTTCCAGATCGCCCGGGCCGCCACCGCAACGAACGACCCCGCTCTCCGAAAGCTCGCCCGGGAGGTACTGATGGACTCCCTTGCCTTGGATCCGGCGCAGGAGCCCGTCCACGCCGCACTCGGCTGGCTCTGGCTGCCCGACGATCCGGTCCCCGCCCGCGCCCATTTCGAAGCCGCGCGCCGACTCCTGCCCGACCGGCCGTCGAACAACCTCGGACTCGCGTTGGCCTGTTTGGCCGCTGAAGACCCCGCGGGCGCCACACAAGCCCTCGCGCTCGAACTGCTCGTCGCCCCGGCATTCGTCGCATCGCCCTACTGGCAACAACAACCACTTCTTGGTTACGGAGACGCGGCCTACACGCACTGGCAGGAACTCGTCGCCCGCACCCTCGACGATCCCCAAGTTCCCGCCTGGCGGCTTCCCACGCTGCGCTATGGCGCCGCCGTAGTGCGGTGGTGGAGGGAAGGCATCATTCCCACCCAGGACGACCTCGCCGGAGCTTCTCCAGAACAACGGACCTTCTTCGCCACCATCGCCCAAGCCACTCCGGCGCCCTCGCTTCTCCCGCAACCTTATCGGGCGTTTGCGGAGGCGCTCGCCCGCCCGAACGAAGCGCCCGCTATTCTGACGCCCGTGCTCGATCCCGGCTCACCCGCCCTCGCCAATGCGCTCGACCGGATCGCAACGCATCCGAAGGACCTCGCAGCATTCATCCGCGCCCCGAGCCCGCGCCACGCCACGTTGGTCCGCAATGCCATCGAACGGGCGCACTATCCGCTCATGCATCGCAACCTCGACGGGCCGGGCTACGCCGACCTCGCGCCATACCTCGACGACCCGCTCGGGCAGTTCTGGGCCGCCCAGCTTCTGCCCCCCAGCGGGCAGAGTCCCGGAGCCATGCTACAACGCCTTGGGATCGCAACAGCCGCAGGAGGCAACCCACGCTCGCATCCGCCATTTCAACAAGGCCCATGAAAACGCCCTCTTCGAGCTACGTCGCCACGCGAAAAAGCCACACTCTGCACTGGTATGGCGGAGGCCTCATACTGCTGCTGCTTGCCTTCGTTCAGCTACTATGGCCGGTTTCGTTTCTTCAGATCAGCCCCGGAGGATTTCCGATCCATTTCGGGTGGGGATGCCTGCTGCTACTGACTCCTGTCTTGCTCGCTCGGATCGCATTGTCCGCCCCCGAACTGCCGCCACAGGAACGAAACACGATCCTGCTGCTCTGTTCTGGGGGCGCATTCGTCTGCGAGGTGGTCCACTTTTGGGTGGTCGACCAGAGCCTCTACGCCCTATTTCAGTCGTCAGGTTACCGCAGCAACACCGAATGGCAGTACGCGATGCACTGCCGTATTCTGGCACTCGATCCGGCCCATATCCCCCACTGCTACCGCTTCCTCCCCGATTGCATCGTCGGTTGGTACCAATGGCTTTGCGGCAGCTTTGAAATCGCGCGCAGCGCGTACCGACTCCAGTGCAACGCGCTGTTCTTTGTGTTCGCCTACCGCTTGGCGCGATCGCACATGAAGGCTTTGCCCGCAGCCGGAGTCGTGCTGCTGGTCGCTGCGCTGTATCCGATCGGCATTCTTCGGTATGCCGGGCAATTCGTCGACCCACTCTCGCATTTGAGCTTCGCCGCGTGTTTCTATTTCCTCGCAGTCGGACACGAGGCTGGTTTCGGCACCTCGCTGGTGCTTGGACTCTTCGCGAAAGAGTCGGTTATCGTGATGGCGGTCTGCCGCTGCTTCTATGGTTCCGATCGTCGCGCCGCCATCCGGTCGGCGTTGGTGCATTTGGCGGTCGGTGTTGCAATTCTGGTGTCGATCCGCTTGTGGGTCACATGCGGGTCGACCGCCTATGCGAGCATCAGCAAGGTCTCGCCCGAGCATTTCATCACCAACCTGCGCCTGTGGCAGTTCTGGGCGCCATTCTATCTCGCCACGATCGGCTTCTTGCTGCCGGGCACGATCCTCGGATGGAAGCGAGTGTCCGCCGCTTTTCGCGCGACGACAGTGGTGGTTGGAATTTCACTGATCATTTCGTCCCTGTGCTTCAGTTGGCTTCAGGAAGCACGCAACCTCGCCCCCTTGGTGCTGGCCATGGCAGTCTTCAATTTGAAGTACGCATCACATCGCCTGCAACTTGAGCCCGATTGACGCGGCAATCGCCATCCATCCGCGCCCCGAACCCATGGGGCGGGAACTTCACACCATATCGAGTCGGCGCGGCGTCCACGGCCAAGTTCGGCTGGTGGTGACGGAGTGGTTCTCAGCCGTTCAACACCGCGAGGAATGGTGGGGCCTTCACGCCGAGTCGGCGGCTGACGAAGAAGCGGAACGCCACGCGTAGGCAACCCAAGCCGTAGATCACGCTGCGGCGGAAATTGATCGAGGATGCCTCGGGGAAGTACTTCGTGGGGCAGCTCACCTCGGCGATCGGATACTCGAGCCAGAGCGCCTGCGCAATGAACTCACTGTCGAACACGAAGTCGTTGGAGTTCGCCGAGAGGTCGAGTTTTTGGAGCAGTTCGCGCGAGTAGGCCCTGTAACCGGTGTGGTACTCCGACAATTTCGCGCCGAGGAGCAGATTCTGCACGGCAGTGAGACAGCGATTGGCGATGTATTTCCACAATGGCATGCCGCTGCGCCACGCGTGGCCGCCGAGGATGCGCGAGCCCATCACGAAGTGATAGAGGCCGTTGGCGATCATCGAGGCCATTGCAGGGACGAGCAACGGCGTGTATTGATAGTCCGGGTGCACCATGATGACCACGTCGGCGCCCTGTTCGAGCGCGAGCCGGTAGCAGCTCTTCTGGTTGCCGCCGTAGCCCAGATTGCGCTCGTGCACGTGGACGAGCACCTGCGGCAAGGTGCGCGCGAGTTCGACGGTGTGGTCACGGCTGCGGTCGTCGACGAGGATCACAAGGTCGACCACGCCCTGCGCCATCACTTCGTCATAGGTGGTGCGCAGGGTTTTCTCGGCGTTATAGGCCGGCATGACGACGACGATCTTTTTGCCGTGGAACATGGAGAAGGAGAGGAGCGCCGGAGCGTGCCAGCCCAAGGATTGCTGGGCGAGCCGCTTGTTGCACCGCGGTTGAATAACCTCAGCCTCCTCGTTCAAAGGGCGAACCGACCACCGTTTGCACATCACAACTCCGCGGCTTCCGGCCAGACTCCCCATTGCCGCAGATGGCGCTCGAGTTCGGTCCTGAAACGTACGGCGCCGAAGTGCTGCGCCTGCGCACGGCAGACAGTCGGCGAGATCGCTTCTACACCACGCTCGAAACGCTCCAGCGCCCCCGTCAACGACTCGGTTGTCTGCGCGTCGAAGAACAGTCCCGTCTCGTCCTCGCGCACAGTCTCCATCGCCCCGCCACCGCGGAAGGCGATCACCGGCCGCCCCGCAGCCTGCGCTTCCACAGCCGCAATACCGAAATCCTCGATCTGAGGATGGATGAAGGCGCGGCAACTCCGCATCAGCCGCACCACCTCGGTATCGCTCACGCGACCGACGAATTGCACGGTCGGCCCAGCCAGCGTCTCCAGTCGGGTCCGCTCCGGCCCGTCGCCGGCCACGATCAAGTTCCGCCCGAGTAGGGAGCAGGCCTCCACCGCCAAATCGACCCGCTTGTAGGCCACCAACTCGGAGACGACCAAATAGAAGTCGCCCCGAGGCTCTTCGGGCGCGGCGAACCGTTCGACATCCACCGGTGGATAGATGACCGCGGCCTCCCGCCCGTAGATCCGTCGGATGCGTTCCGCGATGAACCGGGAATTGCCGATGAAGTGGTCCACCTGCGCCGCGGCCTCGCGATCGAAGCGTTGCAATCGCGGCAGCATCTGGCGGAACAACCACCGCCCAGGCCCGCCGATTCCGGCGCTGCGCGTGGCATAGTCCTCCGCCAAGTCCCAGAGATAGCGCGCCGGCGAGTTGCAGTAGCACACATGCACACAACCGGGCGGTTTGCGCAGGCCCTTGATCAGCGCCGCCTCGCTGGTGAGGAGCAGCTTCGTCCCGACCGGAACGCACATCCGCCGCACCGCCCACGGATAGAATGGCAACAGTTTCCGGTGATCGACGAACCGCGGCGCGATCAAACCCAACGGCGACACCTGCCACCGCCGCACCATCATCGCCGGCGTGAGTGTCTCGCGCCGCAGGAACAGCGTGGAGATCCCCGCCTCGGGAAACACCGCCGCCATCTCCTCGAAGAGCCGTTCGCCTCCGCGCCGCGACACCCACCACTGGTGGGCGAGATGGACGCCTGGTGCGGGCTTTTTCACGCCAATACCTCCCGCAACACTGCCACCGTCTGCTCCGCCGTACGCTCCCAGGTGAACTGGCGAGCCCAGGCGCGTCCTTCCTCTGTCTTGCTGCGGAGTAGAAGGCGATCCGTGAGCAAGCGACGCAACTGGGCGGCCAAATCTCCGGGATCGCGGAGCGCGAAGCGGTGCGCCCCCCTCGCCGCAGTCTCCAGCAATGCCGCACAATCCGAGGTCAGCACCGGCGTCCCTGCCGCCATGGCCTCCAGCGGCGGGAGACCGAAACCTTCCTCGAGCGAGGGTTGAACCAGGAGATCCGCCGCCGCCACCAATCCGCGCAACTCGCCGTCGGCCAATCGCTGGGCGAACACCACCCGCGACCCCAGGTGCGCGACCAACGCGCCGAAATCGGCGTGCTCCGTGAAGCCCCGTCGCTCACCCACGATGACCAGCCGCTGCGGCACTTCCTGAGTAACCTCTGCAAACGCCTGCAGCAAGGCCCCCACGTTCTTGTGCGGGCTGATGTTGCCCAGATAGAGCACGAACGGTTCCTGCCCGAGCCGCGGACATGTCGTCCGATCCGCCGTGAACCACTCCGGCGCCACGCCGAGGTGGATTGGCCGCAAGCGCGATCGCTCGAAACGCTGCTCCTGCACGAGTTCATCGGCGACAGCCTGCGACAGCACCAGAATCCGGTCAGCCCGCCTGCGCACTGCAGCCAGATACCACTTCGCGCCGAGCCACCGAATCCGCCCCTTCCAACCGACCGCTACGTGCACCGGGATCAGGTCGTGCACATTGACCACCAGCCGCTGGTTGCGTGGCCATGTCCATGGAACATTGAAATGCGTGCACCAAAACACTCGCGCCTGCCGCGCCACCGCCCGGTAGAGTCGTTGCTCCGCCATTCGAAACACTCGCGCATCGGAAGCGATGGTCGCCACATCGCCTCGGATCGGGGCAATCCGCTCACGAAACCACGGATCGTCCTGTCTCGGTCCAAGTAAAACGATCCGCCGCTCCGGCAGCGCCGCCACCGCGCGCGGCACCAACTCGCTGATGTAGCGCCCAATCCCCGTGCTGTTCCGCAGCCGGCAGTCAATTGCGAGGTCGTTGGAGAGCACAAATTTATGTTTCATCAGAACGAAGCACTCAACCTTGAGCAATGACCTCCTTCAAAACCTGTGTCGTAGCCGCAGCTGTCGCTTCCCATGAAAACCGTCGAACGTGAGTATGGCCGCGCTGAACGAGATCCGCCCGGAGTTCTGGATGGCACAGCAGCTCACACAAACTCGTCGCCAATTCGCCAGGAACGTTCAGCCGAAAGACGCGCGCCCCCTGCCCTGCAGTCTCCACCAATGCTGGCGCGTCGGAAACAAGGACCGGCACCCCCATCGCCATCGCCTCCAATGGAGGCAGACCGAATCCTTCCTCAAATGAGGGCTGAACGAGTAGATCAGCGCCTCTCATCCACACGCGTAACTCTTCGTCCGTGACCTGATCAGTGAAGAACACGCGGTTGCCAAGTCGCATCGCGAGTGCCGTCAGGCGACGCTGGTCCCCAACAAATTGTCCCCGCTGGCCGACAATAACCAACCGGTGCGGCACTCTTCCACAGACTTCCGCAAACGACGCCATCAACCCTTCAACATTCTTATGGGGACCGACGTTGCCGACGTAGATCAGATACGGATCGACCAATTGACGCATACGCGCTGAGGCCAGAGCCAATTCACAATGCGCGGCTAAATGAATCGGGCGCAGTCGAGCCCGCAAAAACCGGAGTTCGCTCTCCAATTGTCGGGCGACGGCATGGGTGTCGGTAATAACCAGCGCGGCAGACTGCTTAATCCGCCGCAGCAAAATGGCTGCTAGCACAGCGCGGAAGTGCCCCTTCCATCCCACCCGGAAATGCAGGGGAATAAGGTCATGCACCGTCACCACTAGCCGCCCTCGGAAACGTAACGGAATGTGGAAATGGGGACACCACAGTAGGCGTGCCCGGTCGGCGAGCCTCGCCAGCGCAAGCTGTTCCGCCGGTCGGTACGCACGGGCCCAACAAGGAATCACCGCCGGACGCTCGGATTGCCAGATTCCCAACCAAGGGTCCTCTTCAGTCGGTCCCAGAAGCACAACGTTCTCCGCCCCAAACGCAGTCACCACACGAGGTACCAGCTCGCGAATGTAGCGCCCAATTCCTGTGCTGTTCCGGAGCCGGCAGTCGATGGCGATAGTATGGGGCATAGGTCAAGGCTTGCGGACCATCGAATCGCCCCCGCACTATCAGCTCAAGCGGCTTTCCGCACTTGATCGCGACGAGAGAACAAATGAAAAGCAACGCCGAGTTGCACCATGCAGTATGGCGGCGTTTATGCCGGCTAATCACCCACGTGCGGCACCCCTTCTTAGCAAGCCGGCCGGCACTGCTCCTCCGTTACGAGACGCCAACGCAAAAAGCGGCATACACCGGTGTCTACTTAACCCCTAAGATTGACCTAACCCGCTCTCGCCGCGTGTTAGTCATAATTCCCTTCCGCGACAAATGGCCACTGACACAGCAAGCGATAATGTCATTGATGCGTCAACAACTTGAAGGCGTCACCCTGCTGGTCGCCCTAGTCGATAACGGCTCACTCGAAGCGGATACCCGTTCCGGCATTGCCGACCTCCTACAGCGCAAAATCCCGCACATTCGTTTTCGGCACCTCCGCTACGAGATCCCCTTCAATTTCTCGCGGCTGAACAACCTCGCCGCCCAAGCTTGCTCCGACTTCGCGCCCGATCATCTGCTGTTCCTAAATAACGATGTCGAATTCACCGAGCCAAACGCGATTACGACCTTGTGCGCCTTTATCGAAGGCAACCCCCGTTGCGGGAGTGTCGGCTGCACGCTGCTCTATCCCGACCGCCGAATCCAACACCTTTTCATCTTCGTGGGCTGTATGATTGTTGGGGCCCACCCGTTCAAAGGATCGCGCCATGATCCGACCGATCCTTGGTTTGCGTCCCCACGACCTGTCGCAGCCGCCACGGCAGCACTGCTCCTTGTCCGCACTTCCGACTATGCAGCGGTCCACGGCTTCGATGAAGGCCTCCCTTCGGTTCAGGATGTCGACCTCGCCCTTAAACTCCAACAGCGCGGTTTGGTGAACTGGGTGCTTCCGCGCGTGGTGGCCATTCACCATGAAACGAGAAGCCGCAGCCATTCGTCCGATTGGAATGAAGTCGCCGAGATTTACGCGCGCTGGGGAGGGCACCTCGAGCATAACCCGTACATTCCGAATCGTTTCAGCCGTTGGTCGGAACCAATCGCACTCTGCTTGGGCGAAGGAGCATTTCCTTGGTGGCAACTCGCTAACCGCATTCCTTTGGGCAAAAGGAAGCTATTCAAAGTGCCCTCCTAGTGTCCCCGGCGGAAATAGGGGCGCAGCCAATTAGCGGCCCTCTGCCCGGCGGTAAAGAGAGGGGATCGGATCACATGCTCGAACAACCGCCCCGAGAACCGCACCGCATATGGGTCGTTTTCTCCAACCAGCCGGAAGTACTCTGCATTGGAGAACACCCCTGGACAATCTCTCATACATTGACGCAGCAACCCGAGTCCGAACTGTCGATAACCCGGTCGGCCGATCCTGAGAGCCTCGAGCGCAAGAGCCAACACCGGCATCGACATCTCACTTATTCCGGGCAGATCGGAGAAAATCTCCCGAATCTCCTGTCCAGGCAACTCGGCATAACGCTCCAATACAGTGACCAGTTCCCAAGCAGAACGTGCCGCCGTCGCCGGTGCGGGCGCGCTCACATTGCGTTCACAACCCAACACCCGAAATGCAGTCAGCTGCTCGGGAATTATATGAATATCGAAACGCATGCATATACGTACCCATAGGTCGAAGTCAGGCAACTGTCGGAGCAGCGGATCGAAGAAGCCAACCGTGTCGTAGCAAGATCGGCGCACCATGGCCGTTGGATGGCACAAGCAGTTTCCCTGCGCGAAGAAATGGCGCAACCATCCTCGCCGGGGCCGGTTCACGGCCGCGAACAACTCGGCAAAGCCATGGCCGCCATGCGAGAGCTGAAAGCCGTGTTCGTCGATAAACCGCGGTAAACCGAACACAGCACCAATTTCAGGATGCGCACCAAGGAACGCGAACTGTCGCGCGATTTTCCCTGGCAGAAAATAGTCGTCCGAGTTCAGTACAGAGATGTACGTGCCATGCGCGCGGCTGATCGCGTCGTTCATCGCTACACACGCCCCGCGATTCTCAGGCAAGACGTTCAGGCGGATGCGCGGATCCGCGATGCTTCGGATGATGTCCGGCGTGCCATCGACCGAGCCATCGTCAGTGATCACCAGCTCAAGTTCTGCGAACGATTGGGCGAGCACGCTTTCGACCGCAACCCGCACGTATGGCGCATGGTTGTAGGACGGCATCACCACGCTGACCTTGGGAGTCAAGTCGCACCTCCGCCGCCGATGGCCTCGAAAAGGAATAGAGGTTCGCGCGGATTGACCCCATGGAGGACCGGATCAACGGCACCCAGCACCTCCTCGTGCTGCACCACCCGAGCCGCAAAACCGGCGGAGGCAAAACGAGCGAAAATGTCGCGCCCATAGAGCCGGACGTGATCCTCCTGCCCGTAGAGATGGAGCCGCTGCTCTGGACTATGTATACCCGGATCAGAGAAGGTGTGCTCCAAGACCTCGCTGTAGGGCGTCTGCAAGATGGCGCTGCCGCCGGGCTTGAGGACCCGGCGTAGTTCGCGGAGGGCGTGCAGGTCGTCGTCCACATGCTCCAGCACGTGGTTGGCAATGACGAAGTCGAAAGATGCGTCGGGTAGACCAGTGGCCTGCATGTCTATTTTTTCGATACCCTCGCGGACCGGAAAGAGGTCGGCCTGCATATGCCGCGACAGCCCTGCCCGGGCGAAGAAGGGGGTCAGCGCCACCTCTGGGGCGAAATGCAAAAGCGCCATGCCACGCATCTTTGCGAAAAGCGCGAGCCGGTCCAGGTACAGCCACAGGTGCCGTTCCCGGTCGTGGCACCCGCACGCGGGGCAGGAGAAATGGTCGAGGTCGCTGCCAACGACCTGCAGAGTCCGCACCACCACAGGGGCCTCGCGCCAGCCTCCGCGGTACGGCAGGAACCGGCGAACCCGTGCCCCGCACAGGCAACAGGAACGCTGCGCACCGAGCGGGATCCGCGCCCCCAGTCTCCGGGCCTTCTGCCGTAATGCATTGAGCATGCCGCCCATCTTTCTCACCCGGGGAATAGGACCAAGCGAAAACGTCGGCCCTGGGTCAGCAACAGCGCCCGTCCCTCAGGCTGCATCAACATGGCACCCACGGCGGTCACGACCGCCACGCCTCCCAGGCAGGCCAGCGTCACCATCCGCCCGGTCTGCGGCAGCCCCAACCATGCGAAGGCCAGCAGGATGACCGCCACGCTAGCAGCCATCACCACCACATCCCGCAGCAGCAAGCGCCAGCAGCCCGGCGGCAGGAGGCGGCGATGGATGTACGGCAGCCACAGCAACAGGTACGTCATGTTGCCGAGCAGCCACAGCCAGCCAGCCCCCACGGCGCCGGCTTGGCGCGCACACCAATACACGCCCGGGACCCAGAACACGCCAAACACGCAGTTGCCCACCACATGCCAGCGGGTCCGGCCGTAGGCGAACTGCACGGCAAACGCCAAGCTCAGCAACGCTACGACGGCGTTGCCTAGCGCATACAGCGGCAACACCCGGACCGCCAGGGCCACGGTTTCAGGATTGCCCGTCCATGCCCGCAGGAGCGGGCCGGAGAACAGCGCCAGCGTTCCGGCCAGAGCGAACAGTCCCGCCCCCGCAACCTGCGTTCCCGCCCGGTACAGCGCGACCAGGGCCGGTTTGTCGTCCTGAGCGACCAAAACGGAAAACCGCGGCTGCAGCACCTGGGTCAAGGGTGCGGCCAGCTGCAGGATACCGCCCGCCAGCGTGACCGCGACCGTGTAGGCCCCGTAGCTCGGCAGATCCAGCAGCCCGGAGAGGACGAGCTTGTCAGTCTGGCTCAGAACGACCCAGAGGCCGGCCAGAAACGCCATGCTGCCTGCCAACCGGAGGCAACCACGCATCGCCCTCCAGTCCGGCCGCCAGCCGGCCCGCATCGGGCCAGCCTGGTAGAAAAGGAAGCCCATGAGCAGCAACTCCAGTAGTCCGATCGACGCCTGGAAGACAAAAAAGGCCCCGGGGTCCGGTGCCCACAAGGCGAGGACCAGCCAGGCACCGCCGGCACGGAGTAGCGCGAGCAGCAGATTCGCCACATTGATGGTGACCATCCGCTCCAACCCGGCCAGGCCACCGCGATAAAGCCCGACCAACCACCGCGGCGCGACCATGCCGCCCATCAGAACAACGCAGCGTTGCACCTCGGTCTGATCGAGCTGCCGCACCTTCAGCCAGTTGTGCACGACCCAGGGCGCCCCCAGCACCACGGCAAGCGCACAGCACAAACCCAATACAGCAAACAACCACTCCAGCGTTCGCACCATCGCGGCCGCCTGCTCCGGGGCCAGAACACCCGCGCGATAGCGCGAAAGCTCCCGCGAGACGGTCGGCGTCAGTCCCAGATCAAGCAGCTGGAACCAAGCCTGCAGCAGCGTGAAGAAGCCCACCAGCCCGTAGGCTTCCTGGCCGAGATAGCGCAGGTAGACCGGCAGCATCACCAGTCCGAGCAATGCCACCCCCACCTGTCCGACGTAGCTGGCCAGAATGTTGCGCAGGAGGGACGGAGGTGCGGATCTCACGACAAGCGGAGTTGCTCATTCCTGAAGAAGGCCACGGGGTCGCCCTCCATAGGCGCCGACGACTCTGGCGGCCATGCGCCCCCGGCCTTCAGCCAGGCAAGGATCTCGCAAACCATGGGCAGCTGGAGATCGAGCACCCCATCGTACCCGAGTTTGTCGTACCTTCCCCGGGTTGTGACGCTCTGCATGATGATCGGCCCGCCGTCGATCTGCTCGGTGATAAAGTGCGCCGTATTGCCTAGGAGGAACGCCTTGGCGGTAACCGCCTGGTCGATCGCGTTGAGCCCGGGAAACTGCGGCAGGAGCGAGGGGTGGAAGTTGATTATCCGGTACCGATAGACATCCAGCAGCCGGCCGCGCAGGATGTGGGCGCCAAAACAGAAGCCGTAGTCGATGCCGTGGCGCTGGAACTCGGCCAGCATGGCCTCCGACAGGGCGAGTGATCGCGCTGCGCCGTCAGGCCCGAGCGCACGATAGTCCACGCATACGCAGGCGCAGCCCCTGCGTTGCAGCGGCTCAACCAAATCCGCGTTGCGCGGGTCGTCGGAGAAGACCAGACGGACGTCGTCAAGGATTGCACGATTGTCCTCGGCCAGCAGCTTGCGCAACCGACCGGCATTGCCCGAAACGTAGAAGGCTAGGCGCAGTTTCACGGGTTCGGTTTCGCCGCACGATCGAGATGCTCGATCACCACCGCCGGCGAGTTCCAAGCCAACACATCAAGGATGGAGAGATTGGGCTCCCACGCGAATTGACCCGTCGAATACTGAATAGGGGCGAATTCCTGGAACTGTAGGTGAACGCCGTGCGTAGCGAACTTCACTGGATCATAGATTTCGACTCCGCCCGGCGGATTGAGGTACTCAGTCGCCCGTAGCAGTCGGCAGGAGGCCAGAGCCCACTCGTCCGGAGCCGTAATCTCCGCCCGATCCACCCCCAGCGCGGAAAGCAGCCGCGGCTGGAAACGAATCTGCAGGTAGTCGCACACTGCCCGCATGAGCGCGACGTTGACCTCGAGCAGCGAGACCCCGGGCCCGGCCATCGCCGATCGCAACATCTCCCGCACCATCCGGTGGTACGGAGCCCTGGCCTTGAGAATGTCGAATTGCGCGAAGATGCGCTCGCGCCATGGTTGCTCCTCGTCCGGCAGCATCTCACCGATGGGCGTCTCCAGCGGCGCATGGCGCACGGGTATGGTGATGTAGGCCCATCCGCCGCCCTGTTTAAGCAACCGATTGCGGTTCACCCAACCGCGGCGGATGAACTGGGCCGAGTCGAAGACCACCCACTCGTCCGTCCGCCGGATCAGGTCGAAGTAGCCCAAGTAGGGGGCGAAATATGGCTGCATCAAACCGAGTCGCATAGGTCGAGGCTCGCCAAGTGCGGTTCGCTGTCAGGCCCGGTCACGCCTCGCGGACCAGGTTGATCACGCGCGCCTGCTGCGCTTCGTCCAGTTCCGCATGGATCGGCAGACACAGGACTTCCTGGGCGATCCGCGTCGCCACCGGCAGATGCTCCGGCGCCGCCGAGGGTAGTCCGCGGTACATCGGCATCTGGCTGACAAGCGGATGGAAATACCGGCGGGCAAAAATGCCGGCGGCGCGCAGGCGATTGAAGAGGGCATCGCGCGACATCCGAAACTCCGGTCCCACGAGGACCAGGAAATACGAGTAGTTGCCGCTCACGCCCTCGGGGGCGACCGGGACGCTCAGCCCGGGGATCCCCGCCAGCGCCTCACGGTACCGCTGGTCGACCGCGCGCCGTTTCTCCAGCCCATCCGGAAGGTGTTTCAGCTGGAGCAGCCCAAAGGCCGCCTGCACCTCGTTCATCTTCCCGTTGATGCCAGGGCCCACCACCGTGACCTCGTCCGCAATCCCGAAGTTCTTCAGGAAATCGATACGCTGTTTCGTTTTCGCATCGGGCGAGACGATTGCCCCGCCCTCGAAGGTGTTATAGGTCTTCGTCGCGTGGAAGCTCAGCACCGTCAGGTCCCCGTGCCGGGCAATGCTCTCCCCCTGTTGGCGGACACCAAAGGCATGAGCGGCGTCATAGATGACCTTCAGGCCATAGCGGTCTGCGATTGCTTCGATTCGGGCGACGTCGCAGGGATTGCCATAACAGTGCACCGGCATGATCGCCGTGGTCTGCGGCGTGATCGCGGCTTCGATCATGTTCGGGTCGAGATTGAAGGTCCGCGGATCAATGTCGACGAAGACGGGTTTGATCCCGTTCCACAGCAACGAATGCGTAGTGGCCACGAAAGTGAACGGCGTGGTGATTACTTCGCCGCTGATGCGCAGCGCCTGCAACGCTACCACCAAGGCAATCGTGCCGTTGGCAAACAGGGACAGATGCGGGACCTCGAGATGTCGGGCGAGCGCCACCTCCAGCTCGTTGTGGAACGGGCCGGCATTGGTCAGCCATTTGTTCGCCCAGATCTGTTCCAAGTACGGAACGAACTCCTGCAACGGCGGCAAGTACGGCTGCGTAACGTAGATTGGATGGGAGTGATTCATGTCATACCCGGGCGGACCTTCGGACACCGCCAATCTCCAGAGTACTTATTGGGCGCCGCACAACCGCGGCAGGATTGGACGCACAGCACTGGGAAAAATGTCTGAGCGGGCATGCTGGGTATCTCGCTGAATGAGATCAGGCCTGAAACAACGCCAAACCGCAGCCGGATGCCACTTTTTTCCTTCGGCAGCCGCGCTTCATAGCTGTTTCACAACTGCGCCAAGCCGTTCGAAACGAAAAGCGGCCCGGGGCGTTTCGCCCGCGGGCCGCGGCAACGACCTATTATCTGGTCACTTTGCGGTGGCAACTTCCGGCGCCGTCGTGCCCTTGCGGGTGAGCCCGGAGTCGCGCTCGCTTGTCCTCACATATCCCGGCGAATCGTACAGCTCGCCGTTTCCCTCTGTGTCCCTCGTGTTCCATACGAAAACCACACACTCCACGGCTGCGCCGCCTCTTCTTTTCATTTGGAAGGCAGCACCTGCCGAACCCGGTAGCCCAGCCATCCCATTTTCCGGGGGGCTGAGAATGCGACCCAACCGGCAGGGTCGCGATTGCTCACCTCGAGCCGGTACCGTCCGGCCGGCAGCCGGGCCGAGAGCTTCACCCATTTTCCGCGGGGTGCGGAATCGCACGGCAGCGCGATCCGAGAGCCGGAGTCCTCCGACACGAAAACGATCTCCGCCTTTCCGCCTCGAGCCGTGAACGCCGCCAGCACCTCGACCGCCGGGCCGAGAACCTCGAATGGTTCACTGCGCTCCGCACCACACTGAAACACCGCGCCCTCATTCCGATTGCGCCAGACCGTCAGCGGCGAGGGATCCTGGGAACCCGGCGGGAAAACCGCGGTTTGCAGCAGTGCTCCGGACGATGGCCATGCGAGCGCGATCTCCTTCTGCAATAACGGCGGCATCAGAGATTGGAACAAAGGATCTTTCAGCCGGGCAGTGCAGCTCGCTATGGAACCGTCCACAGAGAACAGCAAAGTCTCGCGCCGCTCGCCGGTCTCCCGCAGCGCAAGCACATCGAACCCCATCTGATAGCGAAGCCGCACATGCTCGTGGATATTGTCTAGCGTATCTCGCAACAAAGATACAATCCCCACGAGAGAACAGACCAACCATATTGCCCCGCCAGTCAGGAACACGGCCTTGCGCCGTTCAAATACCGTTCCCAATTGGGCCAATGCCAGTACATTGGCGATCGGCAGCAATGCAAAGAAGTCCGCATGGCGCGAGGGCGGCGCCGAAAACGGGTCCTGCGCCCCGCCGCGGTAATAGGAAAAAGTAAGCGCCACGCCCACTGCCCAGGCCGCGAGCAACTGTGCGCGATCAGCGGCAACCGTCGCCTGAAGGCGTCCCGTCAATCGCCCGACCAGCAACACCAGCACGGGTGCATTGAGAACCAGAAACAACCTCGGATCACACGCCGGCCACGACAACACACCGGTGAGCACCTGCGCGAACCGGAGGAAGTCCGGGGCTACCAGAACGTCATGTCGGGGGATCGGCGTCCGGAGCCCCCACGCCATCAGCAACACGAGCCCCCCCAGCAGCAGATTCGGAAGCACTTCCTTCGAAATGCGCCGCTCCTCCATGATGCGCCAGGCCACCCATGCCAGCAATGCCGCCCCCACCAGTGCCCCGGGCGACATCGCGAAATAAGCCGAGATCGCCACTGCGGCACCCGCCCACCACCGCCAATTGGAAGCAGGCCACTCCGTCGTCAGCCAGAGCGCCCCGCAGGACAGCAGCAGGCATAGGTAGATCTGCGATTGAAACCCCCATACAATGTTTTGGATACCAAACGGGGCAATCATCACGATTCCAACCACGAGCAACACAAGCCGACGCGTGACCACTGGAAGGCCCCGCCCGATCCACCACGCCAGGACGGCCGTCCCAGCCGCGTTCAACAGCGCATTCACCGCCATCTGCAAGAGCGGGTCCCACTGGCCGTTTAGCCGCAGAAGGCCGAGATTCAGGAGGTGGGTGAAAACGATGCGGTGTTCGTTTGCCGGTTGGAAGAAATCACGCCAACGCAACGCGCCCGACAACCACTGCCGGTAGAGGTCAGCCTCCGGTCCCCACTGGTCGATCCAAGGCAGATCCGAGCCCACCCGAGCGATCAGCCACCACTTAACAGCCACCGCGACAAGAAACAACCCGACGAGCTCGCATCGGAACGCCCATCCAGCAGAACGCCCATTCTGTGGCGTCGGAAGTTGTATCATGGTTCGGAGCGAAGTCGCTGGCGTGGGAGACCGACGGAAGGCGTGCAGTGCGCGTGCGCCGGCCGAATTGCCTCGGGAAACAGCCGAGACGTCAACGTCGCAGCGGCGCAGGCGGTATTCCCGTCCTCCGCCGCTCGGCATAACCTCCAATTGAACTGCGAAGCGAACACGAATACGCCCAAGTGGAACGCAGACCACCATCGCCTGAACATGCGGTGATTACGCTCCACTCGTGCTCGCCCGAAGGCATCCTCCGGGATTCCCGTTCATCGGCGTCCATTAGCAGTTCTTTGTGCCTGATTGGCTCGGGCGGCCCCAGCCCCGCCGCGTTGGCGGCCAAACGCTCGGAGCACGGCAACGCAGGCAAAGACCAGAAGTTCAAGCGCCCACCTCCCCCTCCGCCCGTTTTTACGCGGTTGTTAAGGTCTGCCGCCTTTCCCCACAGGACCATCTGCGTTACCTCTCCTTCCGTCAGTTCATTGTTCATCATTCATCATCCCGAAACCCCAATACCAATGAGAATCCCGAACACGCGAGGTTTCACCCTCGTCGAGATCATGATCGTGGTCGTCATCATCGGCCTGCTCGCCGCCATGGCGATCCCGGCCTTCCAGAAAGTACGTGAAAACTCCGTCCGCGGCGCGCTGCGCAATGATGCCCGGCAGATCGCTGCGGCCGCTCAGCAGTACATGCTCGAATACAGCCTGACCACGGTGACTGTCGCAATCACCGCGACAGATGGTTCCATAACCGGCGATCTGTCCACGTACGTGAAAAGGGTCGGCAAGAACACCGCCCCGAACAGCCAAGCTATCACCATCAATGGCACCTTCTCGCTCTCCCACCCGCAAGGCGGCGTCACCATGACCTTCTCCGCCGAAGGCCAGCCCCAAGGCTGATTCGTACCTGAAAACCGGACTATTTACGAGCCGCACCGCGAGGTGCGGCTTCTTTGTCCGGAAGACGCAGGCAACAATCGACCAGTTTTCGAACAGCGCATCATCTAGATGCTAAGACCGAGGCGGATTGAAGGCGGAGCTGTTCGGAAATCGCCCGCAGGATTCTGGTTCACCGTCTGTAAGTACGATGAGGACTGAGGTGGACCCCGAACGTGAGACAGCGGGGACGGGTTGGTTAGTTATGGTTCGAACAGGAAAAGTAAATACTTAGGGATGGGGTCCGAGGGGAAGGTCCGCCTTCCC
>DATGXO010000057.1:0-26278 GCA_035298965.1 Opitutaceae bacterium | reverse complement strand
TCCGATCGTGCCGGAACAATGGGTGCCGTGGTTGTTGTCGTCCATCGGATCCCCCGAGCCGGTGATCGCGTTGATCCCGTGCACGTCGTCGATGTAGCCGTTGCCGTCGTTGTCGATGCCGTCGCCGGGAATCTCATCGGGGTTCACCCAGACCTGCGCCGCGAGGTCCTGGTGCGTGTAGCGGATTCCCGTGTCGATCACGCCCACAACCACCGCGCTCGAGCCCGTGGTGATGTCCCACGCCGCCACGGCGTCGATGTCCGCGCCGCTCACACCGCCGCCCTGCCCCGTGTTGCGCAAGCCCCAGAGGGTGCCGTCCGCAAACGCTGTGTCGGTCGGCAACGCGGTCGCGTACTGGACGTAGTCGGGCTCCACGTAATCGTACAGCCCGGTCGCCGTGAGCGCCGCGAGATCGGCCTCGATCTTGGCCTGCCGCGCGCCCGCGGAACGACTGCGCAACTGCGTGGCTGCGCCCGCCGAGGGTCGCAACGCCGCGATCCGTCCCGAACGCATCGCGTCGACCCGCGAAATTCCCACAGCGGCCGGCTGGCGTGCGGCGAGCGCGTTCTCCGCCTGCGCGTCACGGGGCAGTCTCGTCTTCAGCCGCACCAGATATTGTCCCGGTACCACGGCCCGGCCGTTGAACAACACCTCGTCACCTCTCGTCTGCGTGACCGGTATGGGACCGCCGGAAGGTGCCGTCTGAGCGCCGAGGCCCGACGCGGACAGGACGGCTCCGATCAACACGCAGGACGCCAATACGGGGAAACGACGAAGCATCTTCGACACGTTCATGGACAGGAGGGGTTTGCACTGCCGTCTCGAGCACCCAGCTCCGACGGATACGAGCATCAACCGGATTCACCTCCCCATCGGCGACTCCCAAACCCACCTCCGGCCCGTTTATTAGGACGGTGCCGCCCCGGATTCAGAAACGCTCATACCGCTGCCGCTGGCCCGGTGGCGTCACGCGCGGGGAGCGACGCCGGACCTACTCCGTCCGCCAGGCGCGGCGCATGCCGGCGGTCGCCAAGGCGAGGCTGATCAGCGAACTTACCGGCATCGCCACCGCCGCCACGAGCGGGTTGATGTGCCCGGCGAGCGCGAGCGACACGGTGCCGGCGTTGTAGCAGATTGCGAAAACGAAGACCCGGCGCAGCGCCCGTCGCCGCAGCTCCGCGACTGCGAACAACCGCCGCACGCCGCGCAGCCCGCGTCCCAGGTAGTAGAAGTCGCACTTCCGCTCGAGCATCCCGCGATGGATCACCGGCGTGCCGCGGGCGAAGGCAGCGTCAAAGGCCAGGCTGTCGTTGGCGCCGTCGCCGAGCATCAGCGTGTCGCACGTGTCGTGGGCCAGCACCCAGTCGCGTTTCTCCTCCGGGGTGAGGCCGCCGAGCGCGTTCTCCGGCGGCACGCCGAGCGCGGCGGCCAACGTGGAGACCTTCTCCGGCCGGTCACCACTGAGGATAAAAACCTGCCGCCCCTCGCGCTGCAGCGCCGCGATCTCCGCCCGCGCGTCGCTGCGCGCGGATTCCTCGAAGCGGAACGACGCGAGCACGCGCCCGTCCTGCGCGAAACACGCTTCGCTGGATTGCGGACGGCGGGCCGCTGCTTGCGGATTGGCGAACTCCGGCCTGCCCAGCGACCACTCGCCATCCGCCGCTCGCAACCGCACGCCCTGCCCCACGACCTCTTCGAGCTGTTCCCGGATTCCGGCGTCCGCATCCGTGTCTCCGGTCTCCGGTTTCCGGTTTCCCGTCTCCGCCACGCCCCACGCCAGCGCCTCCTGCAACGCGCGCGCGGTCGGATGAGGGTTGTCCTGCACGAGTTGCCAGAGCCGCCGGCGCTCCCGCGGCTCGAGCGTCGCGAGCGCCTCCGGATTCGCGAGCACCGGCGTCTCGAGCGTGAGTGTGCCGGTCTTGTCGAAGATCGCCTTCCGCACTCCGCGCAGTCGCGGGAAGAGCGAAAGCTCCCTCACGAAAACTCCATGCCGCCGCATCGCGGCGACCGCCAATTCCTCCACCAACGGAAACGCCACGCCGATGCCGCAGGGGCACGAAGCCACGAGCAGCGCGACCGTCACATGGAGCGCCTTCAGCCCGTCGCCGCCGAGCCACCACCAACCCGCGCCGCCGAGCGCCGCGAGGAGCAGAATCACCGCGAGATAACCACGCACGATCTTCTCCGCACGTTCATGGCGGAATCCCTGCGCGCCGCTCGTCGCCAACAGCCGCGCGAGCGCCGACTCGCTCCAGGGCTCGCCCGCCTCGAGCCGCAGCTCATGCAGGCTCACGCTCGTCGCGCCCGCCGGCACCGTCTGCCCCGCGGCCACCTCGCGCGGCTCGGGTTCGCCGTTGATCCACTCGGTCGTCACCGTCGCGGCGGCATCGAGCAGCCGCGCCGCCACCGGCACGACCTGGCCCGCGCGCAGGCGGAAAACCATGCCACGCCGCAGCGTCGAAACCGCGCGCCGCACCACCGTCCCCGCTTCCTCGACCAGCACTTCCGCCGGGTCGCGCGTGAGCGAGAGCAGTTGCAGGCGGTTGCGCTCGATCGCCGTCTCCTGCGTCCAGCGGCCGACGAGCATCAGAAAACTGAACACGGCGACAAAGTCAAAGTACACGAGGTGCTCGTGCCCGCCGAGCCAGCCGTAGAGCGAGCCGGCGTAGCCGATCGCCAGTCCGAGCGTGATCGGCACGTCGAGGTTGATGAAGCCGTGCCGCAGCGCGCCCCACGCGCGTTTCGCGAAAAAGCTGCCGCCGGTGAGCAGCCCGGCCGTGGCGAACGCCGCCTGCAGTCCCTCGAAGAGCGGATAGAACTCCGAAGCGCGCTCGAGCCCGAGGTACGCGGGCAACGCGAAGATCATCGTGTTCATCGCAAACGCCGCCGCGAGCCCCAGCCGCAATCGCAGCCCCTGCGCGACGTCCGCGCCGGGTTTCTCCCCAGCCGGGCCGACGAGATAACCGAAGGCCTGCAACTCGCGCGCGAACGCCACGGCGTCGAAGCGTCCCGGTTCCCAGCGCCAGAACAACCGGCCCTGCGTGGCGTTGATCTCGATCCGCACCGCGCCGGCGCATCGCCGGAAGAGCCGCTCGATCAGCCACACGCAGCCGACGCACGAAATCCCCTGCACATCGAGCACGAGTTCGGCGGTCTGCTTCGCGCCGTTTTCCGCCGCGGCGATCGCCTCGGCGAGCCAGCCGTAGTCACGCGGCTGAAACACCGCACTGCTGGCCGGCGAGACGGCGCGGTCCTTCAGTACGTAGAAACGCTCCAGCCCGTCGCGCACGATCTGCGCATGCACCGCCGCGCAACCGGGGCTGCAAAACTCGTCGTGGCCGCCGGTGGGCGTGAAGGCGGTGCCGCAATGTTTGCAGACGGCGGTTCCGCCAACGTGGGAAGTCGGTTTCATGGGCGTGGGTAGCGTCGCCGTGGCGCGACGCGCCGAGAGAAGCCAATGTTGCCGGCCGGGCGCAAGCGCGCGTCACGTGAGCCGACACCAAAGGCCGCAGCAGGGGCTTACCGCGCGCGTTGCCGCGCCCAGAGGCGCCGCAGAAATCCGCGGCCCTGCCAGAGCACCAGCAACAGATTCGCCATCGTGGCGACGAGCGCGGCATCACCGCGATTCAGCCAAAGCGCCACCGTCACGCCGCCCAGCACCGGCGCGGCCAGCATCGCGTAGAGGAATGCGTCCGTCGCGCAGAGCCAACGGCTGCGCCACTGCCAACCCAGAGCCGCCAGGTACAGCGCGCCGCCGACCACGGCGGAGATCGTCACGCACCACGCCGCGCCGTCGAGTCGGCCGTCGCGCCGCAACGCCACCGCAAGCAGCACGAGCAGCAACTGGTTGAACACGCCGAACGCCAATGCGACGTCGAAGATGAGCTGCGGTGAGACGGGGAACGTCTCGCCCTCGATGCCGAGCTTGCTCGCGAGCGCACAGCCTGAACAGCAGAACGCCTTCTCGCCGGCCGGCTGCTTGTACGGCGCGCGGAACGGCAGTCCGCAGTAGTCGCAGGTCAGGCGTTCCATGGTCGATTCCGCTGTCGTCCGCCGCGGGCCTTCCTGCTGTAGGCCACCACGGCGAGGTGGCCCGTCCGGTGGCCGGCGTGGTCGACGCCCTGCCCCACGGGAATGGCACGCATCCGCATGGACCCCCTCACTCGTCCTCGCTCGGATCGAGGTGGCGGATGACGATCTCCTGGAGCGAGGCGAGCAGCATGTACGCGGTGATCGCCGTCTGCTCCTCCTTGTTCATCCGCGCGAAATCGATCTCGCCGTTCTCGAGCGCCGAGTCGGCGAGCGCACCAAGTTTGCGAGTGCGGAGCTTCAACCGCAGCGCCGACGCTGCGCGCAACAGCGGCTCGCAATCCTCGGGGCCGAACTCCGCGATGCCCTCTTTGCGGAACTCCTCGGTGTCGAAGATCGCGGCGAAACGCGTCTGGTCGTCCTGGCTCTGGTTCGCGAGGTCGGCTCGCCAGTCGTCGCGGAAGTCCGCCTCGATCGCCTTCAGATCGGGTTCGAACGCCAGCGCGCCCTCGCCGGTCTCGCGCGCGAGCGGGAGCAAGTATTCAAGCAATGGGCCCACGACCGGCGCGGGCAGCTTCAGTTCGAGTCGTTTATCGTCCATCGCCGCTCCGTTCGATGTGGGCCGAGAGTTGCCAGGTTTGCAGCGTGTGCGCGTAGGCCTCGGCGCGTTCGCGCTCGCCGGTCCAGACCACCGAGCGGCCCTTCTTGTGGACCTCGAGCATGTGCTTGCGCGCCTTCGCCTCGGAGAACCCGAGGACCTTTTTGAAGACGAGCACCACGTACGACATGAGGTTCACCGGGTCGTTGCAGACGACGACCAACCACGGCGTGGTCGGCTTCGGCGCGGCTTTCTTCCGCGTCGAGGTCTTCTTGGAGGTCTTGGGCGCGGCGACGCTCATGTCGTCGGGTTCGCGGCGGCCGCACAGTCGCGCACGACGCCGGCAATCTTCTCCGCCGCTTCGGTCACGGGCACTTTCGCGACGTCCTTGGAATTGCGGAGCTTCAGCTCGACGACGCCTTCCTTCAGGCCCTTGCCGCCGATGGTGACGCGGACCGGGATGCCGATCAGGTCGGCGTCCTTGAACTTCACACCGGGGCGTTCCTCGCGGTCATCGATGAGCACTTCGGCGCCGGCGGCCTCGGCTGCGGCGGCGAGCTTCTTCCCGAGCTCGGCGATCTCCGGCACCTTCGGATCGAGGAGCGTGATGATCACGTGGTACGGCGCGACATTCCACGGCCAGCGCATGCCGTCGGCGTCGTTCGCCTGCTCGATCACGGCCTGCAGCGTGCGGCTGATTCCGATACCGTAACAGCCCATGACCATCGGCTTCACCTGCTTCTGGTCGTCGGTGTAGGTCGCGTTGAACTTCTCCGAGTACTTCGTGCCGAGCTTGAAAACGTGGCCGACCTCGATGGCGCGCGCGATCTTCAGCGGCTGGCCCGACTTAGGGCAGGGCTCGCCTTCGCGCACGCGGCGGAAGTCGCCGAACTTCGTGATCGCGAGATCGCGCGTCACGTTGACGTTGCGCAGGTGGAACCCGTCCTTGTTCGCGCCGGTCACGCCGTTGCCGATGAGGCGGATGGCGTTGTCGGCGAAGATGCCCGCGAGCGCGCCCGCGTTGGCGATCGAGCCCTTCACCGCGCCGAGCGAACCGGGCTTCGCGCCGAGCACCGGCACGATCTCGTCGGCCGTGGCCGGGCGGAAAAGCGTGAAGCCGAGCGAGCCGAGCTTGGCCTCCTCAAGTTCGTCGCAACCGCGGAGGATCACGAGGAACGGCTTGCCGTCGCCCACGTACACGAGGGTCTTGAACTGCTGCTCGGCCGCCACGTTGTACGGCTCCTTCGTCAAGGCGTTGATCGTCGTCACGCCGGGCGTGGCGAACTCCTCGACCGCGCCGACCGGAGCGGCGTCGGCGAGACCGGCCGGGATGATGCCGCTGGTGGCCTTCTCGCGGTTGGCAGCGTAGCCGGAAGCCTCGCAATAGACGACATCGTCGTCGCCCACTTCAGCGGGCACCATGAACTCGTGCGAGAACGCGCCGCCCATCACGCCGGTGTCGGCCTCGACGCTGATCGCCTTCAGCCCGCAGCGCGCGAAGAACTTCTGGTAGGCCTCCTTCATCTTCTGGTAGCTGACAATCGCGCCGGCGTCGTCGGCGTCGAAGGAGTAACCGTCCTTCATCACGAACTCGCGGGCGCGCATGAGGCCGTAGCGCGGGCGGATCTCGTTACGGAACTTCGTCTGGATCTGGAAAATGTTCTTCGGCAGGTCGCGGTAACTCGTGACATCGCCCGCGACGAGCGGGGTGACGACCTCCTCGTGCGTGGGCCCGAGCACCATCTCCGGCTCGGCCGGGGCGCGTTTGCCGGCGCCGGCACTGGAAACCGAGTACATGACCTCGCGCACGGCGCCCCAGCGCGGGCCGTTCTGCCACGTTTCCGCCGGATGCAGGTGCGGCATGAGCACCTCGATCGCGCCCGCGCGTTCCATTTCCTCGCGACAGATCTGGCTGATCTTTTGGAGCGCCTTCAACCCGAGCGGCAGGTAGGTGTAGACGCCGCCGGTGAGCTTGCGCACGAGGCCGGCGCGCAGCAGCAGCTTGTGGGACGCGATCTCCGCGTCGGCGGGGCTTTCCTTGAGCGTGGGAATGAAGGTCTGCGACCAGAGTTTCATGGGCGAAAGCGGGAGGAGAACCACCGCCCCAACCCGGCGCAAATGCTATTTGCGGCGTGCTCCGGCACCAGCACGTTGGCTCACATGCGACCGTTTCGACTGCTCGCGGCAACCTTGGCGTTCTCCGCGCTCGGCGCCGCCGCGGCGCCCGAGGTCTCCCTGCGCTGGAACCGAGTCGGCTACACGCCCGACCGCCCAAAATCGCTCGTCGCGATGAGCCGCACCGATCTCGCCGGCCAGCGCTGGACGATCCACCGCGCGGACGCCACCGCCGCCCGCCCCGTGCGCGAGGGCGAGTTCGGCCCGAGCGTCGTCGGCGTCGGCGATCACACGCCGTTGCCGTTCAACCACACCGCCGACTTCGGTTCGCTCACCGAGCCGGGGCGCTACCGTTTCGTCTTCGCCGATGTGCCACCCGCCGAGTTTCGCATCGCCGCCGCGCCCTACGCGGAGTTGCTCGCGCTGCCGTTGCAACACCTGCGCCTCATGCGCTCCGGCCCGGATGTCGCCGCGCCCCGCAAACCGTCCCATCCAGGCGACGCCCACGCTCCCGTCTTCGTGCCCGACGGCGATCCAGCGCTCGGCAAATGGCGCGCCGCCGAACCAGCCCGCACCGTCGATGCCAGCAGCGGTTGGTACGATGCCGGCGACCAGATCAAGTTCACCCTCAACATCGCCTACACGACCTACCACCTGCTCTTCGCCTATCACCTCGCGCCCGACCTCCACGGCCGCCCCGCGCCCGAGCAACCGCTGCCGCCGCTGCTCGCCGAAGCGCAGCACGGCCTCGCGTTTCTCCTGCGCACCTTCCCCGACCGCGATACGTTCATCCTCCAAATCGGCGACGAACGGGACCACGAACAACCCGAGCGCCTGCCGGAAAACGACCCGCTCGATGGCCGCCGCCCCGCGCTCTGCGCCCTTTCGCGCACGCATATGGCAGGTGCCGCCGCCGCGCTCGCCCTCGGCGCCCGTATCTTCCGCGACCTCGGTTTCACCAGCGAGGCCGAGCGGTACGCCGCCCTCGCCCGCGCCCTCCACGCCCGCACCCTCGACGCCGACACCCTCGCCACAGCCTTCGAGCGCGGAAAGGTCAACGACTTCTACCTCGATCCCACCGAGGTCGATCAGCGCGCACTCGCCGCCGCCGAGCTCTTCGCACTGACCGGTGAGCGCACCTATCTCAACCAGGCCGTCGCCCTCGCGCCGCCGCCCGGCACGGAGGTCAGTTGGGGCGAATGGAACTGGCTGGCCAACCTCGCGCTCGCTCCGCACGACGCCGGCGCTCGCGACCGGCTGCTGGCCGAAACTTCCAGATACGCCCGCCACGCGGCCACGGCCGGGCGGCCGTGGAGCGTGCCCGGCCGCTACGTGTGGGGCAGCCTCCACCGCTGGGTCGGGGCCGCCAACGCCGCCCGGCTGGCCTCCCCGCTGGCGGGCGCGGCGGCCGACCACGACGCGTTCTTCCTCGCGATGCTCGACTACACGTTTGGGCGGAACAACTGGGGCGTCTCGTTCGTCTTCGCCGAGGGGCTGCCCGGCGGTGTGCGCCACATCTACAGCCCGGCGTACCGCCTGCTGAGGCTCTTCCCCACCGGCGCACTGTCCGAGGGCCCCGGCGACCGCGCCACCCACGAGGTGATGGCACGCCTTTTCGCCGCCACGCCCCCCGATCCGCTCGCGCGCTTCGACACGGCCGCCGCCGTCTTCCGCGACAACGGCGACGACTTCATGTGCCAGGAGTCCACAATCGGCGGTCAGGCCGACCTGGTCCTGCTGCTCACCCTCGCCTCGCTTCCCGCCCCTGCCGCCCGCTAGTTCCGACGTCATGGAAGTTCTCATTCGCAACTCCGCCGACGCCGGCTGCCGGCTCGCGGCCAAGATCATCGCCAAGCTCGTGCGCGAAAAACCCGACGCCGTGCTCGGTCTCGCCACCGGCCGCACTCCCCTCCTGCTCTATCACGAACTGATCCGGCTGCACCGCGAGGAAGGGCTGTCGTTTCGCGGCGTGACGACGTTCAACCTCGACGAGTACGTCGGCCTTCCGCCCTCGCACGAGCAGTCGTACCGGCGGTTCATGGAGGAGAACTTCTTCCGGCATATCGACATCGAGCCCGCGCGCACTCACGTCCCAAACGGCATCGCCGCCGATCTTCAGGCCGAGTGCCGCGACTACGAGGCACGCATTGCCGCCGCCGGCGGCATCGATCTCCAGCTCCTCGGGCTCGGGCGTAACGGACACATCGGTTTCAACGAGCCCACCGGCTCCCTCCGCTCGCGCACGTGGATCAAGATCCTCTCGGAGGGCACCCTGCGCGACAACAGCGCCGTCTTCGGCGCGTTCGAGGCGATGCCGCGCCACGCGATCACGATGGGCATCGGCACCATCCTCGACGCCCGCCGCATCCTCCTGCTCGCCTTCGGGCCGACGAAAACGCGGGCCGCGCTCAGCATGATCGAGGGACCGCTCGCCGCGCTCTGCCCCGCCTCGGCGTTGCAACTCCACCCGCGCGCCACCGTCGTGCTCGACGAAGCCGCCGCCGCCGGCCTCCAGTTCGCCGAACACTATCGCTGGATCGACCGCCACAAGCTCGACTGGCAACGCTACGAGTGAAGCGCGCGGTCGAGCGTCCTTCGGCGCTCGGCATCCGACCGCCGTCCGCGCCGCGCCACCCGCGGCGCAGTTGCGCGCTTGAGCGGCGAAACGTTTCCCGGCTCTCTTGCCGGCCATGACCCACGCCGCGCGTCCGCCCGCCCGCAAACCTTGGCCGATGTGGCCGATCGCCATCGCGATCATCGTGAGCCTCGCCGGCTACACGTACCTGCGGCTCGCCTACGCCAAGCCGGGCAAACCGCACGAGCCGTTCGCCGAGGGCCGACAGCGCGTCGAATCCGACCGCCTCAAAACCGCCGGTTGGACGCGCCTCGACGCCGCCTTTGAAGCCGAGATTGAAGTGCCCGCCGCCGATGCCCCCGTGCAGGCGCTGCTCATCCGGCCGGAAGCCGTCGAGGAACTCCACCAACTCTCCGCCGAGAACTGGCACCTGCCGATCGAATACTCGGCGCTCTCGGCCCCGCCCCATCTCGCCGCCGGCGCCGAACTCGCCGTGCACTTCCAGGCCGAGCTCGACCAAGCCCGCGCGCACATCGTCGGCTTCGATCTCTTCCGCAAGGGCGCGGACTTGGTCGCGCTCCCCCGCTGGGAGCCATATCCGGAAGAACTCACCCCACGCCGCCCACGCGCGACCGGCACAATCGTGTTTCCCGCAGCCGCGCTGCCGGCCGGCCAGTACCGCGTCACGCTTCCCGCGCTGAAACACTCCGCGCAATGGGAACTCACCGTCGCCGCGCCGCCGGCGAGCTGAGCATCCGTCACCGCAGCCGCACGAACGCGATCACGGCAATCAGCGCCATCGCGGTGTCCGGCAACCACGCCGCCGTGAACGGCGTGAGCGTGCCGAACGACGCCATCAACGTCGCCAGCTTCGAGAGCAGGAAATAGAGGAAGAACAACCCGATCGATTTCGACATGTTCACCGCCGGGTTCACGCGCACGCCGCCCATGGCGAACGGCACCGCGAGCGCGATCACGACAAGCACGCCGAACGGGCTCGCCTGTTTGCGCTCGCGCTCCACGGCGTAGCGCCGGAAGCGCACCGTGTCGCCGTCGGGCAGGCTGGCCATCACGCGATCCAGCTCGAAGAGCGAGAGATCGGCGGCGTTCTTCAGCAGCAGGAGCATCAGCTCGGGATCGTCGTCGACCTTCTCCTCGATCCGGTGGGCAAACGGCACGGTGGCGAGTTGCTCGCCGGTCGCCGGGTCGAAGTTGAGTTCGCGTCCGTCTACGAAGACCCACGCACCGCGCCAGCGATCGAAATAGCCTTCGCGCGCGATCAGGCGCCGGAGCTCGCGCCGCTGGGCGTCGTAGAACCCCACGCTCACGCCCTGCCCGCGGCGCGCGATGTCGTCGTACGAGTTGATGAACCAGAGCCGGCCGGCCTCGTCGTTGGCGTACGCGAGCGCAGTGTAGATCCCGGCGCCGGAGTTGCCGCGCTTCTTGATGTCCGCCGCGCGACGCATCTGCTCGCGCGTCTCCCGCGCCTCCTCAACCGACCACGGGATCATGCTGGCGTTCAGGTACCAAACGAAGCCGGCGAGCAGCAGGCCGAAGAACCACACCGAACGCGTCACGCGGAACAGCCCCAGCCCGGCCGCGCGCATCGCCGTGAACTCGTTGTTCCGGTGCAATTGGCCGAGCGCGTAGAGCAGCGAGAGCAGCACCGCGATCTGCAGAACCAGCGGCACGTTGCCGGGCACCAGCACCAGATAGTAGTAGAGCACCTCCCAAATGCCCGCGCCGCTGCCGATGAAGTCGGCGAGGTTGCGCTGCATGTCGACCATCACGAGCAGGCCGAGGAGCGCGGCCATGATCAGGCCGAAGGTCTTCAACCAAGTCGCGAGCACATGTCGGTCGAGAAGCGTCATCGGGACTTCCGACTCTCGGGAAACGCTCCGGTGCCGCAAGGCTTTCCACGCCCACCGGGCGGTGCCCGACGCCGGCCCCGTCCACGGCGGAAGCGGCCCAATGTTACGGTCGGGTTAACTCCGACAGCTCCGCCCCCGCGCCCGCCGGTTTGCGCTTCGCTTCCACCGCGGTGATACCTAGCTTCCGCGCCGCGCCATGCCTCGCTCCCGCAAAACGAAAGCCGCCAAGACCGTCCCGCCACCACCACCGGCCCGTGTGCCGTTCTTCAACCGCGAGCTGAGCTGGCTGGCCTTCAACCGCCGCGTGCTCGAGCAGGCGTGGAACGAGCGCAACCCGCTCCTCGAGCGCATCAAGTTCCTCGCCATCGTCAGCTCCAACCTCGACGAGTTCTTCGAGATCCGCGTCGCCGGCCTCATCCAGCAGGTCGACTCCGACGTCGTCGAGCTCGGCCTCGACGGCCTGACCGCCCGCGAACAGCTGCGCCGCATCCACCTCGTCGTCGCCTCGCTCGTCGAGGAACAATACCGCTGCTGGCACAAGCACCTCCTGCCGCAGCTGCGCCGCGAAAACATCCATTTCAAAACCGCCGCGCAGCTCACCCGCACCGAGCTCGCCTGGGTCCGCGCCTATTTCAAGGCGCACATCTACCCGGTGCTCACGCCGCTCGCGGTCGACGCCTCGCATCCGTTTCCCCAGCTCGGCAATAAGACGCTCAACATCGTCGTCACCGTCGACAACCCCACCACGCCCGAGAACGAAGGCTCGCTCGCGATCCTGCCCGTGCCGCGCATCCTCCCGCGCGTCGTGCGCATCGCGCCCGATTCCCGCGGACCGCAGCGCTACATTTTCCTCACCGAGATCATCAAGCTCTGCGCCGATCAGCTCTTCTCCGGCTACCGGATCCACGGAGCGTTCGCCTTCCGCGTCACCCGCAACAGCGACCTCTACATCGACGAGGAAGAAGCGGAGAACCTCCTCAAGCGCATCGAGGACGAACTACGCAACCTCCGCCGCGGCGCCGCCGTGCGCCTCGAGATCGAGGCCGGTGTCGACGACCGCACGTTCGAGCGCCTCACCGATCACCTGCGCCTCGCCCGCGAGTACGTCTTCCGCATCGACGGCCCGCTCAACCTCCTCCGGCTCTTCGGCGTCTACGATCTCATCGACCGTCCCGACCTGAAATACCCGCCGCTCTCCGCCCACCCCGGCCCGCTCCAGCTCAGCGGCGAGAACGTCTTCACCGCCCTCGGCCAACGCGAGATCCTGCTCCACCACCCGTACGATTCCTTCGATCCGGTCGTCGCGTTCGTGCAACAGGCCGCGAGCGACCCGCAGGTCTTCGCGATCAAGCAGACGCTCTACCGCACCAGCGGCGACTCGCCGATCGTCCACGCGCTCATCGAGGCGGCTCACAACGGCAAACAGGTCACCGCGCTCGTCGAGCTCAAGGCGCGCTTCGACGAGGCGAACAACATCCAGTGGGCCCGCCAGCTCGAGGAGGCCGGCGTGCACGTCGTGTACGGCGTCGTCGGCCTCAAGATCCACAGCAAGCTCTGCCTCGTCGTGCGCCGCGAGGAGGACGGCATGCGCCACTACGCGCACCTCGGCACCGGCAACTACAACCCCAAGACCGCGCGCATCTACACCGACTTCAGCCTCTTCACCGCGCGCGACGCGCTCACCGCCGAGGTCGCGTACCTGTTCAACGTGCTCACCGGCTTCGTGCGCGAGCCGCGTTTCCGCCACCTGCTCGTCGCCCCCTACAACCTCCACGAGCAGATCCAGGCATTCATCCTCAACGAGGCCGACGCCGCCCGCTGCGGCAAACCCGCGCGCATCATCGCCAAGATGAACAGCCTCGTCGACCGCACCACGATCGAGAGCCTCTACGATGCCTCGCGCGCCGGCGTGAAGATCGACCTCGTCGTACGCGGCATCTGCTGCCTCGTCCCCGGCGTGCCCGGCCTGAGTGAAAACATCCGCGTGCGCTCGATCGTGGGCCGTTTCCTCGAGCACGCCCGCGCCTTCTATTTCGAGAACCACGGCGGCGAGCCGCGCCTGCTCCTCGGCAGCGCCGACTGGATGCCGCGCAACTTCTTCCGCCGCGTCGAGGTCGTCTTCCCGCTCGGCGACCACGCGCTGCGCCAACGCGTGCTCCGTGAGGTGCTCGAGATCGAGCTTCAGGATACCGAGAGCGCCCGCCAGCTCCGCTCCGACGGCGAGTACGCGCCCGTCGCCCGCGAGGCCGCGCAGCCCGCCCTCGCTGCGCAGGATCACTTCGTCGCCGAAGCCTCCCGCCGCCTCCTCCGCAACGACGAGGAAGGCTGAGCGCGGCGCTCACTCGCGCGCGCCGAGTTTCACGCGGAGTTTCACTCGCGCGCGATAGAGTCGCATTTCCACCGCTTTCGCCGTGCAACCGAGGATCTCCGCGATCTCCGCGTGCGAGCGCTCCTCGAACTCCGCCAACACCACGATCTCGCGCAGCTCGTGAGGCAACTCGCCGACGGCGCGGCGCACCTCGGCGGCACGCTCCGCCGCGAGCGACCGGTCCGCCGGCCCGATCGACGGGTCAATCAATTCCCAGGCGGGCGAATCCGTTTCACCATCCGTCGCCGGCGCATCAAGCGAGACCGTCGGATGGCGCCGCCACCAACGCCGCCGATTGCGCGCGAGGTTCGCTGCGATCGTCAGCAGCCAAGGAGCAAAACGCGCCTCCGGCCGAAAACGCGCGCGTTGGAAAAACAACTTCACGAACGCCTCCTGCGCGACCTCCGCCGCCTCCCCGCTGTCGAGCAGCAGGCGGTAAAGGAAACTTTTCAGCGGCGTTTCCCAGCGCTCCATCAGCCGGCCGAGCGCCGCCTCATCGCCCTCGCGCAGCCGCAGCATCAAGCTCTCGTCCGTGCACTCGCTGGAATCGTCGGCCGGCATGAGGCGGGGCGTCGTTCAGCGGTCGAGAGTCACGCTTGGCGGTCCGCTATGGTCGAGCGCGGCAAGCCGCGGCAACACCATCGCCAAGTAACGCTGCCCCTGCTCGGGCGACATGAAGGTGGCGACGCGGCGCACGTGCGCCTCCGTCGAGGCGCGGCAAACCGCCTCAGCATCGTGCTCACGCGCCGTGGCGGCAGCGAGCGCCGCGGCATCGCCGGCCTGGCGCGCGGCGGCGACCTGCTCGCGGGCTTCGGCGACGAGCGCACAATGCTCGGCGCACACGACATTCTGCTCCTCGTGGAGCCGGAGAATCGCCGCATGCTGCGCGTCGGTCAGGTGGAACTCGCAGCGTAGCCATTCCATCGTGTCGCCGGCCCGGGCCGCGGCATGCGTGTGGTGGTCGCACTGAGCGCGGAAGAAGCCGAACCAGCTCCCTGCGGCGACGCCCAACAGCAGCGCGATCGTGGTCCAGAAGTGCCGCATCGTCGGGCCCTCAGCGGTGCATCACCCGCGCGTCGATCTGCGCAAGATAGGTGTCGAGAATCACGGTGTGATCGGCCACCGCGCGGCGCTCGCCCGCCTCGCGTCCCAGCAGGCCGGCGCCCGCCGCGGTCGAGAGCAGCACGAGCGACCACACGATCGCGTGGCGGCGGAAATAGCCGAACCACGTTTCAGTCGCGGCACGGCGGAGGCCCTCGATGCGCGACCAGACCGCCGGCCGAAAACCGGCGTCCGCCGGCGGCGCGACCTGCCAGCCGCGCAGCGTTTCGCAAAGAGATTTTGGAAGGTTGCTCATGGTCGATGTTGGTTCTCTCCAACGTACACCGCCGCGCGCGCGATCCCTCGCCGCGATGTCGCGCCACGCTGCCGCCGCGGTGCACCGGTGGCGAGCGAGGACTGGCTGCGGCCGACTCAGCGGAGCCCGAAGAACGCGCTGGCGTTGGCCGTGGTGCGCGCGGCGAGTTCGGCGAGCGGCACACCGAGCAACTCCGCGGCCTTCGCCGCGGTGAGCGCCACGAAGGCGGGTTCGTTGCCCTTGCCGCGATGCGGCTCCGGCGGAAGATACGGCGAATCGGTTTCGACCATCAGCGGCGCGGGACCTTGGGCGCGCAGCGCCGCGCGCACGTTGTCGGCGTTTTTGTAGGTGATGATGCCGGTGAACGACCCGCGCCCGCCGCGCGCGTTCAGCACTCGCATCTCGGCCTCGCCTTCGGAGAAACAGTGGAAAACGACGCGCGCCCAGTCGAAGCCCGCGGCGTCGATCTCAGCGGTCGTTTCCGCAAACGCACCGCGCGAATGCACCACGAGCGGACCGCGCAACGTCTTCGCGAGCTCGAGCTGCGCGCGAAACGCCGCGCGTTGCCACGCGAAGATCCGCTCGGCGGCGGCCGGGTCGTTTTTCGGCAGGTGGAAACGATCGAGCCCGCACTCGCCGAGGCCCACCGCGACCGCGCCGCCGTTGCCCGCCTCGAAATAGCGCGGGAGCTCCGCGAGCGCCGTTTCCCAGTGCTCGTCGACAGAACACGGATGCAGCCCGGCCGTGAATGCCACGCGCCCGCCGAGCTGCGGCACGAGCTCGCGGTAGAGGCGCCAGTCTTCCGGCTCGGTGCCGATCGTCACGATGCGCCCCACACCGACGGCGCGCGCGCGCTCCAGCACGGCCTCGAGTTCGCCGCGCCCGTGGAAGCGGTCGAGGTGCGCGTGGGTGTCGATCAACTCCGGGCAGTCTGTCATGCCGGCGAAAGAGCCGCGGGCATGCGCCATTGGCAACGGGGAATCCGCGCGCGGCGCGGCGCCGAGGTCTTTGCGCTTGCCGGAGTTTCCCGCGCTCCGTTGCGTCACCCCGCACTACCCGCACCCACACCTCACTCACCATGTCCACTACCGCTACCATCGAAAACGTCGTCATCATCGGCACCGGCTGCGCCGGTCTCACCGCCGCGGTCTACACCGCGCGCGCAGGCCTCGCCCCGCTCGTCCTGGAAGGCACACAACCGGGCGGTCAACTCACGACGACCTCGGAAGTGGAAAACTTCCCGGGCTTCGAGCACGGCATCGACGGCTACACGCTCACCGACACGATCCGCAAACAGGCGGCCCGCTTCGGTGCGCGTTACGAGAGCGGGCTCGTGCAGTCGGTCGATTTCTCCGGCGCGACGAAGGTGCTTCGCACCGGCGAACGCGAGATCCACGCGCGCGCGGTGATCATCGCGACCGGCGCCGCGCCGCGCATGCTGGGGCTGCCCGAGGAGATGAAGTTTTTCGGCGGCAAGGGCGTGACAACCTGCGCGACCTGCGACGGCGCGTTCTACCGCAACATGGAGGTCGTCGTGGTTGGCGGCGGCGACTCCGCGTGCGAGGAGGCGTTGTTCCTCACCCGCTTCGCCTCGAAAGTCACTCTCGTGCACCGTCGCGACTCGCTGCGCGCCTCGAAGATCATGCAGCAGCGCGTGCTTGAGCACCCGAAGATCACGCCGGCCTGGGACTCGGCCGTCGCCGCAATCGAGGGCGACGCGCAGGGTTTCGTGACGGGGGTAACATTGAAGAATCTCAAAACGGGAGCGGTGACCGCGTTGCCCTGCAAAGGCATCTTCGTCGCCATCGGCCACCAGCCGAACACCAAGGCGTTCGCCGGCGCCGTGCAGACCGATGAAAACGGCTACATCGTGCCCGAGGCCGGCAGCCAGGTGCGCACGAACATCCCCGGGGTGTTCGTCGCCGGCGACTGCGCGGACCACGTGTATCGGCAGGCGATCACCGCGGCCGGCATGGGTTGCCAGGCGGCGATCGAGACCGAGCGCTGGCTCGCCGAGCACGGCGCCTGAAACGGCCCACGGCGGCAGCGTTCGCCGGCCGCCGCGGCTGGATCCCCTCCCCGGTCCGGGCGCCGGGCGGATTGGTCCTAGATACCGCAACTCGGACCAATCACCGAGCCAGAGAAGTGACGGAAGGAGAGCACAGAGCGGCGTTTGGCAAAGCACCGCTGCGAATTGGAACACTCACCCCAGAGGTGGACCGTGCGGTGAACATTCTTCGATCCGAACTCTCCGTGTTCTCGGGTCCGGCCTCTGTGCTCGCTGTGCCCAACTGCTGAATTCTGGCGAATCCCGGCCGCGGGACTTCCGGAGACGCACGAGCGCAAGACGATGCGTGCGCTCGACGGCGTCGGCATTCCTGCGCAGCTCGCCCGACCCGACCGTCGCCGGCGCGACGCAGGCTCGGTGTGCCATGAATTGCACCCCGAGCGCGGAGCAGCGTCTCCCTGCATCGCAGGCAACTTGCGAGCGGCGAAATTCGCCATGTCAACCAATAATTGACATGGCGAGAACAAGCGGCGTGCGCTCAGTCGCATGTTCAGGCGCTTGCCATCGGAGTCCACGCCGACGCCCGCGCGGTCGGTGCGCACGCAGGCGCCCGCGCGAGCGCGACCGCCGCGGCAACCGACTACAGGTCCGCGAAGAGATCGCCGCGGCCGTCCTTGTGCGCCGCTGCGTGAGGTGGCACAGGCGCCGGGCGAGCTTTGGCGACGACCGTCGAGCCGTGCGCTGCACCCGCGGATCGTTGCATGGACCCAGTCCGTGAAGATGCCGCCGTGACCGAAATGGCCGCAGGCGCACGATCGCCCTCGACCATCGCCAACAGCCGACCGACGGCTTCACGCATCGCCTCCGCCTGCGCGTTGAGTTCCTCGGCTGCGCTCGCGCTCTCCTCCGCGCTCGCGGCGTTCGACTGCGTGACCTTGTCCATCTGCACGACGGCCGTGCTCACCTGAGTGATCCCTTGGGTCTGCTCACGTGAAGCGCTGGCGACCTCGGCGGCAAGTTGGTCGACCTTGCGCGCTTGGGTGACGATCTCGGCGAGCGCGCCCGCCACCTGGTCGGTGATCTGCACGCCGCTGTTGGTGTTTCGAATCGCGGTCTCGATCTGCGCGGAGGTTTCCTTGGCCGCCTCCGCGCTGCGCTGGGCGAGCGCGCGTACCTCTTCGGCCACGACTGCGAAACCAGCTCCGGCCTCGCCGGCGCGGGCGGCCTCGACTGCGGCGTTGAGCGCGAGAATATTCGTCTGAAACGCGATCTCGTCGATGGTCTTGATGATCTTCGCGATGTCGGAGCCGCTGGCCTTGATCGCGGCCATCGCGGCGCTCATCGACGTCATGTCGGTGCTGCCACGCTCGGCGGCGGTGCGGGCGCCTTTGGCGAGCGAGTTCACCTCGTCGGCGCTGGCCGCATTGCGTTTCGTCATGCTCGCCATCTCCTCGATCGAGGCGCTGGTCTCCTCGAGCGAGGCCGCCTGCTCGCTGGTGCCCTGCGCGAGCGATTGGCTCGACGCGGAGACTTGCGACGCCGCGGCGACCACCTGCGCGGCACCCGCGGACAACGTTTCCACGACCGAGCGAATCCCGCGGCTGATCGAGCGGGTGATCAAGACTCCGCCGACCGCCGCCAACACGATCCCCACCAACGCGGCCGCGAGACACGCGGTCTTGAAAAAGTCGCCGAACGCAACGGCGGACGCCGTCTCGGCGTGACCGACTGCGGTGTTCTCGGCCGCAATCTTGTCGAGCAGATCGGTGCTCTTGAGCTGCGGTGGACGGCAGACGTCGATCGCCTGGCGGTTGAGTTTCCCGTATAGGGAAGTCGCATCGGCCGCGATCTGCTGCATCCGGCCGAAGAGCTCGAAAGTCTGCTTCGCCTCGGGCTCCATCTCGTCGAAGACGAGCCGCCGAGCCGCCTCGAGATCACCGGCGGCGATCTTCTCCTTCGCGCGCCGCGCGGAGTCGTGGAACATCCGATGCCGCTCGTCGATCTCGCTCAACGCGGCGGCGAGTTGCGGGTTTTCCACGCTCCGGTTGAGGGCGCGCCATTTTCCGAACGCGCAAGCCGTGTGGTCGGTGCCGCCCTCGAACAACGGCGACCCATAGCAGCTCTTCAGCACCTTGACCTGGAGTTCGTAGTGCTGGCCGCGGAAGGTCGCCAAGTCGCGTTCGAGCGCGATCGGGTCGCCGATCTTCAGCGCGTCGAGTTCCTTCGAGATGCGGAGAAACTCGTCGCAGGTCCTCTGCCATTCCTCCCAGACGGGCACGAACTCCCCCCAGAGCGCCGCCTCGCGCGCCGTACGCGGCATCGGCTCGTAGATACGGCGAGCCTCCGTCACCGCGTCGCGCGACTCCGTCGCGAGATCATATTGCCGGACCCGCATCGCCGAATCGATGTCGCGCTGCAACAGCGTGCGCTGGACCGATTTCATCGAGGTGGCCGCTTCTTTCATCGTCAGAACCGCTTCGATCGCGGGGAGGCGAACTTTGCCGACTTCGATGATCGAGGCGTCGTTTCTCGCGGCGCCGTAGTAGCCGAGCAGACCCAGGGCCACCGCGATGAAGGTCACCGCGCCGAAGCCCAACATTACCTTGGTGCCAAGTGTGAGAGATTTCATGGCTTTTCCGGTGGGAGGCCAACTGTCGGCCTGAGATGGTCATTACGCCAGCGTCGGCGCCGGTTTTTCATGGCAATCGAGCCGGCGGCCGGAGGGGTGTTTTCCGCGCAACGCCGACGAGGAGACGCAAGCGGCGCGCGGCCTCAGAGGTCGGCGAAGTGGGAGTCGTGCGCCCCCGCCGATACGGGCGCCGGGAGGGCGGGTTTCCGCGGCATAGCCGTCCCACGGGCAGCCTTGGCTGTTCCCGGCTTGGGCATGACATGGGCGGTTGCCGCGGCACCGTGAGCCTTGGCGCGCTCGCCTTCGATCATGGCCAACAATTTCTCGACGGATTCCCGCATCGAGATCGCCTGGGCGTTGAGTTCTTCCGCGGCGCTCGCACTCTCCTCGGCACTTGCCGCGCTGCTCTGCGTGACCTTGTCCATCTCGACGATGGCCGTGCCGACCTGCTTGACGCCCTGGCTCTGCTCACGCGAGGCGCTGGCGACTTCGGCCACCAACTGATCGACTTGGCGAACCTGCTCCACGATCTCGCTGAACGCGCCGGCCACGTGCTCGGTGAGCTGCGCGCCGGTGTCGGTGTTGCGGATCGCGGCCTCGATCTGCTCGGAAGTCTCCTTCGCGGCCTGTGCGCTGCGCTGCGCGAGGGCGCGGACCTCCTCGGCGACAACCGCGAAACCCGCTCCGGCCTCGCCGGCGCGGGCGGCCTCGACCGCGGCGTTGAGCGCGAGGATGTTCGTCTGGAACGCGATCTCGTCGATGGTCTTGATGATCTTCGCGATGTCCGAGCTGCTGGCCTTGATGGCTCCCATCGCGGTGCTCATCGCCTGAATATCGGAGCCGCCGCGCTCCGCCGCTTCGCGGGCGCGTTTGGCGAGGGTGTTCGCCTGCTCCGCGTTCGCCGCGTTGCGGTTGGTCATGCTGGACATCTCCTCGATCGAGGCGCTGGTCTCCTCGAGGGACGCGGCCTGCTCGCTCACTCCTTGCGCCAAACTTTGGCTCGCCGAGGCGACCTGTGCCGCAGCCGAGACCACATGACCCGCGCCGCCGGAGAGCGAGTCCACGATCGAGCGGATTCCGCGCGCGATGGAGCGGGTGATGCCGAAGGCCAATCCCGCCGCCAGAAGCAAGCCGCTCGCCGCGACCGCCAGGCACAGAGTCTTGAACACGCCGCCGAAACGGATCGCCGCCGAGGTCGTGGCGTGGGTGTCGTCGGCGTTCGCCTGCGCGAGTTTGTCGAGCAGCTCCGTCGTCTTGAGCTGAGGCGGCCGGCAGACGGCGAGCGCGTGGTTGTTAAGGGCATCCAGGCGTGCCGTCGCTTCAGCGCCGAGCTTGAGCATCCGGCCGAACAACGCGAAAGTCTCGGCCGCGTCGTGGTCCATGTCCCCGAAAACGAGACGCTTCGCGCCGTCTCGATCGCCGCCCGCGATCATCGCCTTCGCCCGACCGGCGGCTTCGTGGAACGCTTGGTGCCGGCTGTCGATCTCCCCCAACGCGGCGGCAAGCTCCGCGTTCTCCACGTTGCGGTGAGCCGCTCGCCATTTGCCGAAAGCGCAGGCGGTGTGATCAGCCCCACCTTCGAACAACTCACCATTGTTGCACGCCTTGAGGACTTTGACCTGCAACTCGTGATGCTGTCCCCGAAATGTCGCCAGATCGCGTTCCAACAGGATCGGGTCGCCGATCCTCATGGCGTCCAGTTCGCGCGCGAGACGCAGGAACTCGCCGTCGGCAGCCAGCCACTGGTTCAGGACCGGCAGCAGTTCCCGGTAGATCGCATCCTCCGCCGCAGTGTGGGGCAGCTTCTCGTACGCCGCCGATGACTCCGCGATCGTCTTGCGAGCGTCCTGCGCCAGGTCGTACTGCCGCTTGCGCATCGCCCCGTCGAGATCGCGCTGCATCAGGGTCCGCTGCACGGATTTCAGCGAGGTGGCGGCTTCCTTCAGGTTGAGGACCGATTCGAGGGCGACGAAGCGGACCCGTCCCACGTCGGTAATCGCAGCATCGTTGCGCTCCGCACCGTAATAACCCACGGCTCCGAGTGCCACGGCGATCGCCGTGACGGAGCCGAAGCCAAGCATGACCTTTGCGCCGAGTGTGAGTGATTTCATGAGTAGGAATCGACCGGATCGCGCAGCCTCGTTGGGATAGCCAGCACGTATCCGGTCCGTGGCGCTATCGGTCCGCAAGCTTCCGACTTGAGGACCGCCGAGCGGACTTTGTGCTCAATCGTTAAGCGATCACGCCGCCAGCGGGCTGCGCTCTGCCACGAAAGAAGCCACCGGTCGACGCCCCCGCCCGTCCCGACCCGCGCCCCCGGATCGACGGTCGCCCGGACCAGCCACCGTCCCACCCGGATCACAAAAACAGCCGCGACCCGCGACAACTGCCTGCTTGGGGGCGGTGCGACCGGCCCATTCCTTTCCGCAATTCGAGAGCGCAATGGATTAAGCCCGCCTCATGGATTTGGAATAATTCTAAATCGTTCTTGAAACTCAGTCCCAATCCGACTCCCTTCCGCGCCGATCAACCGTCCCATGCCGCACGCGACCACCAACGCCGATGCCCTCACGCAGCGCCTTGCTGGCAGCGGCCTGCGCGCGACGCCGCAACGGGAAATCGTTTACCAAGTCCTGCTCGAGCGCCGCGACCATCCGACGGCTGACGAACTCTTCGCCCGGGTGAAGGCTAAGATGCCAACCATCTCGTTGGCCACGGTTTACAACTGCCTCGAGACCCTCGTGCAGTGCGATCTCATCAAGCAGGTCAACTTCGAGCGCGAGCCCACCCGCTACTGCTCGAATCTCACCGAGCACGCGCACTTCATCGACACCGCCACCGGCCAGATCATCGACATCGAGATGTCGCCGACCTACGTCGCCCGCCTGAAGGAAGCCCTGCCGCCCGGGTTCACGATGGAAGACGTCGAGATCAACTTCCGCGGCACCGCGGCCCCGGAAGCGTTGCACAAATCCGCAACAACCACGCCATCCGGCCCTGTCCCTGCTTAGCCGCCCCGGCGCACGCGCGTTCCGCATTCCGTCCCGCACTCCCTTTCTCCCTCACTCCTTTCCAATGAACGCCCTCGAGATCAAAGACCTCCACATCAACATCGCCGACAAGGCGATCGTCAAAGGCCTGACGCTCACCGTCCGCAAGGGCGAGGTGCACGCCATCATGGGGCCCAACGGCACCGGCAAGTCCACCCTCGCCAAGGCCATCGCCGGTCACCCGGATTACGAGATCACCTCCGGCGAAGTCCTCCTCGACGGCCGCAACATCCTCGAGATGGAGCCCGACGAGCGCGCCCGCGCCGGCCTGTTCCTCGCGTTCCAGTACCCGAGCGAGATCCCCGGCGTCTCGATCGCCAACTTCCTCCGCGCCGCCTCGCAGGCCCGCCTGCCCGAGGGCGAGGAGATCGACGCCACCGCCTACTACAAGCGCCTCTACGCCAAGATGGACGCACTCAAGATCGACCGGAAATTCACCTCCCGCTCGGTCAACGAAGGCTTCTCCGGCGGCGAAAAGAAACGCTGCGAGATCCTCCAGATGGCGATGCTCGAGCCCGCCTACTCCGTGATGGACGAAACCGACTCCGGCCTCGACATCGACGCGCTCAAGATCGTCGCCGAAGGCGTCAACGCCCTCCGCGGCCCGAAGCTCGGCGTGCTGCTCATCACTCACTACCAGCGCCTGCTCGACTACATCGTCCCGGACTTCGTCCACGTCATGTACGACGGCCGCATCGTGAAGAGCGGCGACAAGACCCTCGCCCTCGAGCTCGAGGCCAAGGGTTACGACTGGGTGAAAAACGAGCTCGCCGCGCCCGCCACCGCCTGAAGCGCGCCGCTCCGGCCCGCTACCCGCGCACCACCAACCGCAGCAACGCACCACGCGCATGAGTTCCCTCTCCGATTCCGAAGCCACCCTCGTCCCGCCCGAAGAGACCGCCGAGGCCAATCCCGTCACCGGCATCGACCAGAGCGTCGGCGACTTCACCTACGACGTGAAGTACAACTTCGACGCCGGCACCGGCCTCTCCGCCGCCACCGTCGACTACATCAGCGCCGCCAAGAAGGAGGCCGACTGGATCCGCGAGTTCCGCCACAAGGCGCTGAAGACATTCGAGTCCATGCCGCTGCCCACCCACTGGGCGACGAAGGATCTCGAGAACATCGATTTTCAGAAAATCCGTTACTACCTCGCCCAAGGCCAGAAGCCGAAACGCTCCTGGGACGAGGTGCCCGACGACATCAAGAAGACCTTCGAACGCCTCGGCATCCCCGAGCAGGAGCGCAAGTTCCTCGCCGGCGTCGAGGCCCAGTTCGACTCCGAGGCGGCGTATTCGAACATCAAGTCCGCCGTCGAGAAACAGGGCGTGATCTTCATGAACTCGACGCAGGCCCTGCGCGAGCACCCCGAGCTCTTCCGCAAGTGGTTCGGCAAGGTCATCCCGACCAGCGACAACAAATTCGCCGCGCTCAACAGCGCCGTGTTCTCCGGCGGCTCGTTCATCTACGTGCCGCCCGGGATCAAGGTCTCGCATCCGCTCCAGGCTTACTTCCGCATCAACGCCGAGAACTTCGGCCAGTTCGAGCGCACCCTCATCATCGTCGATGAAGGCTCCGAGGTGACGTACATGGAGGGCTGTACCGCCCCGAAGTTCACCACCTCCACGCTCCACTCGGCGGTCGTCGAACTCGTCGCGCTCAAGAACGCGAAGATCCAGTATATCACCGTCCAGAACTGGGCGCCCAACGTCTACAACCTCGTCACCAAGCGCGGGCTCGCGATGGAGGGCGCCGAGATCAAGTGGATCGACTGCAACATCGGCTCCCGCCTCACGATGAAGTACCCGGGCGTCGTCCTGAAGGGCGAAGGCGCCCGAGGCGAAGTCATCTCGATCGCGCTGGCCAACGACGGCCAGCACCAGGACACCGGCGCCAAGATGATCCACGCCGCCGACAACACGTCCTCCACGATCATCTCCAAGTCGATCTCCGTCGGCGAAGGCCGCGCGACCTACCGCGGTGTCGTCCACATCCCGAAGCACCTTAAGGGCTGCAAGAACAACACCGAGTGCGACGCGCTGCTGATCAACACCAACAGCCGCACCGACACGTATCCGGCGATCACCGTCAAAGGCGGCGACAACTTCACCCAGCACGAGGCGAGCGTCTCGAAGGTCAGCGAAGAGCAGATCTTCTACATGCAGCAGCGCGGCCTGACCGAGGCCGAGGCGATGAGCCTCGCCGTGAACGGCTTCGTCAACGACCTCGTGCGCCAGTTCCCGATGGAGTACTCCGTCGAACTCAAGCGCCTCATCGACCTCGAGATGGAAGGAAGCGTCGGCTGAGCCGACTCATTGCCGATTGGCGATTGCCGATTGCCGATTTCTCCGGCCCTCGGACACCGCCCCCTCCGGCAATCTGAAATCGAAAATCCAAAATCGAAAATCGGTCACACCGCCGCTCCGCGATCCCAACTGAACGCCTCCGAAGACGCCTCGCCGCGTTCCGCCAATCGCAAATCGGCAATCCAAAATCGAAAATCTTCCCGATGTCCTCCGCTCCCGTTCCAGCAGCCCCCGCCACGCCTGAGCCGGCTCTCATTCATCCCTCCGCCTTCGACCATGTGTCCGCCAAGCTCGGACACCTCCCCGCTTGGTGGACCGACCTCAAGCGCCGCGCCTGGGCTCACTACCTCGAGCTGCCGCTGCCGAAACGCACCGACGAACTCTGGCGCTTCTCCAGCATCCAAGGCCTGCGCCTCGACGAGCCGTTCCCGCTCGCCGCGCCCGCCTCCTCCGAGATCGTCGCCTCCGCAGTCGCGCGATCCAATCTCGTCAAGCAGCGCACCGCCCAGGCGATCTACGTGAACGACGTGCGCGTCGCGCAGGACACGTTGCCCGATCACCTCGTGAAGGCCGGCGTGATCTTCGATTCGATCGAGCACGCCGTCCTCCGCCACCCCGCGCTCATCCAGGCGCACTTCATGGCGCAGGATTCCGCGCTCGGCTCGGAGAAGCTCACCGCGCTCCATCGCGCGCTCACCACCGGCGGCGCGTTCATCTACGTGCCGAAGGGCGTCGAGGTTAACCTGCCGCTCGTCGTTTACCACTGGGCCGCCGGCGGCCGCTCGGCCGTCTTCCCGCACACGCTCGTCGTCGCCGAGGACAACGCCAAGGTCACCGTCGTCGAGTTCCGCCAGTCCGCGAGCGACACCGACACCACCTTCTCCGCCGGCGTGAACGACCTCTACGCCGGCCCCGGCGCGCAGGTCACCTACGTCTCCGCTCAGCGCTGGAGCCGCAGCTCACTCGGTTTCCAGGGCAACGAAACCGTCGTCCAGCGCGACGGCCGCGTGCTCTCGCTCGGCCTCCAGCTCGGCGGCCGCCAGACCCGTACCGAGAGCCACAGCCGTCTCCAAGGTCCGGGGGCGTTCAGCCAGATGCTCTCGCTCGCCGTCGCGCACGGCGACCAGGAGTTCGACCAGCGCACGCTCCAGTCGCACCAGTCGCCGCACACCGGCTCCGACCTCCTCTACAAGAACGCCCTCTTCGACAAGGCGCGCACCATCTTCTCCGGCCTGATCGTCGTCGATCCCGGTGCCCAGAAAACGGATGCCTACCAGAGCAACCGCAATCTGCTCTGCTCGCCCGACGCCGAGGCGAACTCCCTCCCCGGCCTCGAGATCGAGGCCAACGACGTGCGCTGCACGCACGGCGC
>DATGXO010000056.1:0-6609 GCA_035298965.1 Opitutaceae bacterium | reverse complement strand
GGATGATGATGTACACCTCGGGGTGGCCGAAGACCCAGAAGAGGTGGATCCAAAGGATCGGCAGACCGCCGTTGGACACCTCGTAGAAATTCGTGCCGAACTGCCGGTCCATCATCAGCTCGACCAGCGCGATGGTGATCGCGGGAAACGCGAGGATGATCAGGAACGACGTGATCAATGTCATCCATACGAAGACGGGCAGCCGCATCATCGTGAGCCCCGGCGCGCGCAGGTTCACGATCGTGGTGATGAAGTTCAACGACGCGGCGATCGACGCCACTCCGAGGATCTGCAGGCCCATGATCCAGAAGTCGGTGCTGTGGTCCGGACTGTAGGTGCGCGAGGTGAGATTCGCGTAGCCGAACCAGCCGACATCCGGCGCGCCGGCCGGCACGAACCAGCTCGCGTTGAGGATGATCGCACCGGCGAGAAACGTCCAGAAGCTGAAGGCGTTCAGCCGCGGGAACGCCACATCGCGCGCGCCGATCATGAGCGGCACCATGTAGTTGAAGAACGCGGAGGAGAGCGGCATCACGGCGAGGAAGATCATCGTCGTGCCGTGCATCGTGAAGAGCTGGTTGTACTGCGCCGCGGTGAGCACGGTGCCGTTCGGCACGGCGAGTTGCGCGCGGATGAGCAGCGCCTCGAAACCGCCGACGAGGAAGAAGAACAGCGCCGAGATCCCGTAGAGCAGACCGATACGCTTGTGGTCGACCGTGGTGAGCCAGCTCACCAATCCATGCTGCGCGTGCGGGCGGCGGAAGAGCAGGAACGGTTTGGCCGAAGCGGCGGAGGGATCGGTGGCGGCGGGAGAGGTGAGCACGTCGGACATGGGAACGCGGGTCAGTGGAGGCTGCGGAGATAGGCCACGAGGGCGTCGGCATCGGCCGGGGTGACCGCGACGTGGTTGTCGCGATAGCCCTGCGCCATCTTGTTGCCGGGTTTCACGGTTTCGGGGTGCGTGGTCCAGATGCGGAGATTGGCGTCGGTGTTGTCGACGAGGCCGGCCGCGAGCGTGGTGCGCGAGGCGAAGTGCGTGAGGTCGGGGCCGGTGACGCCGCCGAAGTCGTGGCCGCGGATCGTGTGGCAGCCGGCGCAGGTCTTCTCGGTGAAGAGCCGACGGCCGCGGCCGGCGAGGGCGGTGTCGACCGGCGAGGGTTGCTGTTGGCGTTGCCAGAAGGCGAACAGATCGCCGTCGAATTCGCCGTAGGTTGCCCCGCTGGCGTTCGTCAGTTTGAAGCCCACGAGCTGTGCCCGCGGTGCGGATGGGGCGGACGCCAGGGCGTCGTCGTGCGGCGGAGGGGTGGCTGCGGTTTGTGTCTGGCGCGCGACCCAGGCGTCGAAGGCCGCGGGCTCGAGGGCGATCACGCGGAAGCGCATCACAGCGTGGCTCTCGCCGCAGAACTCGGCGCACTGGCCGAAGTAGTAGCCGGGCTCGTCCGCGCGCAGCCAGAGGTGGTTGCCGCGGTTGGGGATCATGTCGACTTTGCCCGCGAGCTTCGGGACCCAGAAGCTGTGCATCACGTCGGAGGTGCGGAGGTTGATGTGCACCGGGCGGCCGACAGGGATGACGAGCTCGTTGGCCGTCGCGAGCGGGGCCTGCGCCCCGTTGCCGAGGGCGGCGGAGATCGACGGATACTCGAAGCGGAACCACCACTGCGCGCCCACGGCGTTGATCACCAGAGCGTCGTCCTTCTCGGCGGCGGGCACCGCGTAGGTGTAGGCGATGCCGCGCAACGTCGGCACGGCGATCACGACGAGGCAGGCGATCGAGGCGGCGACGAGACCGAACTCCACGAGCGGGTTGCCGTGGCTCTGCGGCGGAGGTTCGGCGTGTTCGTCGGCCTTGGTGCGGGCGCGGTAACGGATTGTCGCGTACGCGAGCGCGAGACCGACGACGATGAAGATCCCGAGCGTGACATACCAGGTGACGTTGAAGACCTCCAGTTGCGTGCGCGCCACGGGACCCTTCGTCTCGAAAGTCGATTGTGGCCCGCGGAGGTTGCAGCCGGCGAGCAACAGCAACGCCGCGGCGGCGCCGAGGTGCAGCCGGCCGAGGGAGACGAGACGCGCGAGGAAGCGAGGCATGGGAGGACGAGGTTTAGGCGGCGGCCGGCGGCCACCAGACGTAGAGACAGAGATAGACGAGGACGCCGGTCGCGGAGACGTAGAGCCAGATGGGGAACGTCCAGCGCGCCCACACGCGGTGGCGTTCGTAACGGCCGCTCAATGCCAACCAGAACGTGCGCGGCACCGCGCCCGCGATCGCGATCGCGAGGACCACGTGCGAGATCAGCAGCACGAGGTACGCGGAACGCAGCGGCTCGGGACCGGCGAACGGCGTGTGCACGCCGCGCACGAGGATCTTGTGCGCGACATAGCCGACGAGAAACAGTCCCGAAGCGCACGCCGCCGCGAGCATGCAGACCCGGTGCGCGATGCGCCGGCCAGTTCGGATACACACGAACCCGGTCGTGATCAGGAGCGTGGCGCAGCCGTTGAGCACGGCGTTGATGGTGGGAATCTCGGCGGTGGTCACGGTTCAGCGGAAGAGGAGGCGATCGGCGACGAGCGCTCCGAGGAGGAGCGGCAGATGGATGATCGATACGAGGAAGAGCCGGCGCGCGGCGGAGGCGGTCTTCTCCCCGCGGACGAACTGCCACGCGACCCGTGCGAACCAGCCGCCGAGCAATGCCGCGGCGGCACCGCACGCCCACGTGCAGAACCCGAGCATGACCGGCGCGAAGCCGAGCGCGCCGAGGAGCAGTGTCGCCACGAACGCATAACTCGCCACGCTCCGCCCGCCGGAGTCGCGCACGGCGAGCATCGGGAAACCCGCGGCGGCGTAGTCGTCGCGGCAGAGCCAGGCGATCGCCATGAAGTGCGGGATCTGCCAGAGCAGCAGCACCCCGAAGAGGATCCAGCCGAGCGGCCCGAGCGCGTTTTCCGCCGCCGCCCAGCCGATTAGCGGTGGGAACGCGCCCGCGACTGCGCCGATCTCGGTCGACCAGCGCGAGGTGCGTTTGGCCGGCGTGTAGAGCGCGAGGTAGGTGATGATCGTCAGCCCTGCGCAGGCGGCGGCGAGGCCGTTCACGAGCGAGAGCAGCAGTGCGACGCCGATGAAACAGAGCCCTGTCCCGAGCACGAACGCGGCGCCGGACGGCAGGCGGCCGGCCGGCAGCGGACGGTCACGCGTGCGGCGCATCCGCGCATCGGTGTCGGCCTCCATGAACTGGTTCAGCGCCGCCGCGCCGCCTGCGCAAAGCGTGGTGCCGACCGCGAGTGCGAGCAGCGGCCGCAACGCAACCTCGGGTCGCGCGGCGAAATAACCGGCGAGCGCGGTCAGGACCGAGAGCAGGCTCAGTCCCGGTTTCGTGAGTTCTAGGCAGTCGCGCCACGTGGTGTTCGGCGCAACGGCGGCTTGCGGAATGGGCGTGGCGATGGTGTGGGGCGGAGTCACGGGGTGAGCGAGGCGGCCGGTTCGCGTTGCACAGGATGGGCGGCAGGTGCGGCCGTTGATTCGATACGCGCGCGGTGTGCGAGCAAGGTGAGCAGGAATGTGCCTGCGAGCAGCAGCGCGCCCACGAACACGTGCGCTGTGGTGATCTGCGGGCTGCGGTGCGTGAGCACGGAGGCGGCGCCGAGGGCGATCTGCGCCGCGAGCAATGCCACGACGAGGGCGCCAAGCCGGCGAATGCCCGATCCGGCCGCCGGGTCGCCGCGCAGCTTGGTCACGAAGAACGGCAGCGCGCACACCAGCACGAGTGCGAGCAACCGGTGGGCGAAATGGATTCCGACGCGAAAGTCCCACGCCGCCGGCAGCACACCGCCTTCGGGATTGCTCCACGGAAAGCTCGGAATCGCCAGACCGGCGAAGCTGTGGCGCATCACCGCGGCGACAGCGAGTTGGACCAGCAGAAGCGCGCAGCACACGAGCCCCCAGTGGCGTGTTTTTGGCGAGTATTCCTCAAGCGGCGCGGTGGCCCAGCGGTGCGAAACTCCGACCGCCAGCGCGAGCACGGCGCACACGAACACCTGCGCGAGCCCGGCGTGCGCCATCGCGAACAGGCGGCCGAGCGTCGTCTCGAGTTCGGCGATGGTGTGCCGCTCGAGCAGTACGCGCAGCCCTCCGAGCAGCGCCTGCGCAAAGACCAGCGCGAGCGTCCACCCTGCGAGGTGGCGCACCCACCGCCGCGGCTCGACGCGCCGGATCCACACTAAGAGCACGAGCGAGATGCCGGTCATCGCGGCGGCGCTGAGCCGGTGCGAGTGCTCGGCGAACATCGCGAGATCGGTGAGCCAGCCGGTCGGGTTGAGAGAGCCGTTCGACAACGGCCAGTCGGGAAACGCCATCCCCGCCCCGATGCTGGTGGTGAAGGCACCGAGCGAGACGAGGACGAAGACCCAGAGCGCGCCGGAGGCGGCGGCGAGGGCCAGCGCGTGGGGATGGACGCGGGCGTACGAAGGATTGGGCATGGGTAGATGCCGCGGTTGTCGTGACGCAACGGAGCGCGGCGTTTTCGGCAACCGCTTTGACAAGCTATCCTTTTTGCTTCTCTCGCACGGGACCCGATGACGTTTCTTCTGATGGCCCGCCCCGCCGTGCTCCGTTGTGTGCTCGTGCTGACGTTGTGGATCGCCGCCGGCTGCGCACGGCACGAAGGCGACACCGCGCCCGCCGCGGACGGCGCGCGCCGCTACCCGCTCACCGGCGTGGTGCTCGCGGTCGACGTGCCGAGCCGGACGCTCCGCGTGCAACACGACGACATCCCCGGGCTCATGCCGGCGATGACGATGGAGTTCACCGTGCGCGAGGGTGATCTCGCCATCGCGCGGGAGGGGCGCCGAATCCGCGCCACGCTCGTGCAACGCGACACGGAGTTTTCGCTCGAGAACCTCTGGCCGGACGATGCCGACACGACGCGCGCGCTCGGCGCGGGAGCGGCGGCGTTGAAACAGGACACCGTTATCCGCGGGACGAAGGCGTACCGCGAAGTGGGCGAGGCCGCGCCGGAGTTTGCGTTGCTCGACCAGGACGGGCGAGTCGTGCGCATCGAGCGGCTGCGCGGGAAACGTGTGGTGTTGAATTTCATCTATACGCGTTGCCCGATCGCGACGATGTGCCCGGCGGCGACCGCGCGCATGGTCGCGCTGCAACGCGCCGCGCGGCGGGCCGACGTGGCGAATCTCGAGCTCGTCTCGATCACGCTCGATCCGGCCTACGACACGCCCGGCGTCCTGCGGGATTACGCGACGGCGAACGGCATCGACACGGCGAACTTCTCCCTGCTCACCGGTCCCGAGGGCGCGATCCGCGATCTGCTCGCGCAGATGGGCGTGCTCGTGGAATTCGACGGCGCGCTGCTGAAGCACTCGCTCACGACCGTGTTGATCGACGAGACCGGGAGGATCGTGTGGCGTGAGGACGGCAGCCTGTGGCAGCCGGAAACGTTTCTCGCGAAACTGGGCGCCTCCGACTCTTCATGACAACACCGCGCTCACGGCTCGGCCGGCGGCAGTGGTGGCAGATCGCGGCGCTCACGGCGGCGGCACTGGCGGCGTTCTGGCTCGTACGGCGGCTGCCCACCGGCACGAATCTCGGGCACATGGATTTCCGCGTGGCCGGCGGCAACGGCATCGAGCTCTGCGATCCGGCGAACCCGCAGTTCCTGCCCGTGGTCGATGTGCCGTCGCCGGTGCGGATGACGCTCGCGCCGGCGGACGCCGAACCGGGGCGGGTGCAGGCGTTTGTGCTCACGCTGCGCACCGCGAGCGGGAAGCCGATCGGCCCCGACGATCTGGCGGTCGCACACACGCGCAAGCTGCACCTGCTCGTCGTCGATCCAAGTCTCGAGGAGTATCACCACGTGCATCCCGAGCCCGGCGGGCGGGCGGGCGAGTGGCGCTTCGAACTCACGCCGAACTGCGGCGGAGTCCACCGGGTGTTCGCGGATTTCGTGCCGGTGGCGACGGGGCGCGGGCTCTACGCGGCGGCGGCATTCACCGTAACCGGCGCGGCCGGCGCCCCGGTGCTGCAGGAGGCGAGCCGCTGTGAACGCGATGGGTTGCGGTTCGCGCTCACCGCATCCAAACTGGAGCTACGGGCACGCGAGGTGACTGAGCTGAGGCTCGCGATCGAGGCGCCGGATGGCGGCCCGGTGACGCTCGAGCCCGTGATGGGCGCCTTCGCGCATCTGGTCGCTTTCGATCAGGCGCGCCGTGGTTTCGCGCACCTGCATCCGAACGAGACCGACCTCGCCAAACCGCCGGACCCGTGGCGACCGGAGTTGAGCTTCAGAGTGACGTTGCCGGAGCCGGGGCTCTACGTCGTATGGGCGCAGGTGGACGTCGCGGGCCGCGAAGTCTTCGCGCCGTTCACGATCGCGGTGCGCTGAGGTGCGACCCGTTTACGCCGGGGTGGCGAAGGCGACGACGGCGGTGATGTTGTCGGGACCGCCGGCGGCGTTGGCCAATGCGATGAGGTCGGCGACGGCGCCGGCGGGGGAATCGGCGCGCGCGAGGGCGACGGCGAGCTGGGCCGATTCGACGGGCTTCGTCAGGCCGTCGCTGGAGAGCAGGAGACGATCGCCGGGCTGCAGGTCGGTCTCA
>DATGXO010000055.1:0-22139 GCA_035298965.1 Opitutaceae bacterium | reverse complement strand
CTGGCGCGAGCGGCGAAAAAATAGCGGGCTCCCGCATCGGGAGCCCGCGGCGTGTTCGGCAGTCGGCGGTGGCGCTCAGTCGAGCGTCTTTTCGAGGTTCTGCGCGTGCGCCAAGTGAGCGCGGACGGTCGGCAGAAGTTTGTTCGCCAAGGCCGCGATCTCGGGATCCTTCGAATCAGCGGCGTCCTCGAGTTCGTCGATGGTCTTCTTGTGGTTGGAGATGGCCGCCTCGACGTAATCCTCGTCGAAGCCACCGACGGGTTTGTCGGTCCACTTGGATTCCATCTTCTGGCGGTCCTGCGCGCCATCGGCGGCGAGGGAGACACCCTTGCGCTGGGCGAGCGCGGAGATCTCGGAGTTGGCGCTGGTGTGCTCGCGGACCATGTCGGCGGCGAATGCGCGTACCTGCGGATTGGTGGCGCGGTCGGAGGCGATGCGGGAAAGCGCGAGTTCCTCTTGGCCGAGTTTGGCGACCTTCTCGAGGAACTTGCGGTCGTCGCGGTCGAGCTGGGTCGAGCCCTGCGGCACGTCCTGGTCGCCGGCCATGCCCATGCCGGAGGCGGTGCCGGTGCCGCGGGCGGCATTGTCGTCGCGCTGGGAGCCGGTGTTCGAGCCGGAGCTGTCCCAGGTATCGGATTTCTGGGACTGGCCCTGGCTCGGCGTGGTGCGCGGCGTGGTGGAGGAGTTGGAGGGGGAGGTATCGGCGGCGGACAAGGTGGCGGCCCCGAGGATGACAAGGAATGCGCTGCCCGTGCGTCGCGCGGCAGCTAGGATTTGTTGGTTCTTCATGGCGCGGCGATGATGCCGCGTCGGGCGTGGCGCGCCCATCGGGGTGGCTTGCCCGCGTGGGCTCAGGCCTGTTTCTCGGGGAGTTTACCCGACCCGAGAGGCGCTGGTTCGGACGCGCGGAACTGCAGCCAGAAGCGGCTGCCGACGCCCGGCTCGGATTCGACGCCGCAGCTGCCGCCCATGCGTGCCATGGACTTGGCGACGAGGGAGAGGCCGATCCCGGTGCCGGGATATTTCTGGGCGCCGTTGAGCCGGTGGAAGAGCCGGAAGACCGCGCGGTGCTGGTTGGCCGGGATGCCGATGCCGTTGTCCTCGACGTAGAGCCGCGTGGCGCCGTCTGCCTCCGCTGCGCGCAGCATGAGGCGTGGTGTGCGGCCGGGGGCGGAGAACTTCAGCGCGTTGGCCACCAGGTTCGAGAGCGCCTGGGAGAGGCCGACGCGATCGGCGAGCACGGTCGGCAACGGTCGCTCCACCTCGACGACGGCTTGCGCGCGCGCGATGGTCGCGCGGAAACCGGCGAGCACGGAGTCGACCATCGGCCCGAGCGGGGTGGGGACGATCTCGAGTTCGGCGCGGGAGAGCCGGCTGTAGGCGAGCAGATCGACGATGAGCGTGTCCATGCGCTCCGTGGAGGAGATGATGAGCCGCAGGTCGTCGCAGCTGCGGGCCGAGAGTTTGCTGCCGGAATCGGCGGCGATGGCCTGGGCGAACTCGTGGACGTGGTGGATCGGCACGCGGAGGTCGTGCGAGGCGGAGTAGGTGAACGCCTCGAGTTCCACGTTCACCTCCTCGAGGCGTGCGGTGCGCTGGCGGATCTCCTGCTCGAGGTTCTCGGCGTGGCGTTTGAGCTCGCTGCGTGCCTCGGCGAGGGCGGCGAACGAGTGGCGCTGGGCGTCGATGTTGGTGTCGGTGCCGACCCACTGGACGATCCGCCCCTGGGCGTCGCGGCGGGCGAGGGCACGGCTGAGGAACCAGTGGTAGCGGCCGGCGCAATCGCGCAGGCGGTGCTCGATCTCGAAACGTCGCCCGTCGGCGAGCGCGGTTTCCCACTGTACGCGTGTCTGCTCGACGTCGTCGGGGTGGATGGAGGCGCCGAACTCACGCGCGCGCATCTGCTCGACGTTGCACCCGGTGTAATCGACCCAGCGCTGGTTCGCGTAGTCGATGCGGCCGGCGGAGTCGGTGGTCCAGACGTTCTGCGGCATCGCGTCGGCGAGGAAGCGGTAGCGCTCCAGCGCCTCGGCGAGCTGCGTCTCGGCGGCTCGGCGCTCGGAGGTATCGAGGATGAGGCTGAAGTAGCCGAGGACGCGGGAATCGTCGCCGAAATGCGGCGTGAACTGCGCGGTGATCCAGCGGCGGGGCCCGTTGCCGAACTGCACCTCGGCTTCGTAGCGCACGGTTTCGCCGGTGAGCACGCGCGCGATCTTGTCGTACATCGCGGCGAACGCCGTCTCGCCGATCAGCTCGCGTACCGGCAGGCCGCGGATGGCGGTGGGCTCGCGGCCGAACCACTGTTCGTGCGCACGGTTGACGAGCCCGAAACGCAGGTCGCGGTTCACGTACGAGACGAGCGCGGGCATGGTGTTCACGGCGAGCTCGAGCTCGGCCTCCTTGCGGCGCAACGACTGCTCGGCCTCGACCTGTCCGTGGATATCGGTGACGGTGCCGACCCACTCGACCACCTCGCCAGCTTCGGCGGTGATCGCGGCGGCCCGGGCGTGCACGTGGTGATAACGGCCGGCGCGGGCGAGGAGGCGGTAGACGCATTCCCAGTTGGCGCCGGAGCGGCAGGCGAGGTGCCAGCCGGTCTCCACGCGCGAGCGGTCGTCTGGGTGGATACGTTCCCACCACGAGCGGAACGGCCCGGCGGCGTGGCTCTCCCCGGTGAAACGTTCCCAGCCGTCGGCCTCGACGATCGCGCCCGAGGAATCCGCGGCCCACACGATCGCCGCGCTCGCGGAGATGAGCGTGCGATAGCGTTTCTCGCTGCGCGCGATGGCTGCGCCGAGCCGGCGCGATTCGGTGATGTCGAAGGCGTGCACGACCACGCCGGCGACGGAGCCGTCGGCGTCGATGTCGGGCCGGAGGCTGACCATCACGTCGCGGGGCCGGGTGCGCGAGGCGAGGACGAGTTCGAAGCGCACGTTCTTGCCGCCGAGCGCGGTGCGCAGCTGAGTCTCGAACGGCGCGACAGCCCCGGCCGGCAGCACCTCGCGCAGAGAACGGTCGTGGATCTCGGGGAAGCCGCGGCCGAGCCATTCCTCGAAGGCGAGGTTGTGGTGGACGAAACGTTCCCGCGGGTCGATGTAACCGACCATCGCTGGCACGGTGTCGATGATCGTCTTCAGGAGTGCGCGCTGCCGCTCGAGCGCCGTTTCCGCGGCTTTGCGGGCGGTGAGATCGATCAGGAAGATGATGCACGATTCGCGATCGGGCTGGATGCTGCCGGCGACGAGCACGGGCACGCAGCTGCCGTCGCGCCGCAGGCAGACTTTCTCGAACGGCTCGCAGGGGCCGCTCTCGGGCAGGTGTTCCCAGGTGAACTGGCCGAACTGCGCCTCGCGATTGCCGAGTCGCGAGTGCAGGTCGATCCGGCCGGCGGCGAGCTCCTCGGCGGTGTAGCCGCTGAGGCGAAGGAACGCGTCGTTGGCGGCGGTGACGTGGCCGCTGCGGTCGAGCACGCAGGTGGCGAAGACGTCGGCGTCCCATGCGGCGCGGAATTGGCGGTCGCTGCGCTCGCGCTCGTGACGGGCCTCGGCCTCGGCGGCGAGCGCCTCCTGCGCCCGGCGGTAGAGGCGGGCGTTTTCGAGGGCGAAGGCGGCGATGCCGGCGATCCGCTGTGCGAGCTCGAGCGAGTCGTCGCCGAGCGCGCGATTCGGACCGCAGGTGGCCATCGAGAGCACGCCGATCGTGCGGCCGTGCACCCGCAGCGGCACGCCGAGGTAGGAGTTGAGCGGCAGGTCGTGTTGGTTGTTCGCGTCCACCGGTTCGCCGCAGACGGCGCCAAGGAACGTCTCGTCGATCGTGCTGGCGAAGAGCGGGGCGCCGGAGTTGAGCACCCGCTGGGCGGCAGAGGTGAGCAACGTGCTCGCTGCGGCCGAGGAGAGGGGCGCGGCCACGATGCTGCCGTCGGCCTTGGTGGAATGGAACAACGGCTCGCCCGCGCCATCTTCGCCGGCGAGGTGGATCGCGCACCAATCGGCCAGCGCCGGCACGATCGCGCGGGCCACGCCGGTCGCCGTTTTCTCGATATCGAGGGTGGAGGACAGCGCGCTCTGGAGCTCGGCGATGAAGAGCAGCTCCTCGCGCTCCTGGTGGACAGCGGTCACATCGGCGCAGGAGCCGATCATGCCCTCAAGCCGGCCGTCGTCCGCCACCTGCGGGATGCCGTGTTCGAGGATCCATCGGTATTGCCCGTCCTGCCGGCGGAGGCGGTACTCGATCGAGTAGGCTTCGCGTTTCGCGCGGGCCTCGGCGACGGCTCCCCGTACGCGGTTCAGATCGACCGGGTGAACGGGCGCGAGCCGGTCGGCGGTCGGGCCCCAACCGTCGAGTCCGGTGAAGCGCAGCCAGTTCTGGTTCACGAAGCGAGGCGAGCCGTCGGGCTCGACCGACCACACGAAGCCCGGGGCGCGGTTGGCGAGGTTCTCGAAATCAATCGCGGCCTGATTCTGCGCGCGGCGCCATTCGCCGAACACGGAGTGCAGCAGACCGCAGAGCAGGCTCAGGATGATGCCCTGCGCCAGAAACAGGAAGGCGGTGAGGAGATCGGGGAGATTGCTGATCCAGAGCCCGCCGGCGGGCGCGAGAAACAGCGAGCCGGCGAGTACGGTGGCGAGCACGGTGCAGACGATGCCCGCGAGTGTGCCGCCGATCCACGCGCTCACGAGGATCGCCGGTAGCGCCATCGTGAACGGCGCCCGATACTCGAGCACGCCGGCGAGGAAGAAGCGAGTGGCCAGCGCCACCGAGAGGCTCACGGCGACAACCCACACACGCACCCAAACCGGCCGCTCCGAGGGTGGAGTGAGCAGTTTGAACAACGGCCGCCAGCGCCACCGGCCGGAGTGATGCAGGGCGAATCGACGCGATGGCGCCGGGTTCGGTGGCCGTGCGGGCGATGCGGGACGCACGCGCGGATAAGTCATGCGGACCTCCGTTACTGGGTCAGGCACCGCGGGAGAACCGGCGATGTATGCGGAGTTCGCCGCCGCAGCTCGCGGCCGGCGCTCCAGGATGAGGGGGGACTACCATTCTGTCGTTAGCGGAGGTTAATCGGGTCCGCTTCGCTCCGCCATCGGGCGGAATCCCGTATGCGCGGCCCGGTGGCAGGCCGGGAGCTCAGCCCTGCAACAGCGATTGCGCGCCGTCGATGAACACCTCGGTGCCGGTGATGTGGCTGGCTGCGTCGCTCACGAGGAACCAGATCAGCTCGGCGACCTGGCCGGCGGTGCCGGGCTCCCCTTCGGTGAGTGGCACGACGCCGGCGGGAAACTCGACCGGAGTCTTCACCTGCGCGAGATCGCGTTTGGCGGTGTTGTCGTCGATGTGGGTGAGGATCGATCCGGGGCACACGGTGTTCACCCGGATGCGGCTGGGCGCGAGCTCGAGCGCCATCATGCGGGCGAACGCCAATTGGCCGGCTTTCGACGTCGCATACGCGCTCGCGCCGGTGTTGCTGAACATGCGCGTGCCGTTCACCGAGGAGACGACGACGATCGCCCCACCCGCGCGCTTGAGCGCCGGCAACGCCGCGCGCACCGTGAGGTAGGTGCCCCGCAGATTCACATCGAGCGTGCGATCCCATTCCTCGGGTGTGATCTCCTCGAGCGGAGCCCACAGGCCGTTCACGCCGGCGTTGGCCACGACGATGTCGAGCCGACCCCACGCGGTCTGTACTTGGGCGAAGACAGAGTCGAGCGCCGCGGGATTCGCGACATCGGCCACGCCGACGATGCTCTGCCCACCGATAGCCGCGATCTCGGCGTGGGTTGCGTCGAGTTCCTCCCGCGTCCGGCCGACAAGCGCGACCGATGCGCCCGCGTACGAGAGGATCTTGGCGGTGGCTCTGCCGATGCCCGAGCCCGCACCGGTCACGAGGGCGACGCGGCCCTCGAGGGATTGATTCGGGAGACGCATGGTGCGCCCTGGGTGATGAAAGAACCGGCGCGGACCGAGCGGGTCCGCGCCGGAGTGGGATTCATTCGCCGGTGCCGGCGGTCTGTTCCGCCTCGACGTTGATGTTCTCCGCGAGCGACGTGAGTTTCTTGTCGGCCGCGCCTTCTTCCTCGAGGGTGGCGGCGAGGAGTTTGGCGGCGTCTTCGTAGCCGAGGAGCTCGGCGAACGTCCGCACGGTGCCGTACCCGGCGATCTCGTAATGTTCGACTTTCTGCGCGGCGCAGATCAGCGCGGCGTCTTTCACGCTCGACGGCGCCTTCTCGCTGATCGCCTCGGCGCCTTCGGCGACGAGGCCCTCCATCGCGAGGCACTTTTTCCCCTTGGGCGAGAAGTCGTGCATCTCGGCGATGCGCTCGAGGCGGGTCTTGTGGCCCTCGGTTTCCTTGAGGTGATCGCGGAACGCGGTCGCGAGTTCCTCGTGGGAGGCCGCCTTTGCCAGCTTGGGCAGCGCGTGGGTGAGCTGTGTCTCGGCGTTGTAGAGGTCCTTCACTTCTTCGACGAAAAGATCATGGAGCGATTCGATGCTAGGCATGGTGGTTTTGGTGTTCGGGTTGAGGTTGCCTCCCGTCCGTCGCTGCCATCGACGGAGCACCGGACGCGGAGAACGATGGTTGCGCCGCACGTCACGAAGCTCGCGTTACGCGGCTCCGGTGGCGTGTGGTTCGCCGGAGGTTCTGCACGGCCGATGCCAACGTTGCGCACGCACGCCAGCCGCCTCGGCGGCACCGGGCGTTGTCGCCCCCAACGCGACACGGACGCTGCATCGGCGGCGATGCGTGGTGCAGTGCGTCCGGAATGCGCCGTGCAGTTTGCACCTGCCGTCCACGCGCGCATCGCGGCGCCGACGCTCGTGGCATGAGCGTTGCAGAGCGCGGAGGTATGATCGAACTCTTCGGCCGCTTGGCGCGGGCCACCTCCTCGGCGCTCGGCCATCCCCTCGCGTTCGCCGTGGCCTCACTGTGCATCATCGCATGGGCGCTGACCGGCCCGGCGTTTCGCTACTCCGAGGCGTGGCAGCTCGTCGTGAACACCGGCACCACGATCCTCACGTTTCTCATGCTCTTTCTGGTGCAGAACACGCAGAACCGCGACGCGCGCGCGATGCACCTCAAACTCGACGAGCTGCTCCGTGCGATCAAGGGCGCACGCAACGAGATGATCGATCTCGAGAACCTCACCGAAGTGGAGATCGAGCGGTACTGCAGCGAATTCCGCGAACTCCACGCGAAGTACAATGCCGAGCTGAGCCGGCGCCGCGGCGCCGGCAGCGCCGGCGCGAACGGTGGCCCCCGGGAACGACCGTTGTCACGTGATGTGTGACAACGGTCCGCCGGAGCGGATGCCGCATTTCGCCCGATAGGCCGCCTAGGCGGGTTCGGCGGGGGTCACGGCGTCGTATTCGCGGCGCGAGCGCGCGCCGCTGGTGCCGCCCCACGCGGCGGAGATCGCTCCGATCAGGAACGCCACCACCGTCCAGACCGCGGCATGCGTCACGTAGCCCGAGGCGGCGTCGGCCGCTTCGCGGGCGCTTTGCTCGGTGCGGCGCGCCATGTCGGCGAGGTCGGCCTGCACTTGGTCGTAGGCGGTGATCCATGAATCCACGCGCTGGGAGGCTTGCGCCTCGTCGACGCCGGTGGCGGAGGCGACCGCACGCACGAGCGCCGCGCGCGCCTCGGCCGGACGGTCGTTCTTGTCGCGCGAGAAGAAGCGGACTAGCGCCCAGGAGAGCTCGCGTTGGGCGCCCGGGTTCGACTGTGCCTGAGGGGAGTCGCCGGCGGGCATATCGCGCGCCTCCGGCACCGCCTCGCGCACGAAGCTGCCGATCAGGTCCGGGTTCGATTCGACGGCGCGCTTCACAAAGTCGCCGCCCGCGGCGACGACGGGGCCGGCCTGCCGCCCGGCGAACGCCAGACCCTCGCCGGTGAGTTTCGCGACTCCGCCGAGCAGCAGGCCGGAACTGGTGGTCACCGCGAACGCCATCACGACGGTGGCGAGACTCCACACGAGCATGCCGTGCAGGCGTCCGAGCCCGCGACTCGGCTCGGGCGTGAGCCGGCCCGCGACCCAGCCGCCGAGCCAGAGCGACAGCAGCGCGCTGATCGACCACACGATGCCGACGCCGACGCTGAAACGTTTTGCCGGATCGGGATCGGACCGCGCGTCGATCATCTGCACGCCGAGTCCGACGCCGAAGGTTGTGATCAGAAGGTGCGCGCTGAGCGCGGCGATGGCGCCCGCAATGACTGCGCCCCAGCACAGCGGGGCGGTTGTGCGGTCGGCCGTCACGGTCGTGGAGGCATAGGGCGTTTCGGTGGTGATGGTGGACATGGTGTTCGCAGGAGGTTGAGGAGACGCAGCGGGGACCGGCGCCTCTCCGCGCGAACCGGGCCAACGCGCCGCCTGAAACGCTAACCGGCTGACGCGGGCGGCGTTAACGTCGCCGAGGTGCTGCGACTCGCGCGCGGGCCGGTCGCAGTTTGCGTTCGGCGCGCGCGGGCTTGTTGCAGTTTGCCACCGGGAAGCTCCCGTAGTGGCTCGCCGATGCGGCGTGGCGTGTTTCGTGCAAATGGAGCCGGGCATGTCCGCTCGCACCAACCGCCCCGGCGCCCGGCGCGCCGCATTTGTCGAACCGATGAAAGCGCTCGCCGTCGCCCGTCCTCCCGAGGGCGCGTGGCGCTGCGAGATCAAGTACGACGGGTTTCGCGCCATCGCCGTACTCAACGCCGGGTCGGTCGAACTCTGGTCGCGCAACCACAAGCCGCTCGATGCGGAGTTTCCGGAAATCGTCGCGGCACTGCGCAAACTCGACTGCGCACCGGCGGTGCTCGACGGCGAGATCGTCGCGGTCGACGCGGAAGGGCGGTCGCGTTTCCAGTTCTTGCAGGGCCGTGAAATGGGAGAGCGCCCGAGGATCGTGTTCTACATTTTCGACGTGGTGCAGCTCGCCGGCCGTTCGCTTCTGGCCGAGCCGCTGGAAGTCCGGCAGCGGGAACTCGCGGAACTATTGTGGGAAGTGCCTCCGCCGCTCCAGCGCTCGCCCGTTTTCGATGAGCCGCCGGCGGAGTTGCTCGCGGCGGCGCGCCGGCAGGGGCTCGAGGGCATTGTCGCGAAACGTCTCGGCTCGCTCTACGAAGTCGGGCGGCGCAGCGGGGCGTGGTTGAAATGCAAGGTGCTCGGCGAGCAGGAGTTCGTGATCGGTGGATTCACGGCGCCGCGGCGGAGCCGTCAGTATTTCGGCGCGCTGCTGGTCGGCTACCACGAGGGCCGCAAGCTGCGCTATGCCGGGAAAGTGGGTACTGGCTTCGACACCCGTTCGCTCGCTGCGCTGCATCACGAGCTGGCGCGCCGCCGTCGTGCGACTTGCCCGTTCGCCGGCTTCACCGAGGACAACCTGCGGCATCGCTGGTCGCGCGGCCCGCTGGCGGAGATCACTTGGGTGAGACCATCGCTGGTCGCGCAGATCAGATTCGCCGAGTGGACCGACGACGGGCTGCTGCGCCAACCGGTGTTTCTCGGTCTGCGCGACGACAAAGCGCCGCGGGAAGTCGTGCGCGAAACCACGCCGGAGTGAGGGTGGTGGACCAGCAGGCGTGCGCGCTACATTGCGCGGTCCGACTCCCACACCGCATCGGTGGCTGCGGCGATCTGCGCCATCGTGCGGCCGGAAAGCACGGAGGCGTCGTCCTGTTTCGCCGAGAGCGGAGGTGCGGCCTCGCCGGACTTCGCGACGAGCCACACGTCCTTTCCGCGCTCGGAGCGGATCTTGAAGAGGTGCCAGTCGCCGCGGAGTTTCCGGCCGGCGAAACGCACCTTGAGGTTGCCGTCGGAGTAGTCGCCGCCGAGCAGTTCGTAGGTGCCGATGTCCCAGACCATCACGGTGCCGCCGCCGTATTGGCCTTTCGGAATCGTGCCCTCGAAATCGATGTAGCCGAGCGGGTGGTCCTCGACCGCGAACGCGGAACGTTTCACGTGCAGCTCCATCGGCAGCCCCTTCGGCACGGCCCAGGACTTCAGTGTGCCGTCCATCTCGAGCCGCAGGTCGTAGTGCAGCCGCGAGGCGGCGTGCTTCTGGATCACGAACCGCGGAGCGCCGCCCGCCGGCGGTGGCGCCACGGCGGGCGCGGGCTCGCGCGTGCGCGAGAAATCGCGTTTGGCGGAGTAGGCGGCGAGCGCGGCGGGAGGCGACTTCGCGCGTGTACCGGAGGCGAAGTCGCGCGGGAGTTTCTGCTTCAGTCCGAGCAATGGGGCGAAGAGGTCCCCGCGGCGTTTGAGGCGGCGCAGCGCGGCCTGCGGTTCGAAGAGGAGCGACTCGGGCCGGCGCAGACGTTTGAGCTCGGTCCAGGTGACGGGCATCGAGACGTATGGCGTGTCGCGTTTGCCGCGCAGCGAGTAGACGGCCACGGTGGTCTTTGCCGCGTGGTTCTGGCTCCAGTCGATGAGCACGCGATCGCGTCGCTCGCTTTTGGCCATGCGGCTCACGACGAGGTCCGGGTGCTCCTGCTCGAGGAGCTGCGCGACGGCCTTGGCGAACGCGCCGGTGGCGGCGTAGGTCGTGGCGGTGTTGAGGGGCACGTAAAGTTGGAGCCCTTTCGAGCCGGAGACTTTCGGCAGGAGCGCGAGTCCGAGCGTGTCGGCGATCGCCTTCACGTGGAACGCGACCTCGGCGCAGGCGCGCAAGTCGGCGCCTTCGCCGGGATCGAGGTCGAAGACGACGTGCGTGGGGCGGTCGAGGCGCGGCGCGCGGTGGAGAAATGGATGCAGCTCGATCGCGGCGAGGTTCGCGCACCAGGCGAGCGTGGGCGCGTCGTCGATCACGATGTAGTCGATCTTTCCCGCGTGGTGGGTGCGCGGCACCGCGAAGGTGTGCACCCAACCGGGGGTGAACGACGGGGCGTTTTTCGCGTAGAACTTCTCGCCCGTAACGCCGTCGGGGTAGCGCACGAGGCTCACCGGCCGGCGCCGGAGGTGCGGCAGGAGGAACGGCGCGACTGCCACGTAGTAGTCGATCACCTGGCCCTTCGTGAAACCCACCGAGGGGAAGAGCACCTTCTCCAGGTTGGTGAACCTCACCTCGGGCTGGGCGCGGCGGACCATTGCGGGTGGGCGGTTCAGGCGGCGCGTTTGTGCTTCCGGGTGCGCGGGCGAGCGGGTGCGGGCTTGGTGCCGGCGCGCGCTTCGGCGAGGCTCTGCTTCAGGACGGAGGCGAGATCGATGACGTTCGTGGCACGGCGCTCGTCGCGACCGGCGGCGGGTAGCCGTTTGCCGCCGGTCTTCACCTTCTGCTCGATCAGCTCCATGAGCGCGGAGCGGTAGTCGTCGGTGTAGCGCGCGGGATCCCATTTGGCGGTGAGCTGCTCGACGAGGGTGTTGGCCATCGCGAGTTCGCGTTTGCCCGGCGCCTTCTCGGCGGGCACGCGCACGCCGGCGGAATCAACGATCTCGTCGGCGAAGCGCATGAGCTCGAGGGCGAGCAGGTCGCCGTTGGCCTTCACGGCGGCGAGGTGCTGGCGCGTGCGGATGACGACCTTCGAGATGCCGGCCTTGCCGCTGTCGGCGAGCACGCGGCGGAGCAGATGGTACGCGGGCGCGCCGCCCTTCTGCGGCTCGATGTAGTAGGGCCGGGAGAAGAAGACCGGGTTCACTTCGCGCAGGTCGACGAAGTCGATGATGTCGATCGTATCCGTAGCCTCGATGTCGACGCGCTTGAAGTCCTCGTCCTTCAGCACGACGAACTTGTCCTTCTCGTACTCGTAGCCCTTCACGATCTGGTCCCACGGCACCTCCTTGCCGTCGGTGGCGGCGACGCGCTTGTAGTTCACCGGGCTGAGATCGGAGCGGCGGAGCAGGCGAAACTTCACCTCTTCGCTGCGCACGGCGTTGTGCAGGGCGATGGGGATGCTCACCAGGCCGAAGCTGATGGAGCCTTTCCATATGGCGCGCATGCCCGGAGTGTACCGGAGGCGCGCAGGGCCCGTGATCGGCGGATCCTCCCAGCGGCGTGTCGGGAACGGGCCTGTGCGTCCCGCGCCACGCGCCGAGTGCGGAATGCCCCGCCGCGTGAACGCCGGAATCATCGCGCATCGGCGGAAGACCGGGACCGCTCTGCCGTTTTCTTGCGGCAGATCGTTGGCACACGCCGAGCAATCCACCGGGTCATGAACCCTGCCATAGACGCTGTGCTGATCACCGGAGCCTCGAGCGGAATCGGACTGGAGCTCGCCCGCGAGTTCGCCCGGCACGGCCACAACCTCATCATCGTTGCTCCCGTCGCGGCGGAGCTGAACGCGGTCGCCAGCGCCTTCGGCGCCGAGTTCGCCGTCAAAGTGCAGACCATCGCTGCCGATCTCACCGACGCGGCTGCGATCGGGCACGTGGTCGACGAGGTCGCCGGTACCGGGTGGTCGGTCGGGATCCTGGCAAACAACGCCGGCTTCGGCCGACTCGGGCGTTTCTGGGAGGTCCCGCTCGACGAACAGATCGCGATGATCCGGCTCAACGTGGAAGCCGGCGTGCGCCTCGTGGGGGGGTTCCTGCCCGAGATGCTGGCGCGCGGCCGTGGCCGAATCTTGAACACGGCGTCGATCGCGGGTTTCCAGCCCGGGCCGAACCTCGCCGTTTACCACGCGACGAAGGCTTTCATGCTCTCGTGGTCGGAGTCGCTCGCCACCGAGCTCGAGCCGGCCGGCATCACGGTGACGGCGCTCTGCCCCGGGCCGGTGGACACGGATTTCATGACGAAGGCGCACATGGTCGACACGCGCGCGTTCCAGGAGGAGCAGGTGCTCTCGCCGCAGGAAGTGGCGGAGAAGGCCTACGAAGGATTGATGGCCGGCAAACGCATCGTCGTGCCGGGTGCCATGAACAAGGCCATGCTGTTTGGCGCGCGCATCCTGCCGGAATCCTGGCAGGCGCGCATGAGCGAGAAGATGTACGAGCCGACCGACCCCGCCGAGCGCAAGCGCGAGCGCGGCGATGTCGAGACTGCCGCGGCCCGCGAGCGCCAAGGCGGATGACTGCCGCTTCCCCGCAGGACCGCTCCGGGCGAGACCCGATCCCGCGCGCACGCGTGGCGCGCTACGTTCGGCGCATGAGCACTGCACAACCCAGTCGGGACGACACCCGCGAGGTGTCCGGTTTTCAGGAGATTTCCCGTCGCGCCTACGAGATTTGGGAGCAGGGCGGGCGGAAGGAAGGCAACGACCTCGCGGACTGGTTGCAGGCCGAGGAGGAGTTTCGCCGGGAGCCGGACAACGTAGCCATACCGACCGAGCCCGGCCTGATCGCGCGCGAGAAGATCGCGGGCGACAACGCGAGCGGCGACCGGCATCTCGAGAAACAGGCGCCGGTGCGCGGGGGACGCCAGCGGCGCGGAATCTGACAAGACCCGGCCATGGCACGCGGCAACAAATCGGCCTACACGCCGAAACAAAAACGGAAGGCCTCGCACATCGAAGCGGGCTACCGGAAACGCGGCGTGTCGAAGAGCACCGCCGAAGCCCGCGCTTGGGCGACGGTGAACAAACAGGACGGTGGCGGCAAAGCGCGCGGCGCTCGCGCGAAGTCGAAAATGTGAGCTGGGCCGGCACGAGCCCGCGCTGTACGGGACACCCCGTGGAGTGCCACTCTCGCGAGCGGCGCCACAGACAAGCTCCCGGAGCGCAGCGCGCCACCGTTTCGGCACCGCCGACTTCCCCACGACGGCGTCCGGCGTAACGGAAGATTCGTTGCGCTCAGCTATCCTCGAGGGCGACGTTGTGCGCGTGGAGGAAGTCGACGAGTTGCTCGACATCGAAGCCCGCCAGCACGTTGCCTTCCCAGTCGAGCACGGGGAAGCCACGCTCGCCGGCCTTGCGCTCGGCCTCGTCTCGCAGCTGCACATCGTTCACCTCAAGCCGGCGATAGGGCACGCCGTGCTCGTCGAGAAATGCGGCGGATTCTTCCCCGCGCGGCTCTCCTTTTTCGAGGTAGAGCACGGGCAGGGTTTCATCAAAGGCTGAGTTTTCCATGGGGAATGGTGCCGCGCTCAGGAGCCTTTGCGGCGACGCGCGGCGATCATCTGTTCGTGCTGCGCCTCCTCGACACCCTCCTCCACGAGTCGCGTCGGAATATCCTCGGGGTCACCCGTGGGGTGCTCGAGCACTTGGCGCCCGGGTACGGACGGAGGTTCGCTCGGATCGCGCGTAATTGCTGCCACCGGACGGGAGTCGTCGGACGAGCTTTCGTCGACGAGGGTCCGGCCTTGGAGCTCGCGCAGCGCGAGCTTGCGGTCCTCGGCGGTCGGTTCGTCGCGGCCGGCGAGCAGCGCGATCTCGCGCGCACGTTCGTCGATCGTGACATCGGAGATCTCGCCGGTTTCGGTGCCATGGACGGCCATGCGGCCAGGAGGAGTCTGATGTTTGCTCATGGCGAAAATGGGGCGCGGCGCGGGGCGCGCGCCGCGCCGGTGGTCACTGCGTTTTGACGATGATGTTGTTCTTCACGTCGCGCACGCCGGGGATCCCGGCCGCGACCTGCGCGGCGCGCTCCTTCTCGGCATCGGTGGAGACGAAGCCGCTCAGCTGCACGGAACCGCGGAACGTCTCCACGTGCACCTCGCGGGCTTTGACCATCTGATCGGAAGCGAGCGCGGTCTTCACACGGGCGGTGATGGCGGAATTGTCGATGTACTCGCCGGTGCTCTCGCGCGTGGCAGTGGCGGCACAGCCGCCGGCCAACAGGGCGCCGACAGCGACGGTGGCGGCAAGAGCGGCGGTGAGGAGGTTGAGTTTGGTTTTCATGTTCGTGTCTGTTGTTGGTGTCGGTTTCGAACATACCCTGCTCCGCGTCGAGCGACCACCGAGCCGATCGCAGTCGCTCGCATCGGAGTTGTCCCTCGGCGGCGTGGCCGGCATGGCCCCGTTACGCGCGGCGATCCCCGGAGAGGACCGCCGCGCGCGGAGGGCCGGCTAGAAGTTGAAACCGGCGCCGAGGCTCCAGAGGAAGGCGCCGTTGTCGAAGTTGTCGCTGGCCGCGTCGGAGTCGTTGAAGGTCCACGCATAGTTCACGAGCGCGCGCACGAAGGTGCGCGGGGCGACGTAGTACTTCACGCCCGCCTCGACGCCGGCGGCCCAGGTGTCGCTCGTGCGGCCGCCATACAGACCGCCGAGGTTCACACCGGCGAACGGTTGCAGGCGGCCGGTGCCGAAGTGCTGGTCGAGCGCGAGGAACGTGGAACCATCCCATTTCGCGTCGCCGCCCGCGCCATTGGCATAGCTCACCGACTGGCGCACTGAGAGCAGCAGCGTGTCGGTCGCGAACCGGCCGACGGAGAAGTCGACGCCGCCCAGGGAGTTGTCGAGGTCGTTGTTGCTCATGCCGCTGCCGCCGACGGTCACCTCCCAATTTCCGGGCTGGCGCTGACCGTATTGGTCCGGCGAGTCGACCATCGTGGCGGTATCCGGCTGCGCGGAGAGCAGGGCGGGTGCGAGTAGCAGGAGTGCAGTGGAGACGAGTTTGGATTTCATCGGTTGTTTTCAGGTTCGGTTTTCGTGGGAGGACCGCACGTTTCCCCGGCGCGTAACGAATGCAACGCGCCGCCCCACCGGCCGCTCCCGCAGGCGGGGTGGGGCGCGTCGCCGGTCGCCGGGACGGGGAGTCCGCCGCGCTGGGCCCGGTCGCTGGATACGGCGGGCGGCGAACGACTCGCGGGTGCGGGACCGGAAGTTCACCGATGGTCGGGCGATCGCGGCGCCGATATCGTGCGGGAATGTTGTCCGCCGAGAAACGTTCCTCCACTCCGCGGCGTGCCCGCGGAGCCACTGCACCGAACGGGAAGGCCCGCGGTGACCGCCACGATCCATCGCATGTGCTGGTAATTGTGGATCTGCAGCGCGGGTTCGAGGCGCCGGAGGCCTTGTGCGCGCGGATCCGGCGCTACGCACGGCGTTTCCAGCGGCGGGTCTTCACGCAGTTCGTGAATCCGCGCGGCTCGCTTTTCCGCCGGGCATTGCAGCGGTCGAGCGGCAAGCCCGGCACCAAGGAAGTCGAACTGCGGCTGGAGCCGGAGCCGGGCGATATTCTGATTCGCAAAAGCACGTACGGACTGCGCGAACGCGATGTGCGCCGGCTGAAAGCCGCGGGAGTGACGCGCGCGACAGTGTGTGGGATCGACACCGATGCGTGCGTGCTCGGCGTGACGTTTTCGCTCTTCGACAACGGCATCGTGCCCGAGGTGAAGGCCGACCTCTGCTGGAGCTCCACCGGCCTCCATACCGAGGCGATGAAAGTCCTCCGCGAGCAGTTCCAGCGGGTGAAGTGAACCGCCGCTTCGTCCGCGCTCACGGTGTGCGGCCGGTCTCTTCGATGAGCTGGCGAACGCGTTCGAGGCGCCGGCCGTAGACGCCGTGTGCGCGGAACTCGGCCAGCGGAAACTCCAGCCGCTCGGCCCAGGTGCCGGCGCCGTAGGTGCCGGGGAGATTGAAACGCTGCGGAATGCCGAGCAGATCGCTCGAGAGCAGCACGGCCAGTTCGCAGGGTGTGGCGAAGAGCGCGCGCACGAACGCGGAGTGGAGCTCGTCGGTGAGCGTCGCCGGCGGGTCTCCGGTCCAGCCGGCGAAGGCGAGCAGCTCCTTCAGGTCGGTCGCGGCGATGCCGCCGGGGTCCTTGGCGGTGTCCTCGAGCAGGCCGGCGTAGACGGCGGCGAGCGGCGCGTGGTCATGAGTCGCATACGTCGCGAGGCTGAGGGCGCGGAAAGTGTCCGCCGGCCGCAGCGTGCGGTCGGCGTTTCGCTCCATCTGGGGAAACGTGAGGTTGGCGAGCTGGAGTTCGTCGAGCGCGCGCCGCATGTAGTCGGGCATGTCGCCCATGAGTTCGGCGAAGAGTTTCATCTCGCCGGCGGCCTGCTGCACGATGCCGATGAGCTCGCGGCCCTGGAGATCGTTCATGCGCGCAGTGACCGGGTCCTCGTCGGGTCCGGGCACGTAACGCGGCAGGCGGCCGCCGGTGCGCAGCTTCGCCTGCTCGGCGGTGAGCGTGGCGAACTCGGTGTGGGTCACGCCGCCGGGCCACGGAAACATGTGTGCGCGGAAATACCCGCGCAGGTGATCGAGCCGGCAGATGTGGAAGAACTGGCGCTCCCCCGCCACGCGACCGCGCAGCCACGCGAAGCCGGTGGAGCGGTGGTTCTCCCAGCGATAGGGCGGTAGGCCCCAGTTTTGTCCCCAACGTTCGGAGTCCTTGTTCGTGTCGAAGTACGCGATCGGGCCGGTGCCGACGTACCACTCGAAGTCGAAGAGGTCCGGGTTGGCCCACACGTCGACGCTGCAGCGTCCCACGCCGTACGACATCTCGCCCATGAGCCGCACGCCCTTGGCAGAGGCGTGCTCGCGCAACGCGCTCCACTGGCGCCACGCGACCCACTGGGCGAACGCCAGTCCCTCGCGCACGCGCGCGAGCTGCGTCTGGTCGGGGTGGCGCGCGAACCACGCCTCGGCGGTGGCGAGCGTCTGGTGCTCGGGGCGCCACTCGGCCCAGTTTGGGTTCCCCTCATACTCGCGCACGAGCAGGCGAAACAGCGTGTACGGCCGCAGCCAATCCTCCTGTTCCTCACGGAATCGCTGAAACTCGGCGACGAGTGCCTCATCGGCGGGCTGCTCGGTGAACGCACGGTGGGCAGCGAGCAGGATCTGGAGTTTGAGTGCGTGCACGGAGTTGTGTTTCACGTGGCCGGAGCGGAGCTGCGCGAGCCACGCGGTGGGCGCCGCGGCTTCGAGCATCTCGGCGGTGAGCCCTGGCACCGCGTCGGGCTCGAGCGCGAGATACGCCGGTTCGAGCGCGCGCGAGCTGATCGGGTTGTACGGGCTGTGGTCGCCCACCGTCTCGTGGATCGGCAGGATCTGCAGGACGGCGAGTCGCAGGGCGGAGCAGAAGTCGATCGCCTCGCGCACGGCGTGCGTATCGCCGATTCCGAGATCGGCGGCGTGGCGGAGGGCGAAGACCGGCACGAGGAGGCCGGCAGTGCGGCGGGGCGGCGCGGATTCGGTCATGGCCGCGCATCCTGCGCGTTTGCGCGCGCACCGGCCATCGGTCGTGTCCGCGCGTGGTGCATCGGAGCGACGCCGGGAGCGGAGTTTCTCCGCGGCGCACCGGCACTTCTCCTTGGTGCGCTGCGGCGCGCGGCCGGATCCCCGGCGCGTGCGAGCCGCGGCACGATCCGTCATGCCTTCATTTCTGGGCAACGATTCCGTGCTGCTCGCGGTGAGCCTGATGGTCGCGACTCTCCTGCTCGATGTGCTCATCCGTCGGGTGCTGCGGCGGACCGCTCGGCAGGACGGCGCCGATGGCCAGGTTCCGCGGGTGCGTTGGCGGCGCTGGCTGCTCGCGGCCGCGGCGCCGGTGAGCCTGCTCGTGTGGTACTACGGTGTGTACGCCGCGGTGCGGATCCTGCTGGAGTTTCTGCTGCCGCCGCGGCTCGCGTGGGTCGAGGGCTGGCTGCAGAACCTCGCGGGAGCCGGAGCGTTTTTCGGAGTGGCTTGGCTTCTGTATCGGGTGGCGCGCGTGGCCTCGGCGCAGTTGCGGGACCTCGCCGCCGAGAGCGACGAGCGCCTCGACGATGTCCTCTATCCGCTGATCGGCACGGTGCTGCGCCTGCTCGTGCCGATTGTGGCGTTGTTTTTCCTGGTACGCCTGTGGCCGGTGGAGCCGACGACGCTCACGTGGCTGCGCAAGATCGTCGGCATGCTGTTCATCGGCGCTTTCGCGTGGGTCCTGATGGAGGCGGTGCGGCTGACGGAGCGCGCGGTCCTCGGTCGGAAGGAGCTGCGCGCGACCGCGAATTACGAGGGCCGGGCGCTCGTGACGCGGGTGAGCGTGTTGCGCAAGGTTGCCACAATCCTGATTTCGGTCTTTGCCCTCGCGGCGGTGCTGATGCTTTTCGAGGAGGTGCGCGACCTGGGCCGTAGCATCTTCGCATCGGCCGGCGTGGCGGGGATTGTGCTCGGGTTCGCCGCGCAACGCAGTCTCGGCACGCTTGTCGCGGGACTGCAAATCGCGCTCACGCAACCGATTCGCCTCGGCGATCTCGTGCAGGTCAACGACCTGGCGGGCACGGTCGAGGAGATCACGCTGAGCTATGTGATCGTGCGGGTCTGGGACCAGCGGCGGTTGGTGGTGCCGATCTCGCACTTCATCGAGGAACCGATTGTCAACTACACGCGCGGTTCGACGGCCCAGCTCGCGGTGGTGACGTTGCGCGCGGATTTCTCGCTGCCGGTGCCGGAGTTCCGCCAGCATATCACGGCCCTCGTGCGAGGAGCGCCCCTCTGGAACAAGACGGCGCTCGCCGTGCAGGTGACCGACACCGAACACGCGAGCATGGAGCTGCGCGTCATCGCCGGAGCCGACAATCCCGGGGCGGCGTTCGATCTCTCCTGCATCGTCCGCGAGGCGGCGGTGGACTTCATCCACCGGCGCTACCCTCAGTGCCTCCCGAAAGCGCGCGAAGAGGGCAAACCGATGAAGGCGTGGACAATCTCCGAGGAGTACGAGCCGCGCGATTTCGACGCGGCGCGTCGCGCGGCGCAGGCGGCCCGCACGGAGACGGAATGAAGAACGGCGCGCCGGCCCGGAGGGCCGACGCGCCGCGGGCGGGCGGGGACTACGGCTCAGCCGCAGCCGCAACCGCAGTCGTCGTCGGCGAGGAGCTTCTCGATCTTCTCGCGAGTCTCGCCGGTGCGGCGCTGGATGCGCCCGATCAGCTCGTCTTCCTGGCCTTCCACGTACTTGAGGTCGTCGTCGGTGAGCTGAGCGTATTGCTGCTTCAGCTTCCCCTTCATGACGTTCCAGTTTCCTTTGATGCTGAGCTGGTTCATGGGTGCTCCTTTCGTTGGTCGTTCGTGGGGCTGATGGGAGTTGTAGGCGATGGAAGGTCTGCACGCGCGGTGCCAATCCCGCCCCCCGGCGGTGGCCGCGGGGCGCGGTGGGGTGCGGGGCTGCGAAATGCAGCCGCGGGCCGCCACGCGTGGCGCGATTCGCAGCGGCGAGGGGGCGGCCCGAGGGGGGCGCGCGGATCGGGGAAAAAGGGCGCGTGGGCGGCGCGCCGCACCCGATAGCGGCACCCGGATATCCGCCGATTGGAGGCGGCGGGCGCGCGGGGCTATCGTTGTTTGTGCGACGTTTCCTACGCGACAACGGCCTGAGCCTCGCGGTGTTCGCGCTGTTCCTGGCGACGTTCGCCGGAGGCCAGCTGGTCACCGGCTGGAAGGCGTACAACGAGGAGCGCGGGCAGAACCGCGAGCCGGCGCTCGGGTTGACGGCATATCTGCGCAGCGCGCATTTCGCCGAGGCGACCGCGGAGAACTGGGAAAGCGAGTTCCTGCAGATGGGCGTGTACGTCGTGCTCACGGCGCTGTTGTTCCAGCGCGGCTCGGCGGAATCCGACGACCCCGATGAGCCGCCGGTGCAGGAGGAGGTGACCGAGGAGTCGCCCTGGCCGGTGCGGCGCGGCGGACTCTGGGGCAAGGTCTACAGCCACTCGCTCTCGCTGGCGTTTCTGCTGTTGTTCCTCGCGTCGTTCGCGTGGCACGCGTGGGGCAGCCTCGGGCTCGAAAACGAGGAGCGCGGACGGCATGGCGAACCGCCCACGACGCTGCTCGACCACCTCGGCGGCGCGCAGTTCTGGTTCGAGTCGTTCCAGAACTGGCAGAGCGAGTTCCTCGCGATCGGCGGCATGGTGGTGCTCACCATCTGGCTACGGGAGAAGAACTCGCCCGAGTCGAAACGCGTGGAGGCGCCGCACGCCGCGACCGGCGCCTGAGCGGCTCGGCCGAACGGGAGGCGAACGGATGATGACCGCGCACAACGAAGCCCGCGTCCGGCGCACGACCGTGGTCGCGCGGGCGCAGGGTGTGTACTATTTCGTGACGGGCGTGTGGCCGTTTCTGAATCGCACGACGTTCGAGTGGATCACCGGCCCGAAAATCGACTATTGGGTCGTGGGTTCGTTCGGCGTGGTGCTCGCGGTGATCGGCGGCGTGTTGCTGCTCGCCGCGCGCGCGGAGAGGATCACTCGCGAGATCGCTGTGCTCGGCGCCGGCTCGGCATTGGCGGTGGCGAGTTGCGACCTGCTCGCCGGCGTGCAGCCGCGAAACACCGGTGCGTATTTCGCGGATGCCGTCGTCGAGGTGGGACTCGTCGGCTGGTGGCTTTGGGCGTGGCGGGGACGGAAATGACCGGCGGCCACGACAACCGCGCGTTGGCGCCTCGCCGGGTCGCGATCTTCGGCGCCGGCATCGCGGGGCTCGCGGCGGCGGACGCACTCAGCCGGCGCGGGCACCACGTGCGGGTGTACGAGGCGCTGCCGGTGCCGGGTGGTTTCTTTCGCAGCGCACGACGGCCGCCTGACGGCATGCCGACGGAGTATTCGTGGCATGGTTTCGGGCCGTGGTATATCAACGCGTTTGATCTCTTCCGGCAGATCCCGTGGGACGCGCACAGCAGCCTCTACGAACGCGCGCTCTCGCGCCCGATCGACTTCGGACTGTTCCCCGAGCGCGGCGCGGCGGCGTTCTACGACCGCGGGCTGCGCAGCATCCCGGCGATGTTCGGCCTCACGGCGGGCGATGTGCCGCGTTGGACGTGGCTGATGTTGAAAACGTGGACGGCCGCGCGGCGCTCGCGGGAGTGCTACGCGCGGCAGAATGCAGCGGCGGCGTGGGGGCGCCGTCTCTCGCGCCGCGCGACGACGAGGTGGCGCGCGTGTTTCGGCCCGTGGATCGGCTCCGACTGGACGAATGTCTCGCTGCACCACGCCGGCGAATTCTTCCGCAAGCAGCTCACGACTCGGCCGCCGCAACCGCATGCGGCCGATGCCGAAGGACCGGCGTGGAAACAGGGCGCCGGCTCGGGGTGGCTGCTGCTGCGCGGACCGAGCAGCGAGGTATGGTTCGCCCCGTGGATCAAGGACCTCGAGCGGCGCGCCGTGGAGTTCCATTGGAGCGCGCCGCTTGACCGGCTCGAGTTCGACGGCCGCAGCGTGACCGCGGCGATCCTCGGCTCGCGCCACAAGGTCGAGGCCGATTACTACGTGCTCGCGACGACGCCTTTCGCCGCGGCGGACATCGTGGCGAAGACGCCCGAACTCGCGCGTCGACCGCAGCTCGATCGATTGCGCGCGCTGGTCGCGGGCGGGCCGCACG
>DATGXO010000054.1:0-2296 GCA_035298965.1 Opitutaceae bacterium | reverse complement strand
GGACGAGCGAGCGGAAGGAGGTGTTGGCGGCGGCGGAAGAGGACGTGGACATGCGCGAAGTATGCACGCGAACGGAGCGGCGCGCCTTGAGGTGCGTCAACACGAGCGCGCGAAATCCGCAGCTCGCAATCACGAGACACGGAACGCGGCGAAGTGCGCAAAAGACGAGGAAGCGCGCCTCAAAGCACGCCAAGAAGACAAGGTAGGGCGAGTCGTCCCTGTATGGCCTCGGGTCAAGGGTAACAGGTGTTCCGGGTTAGGGGTAACACATTGGATCGGGCGGCGAGAGTGGGTAGTAGTTACCGCGAGGACGGTCAGGCGGGCGCGAGAGATCGATCAGTCCGAGCGTGAAGGCGGCGTAGCAAACGCGATAGGCGCCGTCGGTGGCCATGGGCCGCAACGCCACCGGCAGTCCGGCGAAGGCGCGGCCGACGTAGAAGAAGCGATTCCCAAACGTGATCTCACCCTTGGCTTTGACCGGACGCACGAGCGTGCCGTGCTCATACTCGGCGAGCGGCAGACGTGCGGGCAAAGTCCGAGCGCTCGGCCGATAGCGCGCGGCGGGGACGTCGAGAGCGATCGCGTCGTGCGGGCGCTGGTGATTGTAGAGCCGGCGATACGCCACAAAGCGGCGCTGCGCTTGAGGCAGATCGCGCCAGTCGTAGCGATCGAGCAAGTCGGCTTGGAGCGTGCGATGGAAGCGCTCGTCCTTGCCTTGGGTTTGCGGATGGTAGGGCCGACCGTGGAGCACTCGCACGCCCAGCCGCAGGAGCCACACGCTCAACTGGGAGTGTTCCGGACCGCTGCCCGCCCAAGGCGGCCCGTTGTCGCAGAGGATCGACTCCGGCAATCCATACACCGCGAAGATGCGCTCGAGGCGCTGCTGCACGGTGAGAGTTTGCTCATCAGGACAAGCGTGCAGACCGAGCAGGTAACGCGAACAATCGTCGAGCACGGTCAAGGGATGACAACGCCCGCCGCGTTGCAGAGCGAAGTGCCCCTTGAAGTCCATTTGCCAAAGCTCGTTCGGCTCGGCGCGCGCGAACCGCTGGCAAGGTTGCCGCGCCTGGCTGTCGGCCGCAGCAATGCAGCCGTGCCGGCGGAGGATGCGGGCGAACGTGCTCAGCGCCGGCAACTGCTCGTGACCGAGCACTTCCAGCCGACGCTGCAGTTTGCGCGGACCCCACGTCGGATAACGACGGCGCAATCTCACCACGATCCGCTCGGTGCCCACGCAGGTCTGATTGCGCCGCCGGACCTGGCCGCGCGGTTGATCGCGCAACGCGGCTTCGCCGCCCTGCGCGAATCGCCGGCACCACTTGTAGCCGGTCTTCCGGCTGATCCCGAAGCGGCGACACAACGCCGCGAAACTCACTCCACCGCGCGCCGCCAGCGTGACGAACTCGTGCCGCCGCGCGAACACATCCTTGATGTCCCAACTCATGGGCTGAGGGCCATGGCCCTCAGCCCATGAGTTGGAAAGTGTTACCTCTAACCCGGAACAGGTGTTACCCATGACCCGGAACGGAACAGTCCCGACGAGTCGAGGAGCGCGATTTCGCGCCCAGTGCAAGCGCGCGCGTCGCGGCGGCTCGTTCGGAGAACTCGCCCTACCCGTTCGGCGCGGCGGCGGGTTTAGAGCAGGCCGCGCTCTTTCGACCAGCGGACGAACTCGGTTTCGAGTTGGTCGAAGGAATCGATCACGAAGAGCGGATCTTGAAAATGCCAGATGTCGTAGGCTTGCTGCGCGAGGCGCTCGGGCGTGTAGGGGATTTTTGTCACCTTGTCGGTGAGGCTGTGCTGCGTCTCGCCGGAGGACGAAATGATGCCGTTGCCGTAGATGCGGAGACCGTCGGGATTCTTGATCAGGCCGAATTCGACGGTGAACCAGTAGATGCGCGTGAGGCCTTCCTCGGTCGCCTGGTCTTTGCAGTTCAGCGCCGCCTGGCCGATCTTCTGATAGAAGTCCGCGAAGCGCGGGTGCACGATCATCGGCGTGTGACCGAAGATGTCGTGGAAACAGTCCGGCGCCGGCGTGTAGTCGAGCTCGCTGCGGGCGCGGATGTAATCGGTCGACGGAAAAACGCGGTTCGCCAGGTACGTGAAGAAATCATGCGCGTCCAGCAGTCCAGGTGTGCGGGCGATCTTCCAGCCGGTCGCTTGGTACAATTTGCGCGAAACGTCGGACAGCGCCGGAATGCGATCCTTCTCGAGATCGAGCGTGCGCAGGCCGGAGATGTATTCGTCCGCCGCGCGTCCGGGGAGCAGCGTCTCCATCCGGCGATACAGCGTCTTC
>DATGXO010000053.1:0-6808 GCA_035298965.1 Opitutaceae bacterium | reverse complement strand
GGCGCGCCGTTTCCCGCCATGCACGCCGCCTGCACGACATAGATCCCCACGTCCATCAGCGGCCCGCCGCCGCCGAGCTTCTTGTCGATGCGCCAGCCGCCGCCGCGATAGCGGAAACCGAACCCGCCGTTCATCGTCTGGAACTCGCCGAAGTCCTTCTCGCGGGCGAGACGCTTCAGCTCCCGCCAGGTCGGTTCAAACTGCAACCGGTATCCGATCGAAAGATGCACACCGGCGGCGCGGCAGGCGGAGATCATCGCGTCGCACTCGGTGACCGAGACCGCCATCGGCTTCTCGCAGATCACGTGCTTGCCCGCCTTCGCCGCGCGGATCGTCTGTTCGGCGTGCAGGCCCGGGGGAGTGACCACGTACACCACATCCACGTCGGGATTGTCGGCGAGCCGATCCATCGTGGCGTAGTCATAGACGCAGCGCTCGGGCAGATCGTGTTCCCGCTTCCAGCGCGCCGCTTTCTCCGGCGTGCCGGTCACGATCGCGGCGAGTCGGCAGTGCTTCGATTGCGCCAGCGCCGGCACGAGCTGGTTCGTGGCATAGCTGCCGAGCCCGACGAGCGCCACGCCGAGCTTGCGCATCGGCGGTGCCGACGCCGCCGTCTCCGCCGCGACGAGAATGCGAGGAACGACGGCAAGCCCGGCGGTGCCGAGCGCGAAATTGACGAGAAACGATCGCCGGCTGGGCAGCGAAACGGGCGGTGTGTTCATACGAGCGACGAGTGGCTGGGTTGGCGTTGCACAGCGAAATGGGCGCCGTTTCGAGAAGCCGCTCCAGCACACCGCGGGTCGTTTGGCACGTGACGACTCCTCGGCCGCCGGAGCATCGGCCCGGCAAAGTGTCGAGGTTCGCCGAAATGTCATGCGTGCGTCCCTCGTTTTCCGCGGTACGATCGGCCGGCCGCTTCCACCTCCAGCTCCGCCAAATCCACCGCTCGTCGGACTGCCATCGCGACCACCGCCGCCGAGCGTCGGGGCAGTCGCGGGACTTCGCGTCAAAGGGATCATCATCTCGCCGCTTGGGCCGATCCACTGGGCCGCGCCCCTTGCGCGTTCAAACCGTCGGTACACGCGCAGGCAAATCTTGTAGGCGCGGGATTTTGAGATCGTGCCGCGCGCGCCTTGCGGCTTCACGTCTGCGCAAAGCCTATGGAAAACGTGCCGTCCGCCACCCCCACTCCCGCCCCGTCGCTCGCCAGCAACGACCGGCTCTGGGCCGTGCTCTGCCACATCTCCTCGCTGCTCGGCGTCGGCTTCGTGCTGCCGCTTGTGGTTTATCTGGTCATGAAGAAGGACTCGCCGTTCGTCGCCGAGAACGCCCGCGAAGCGCTCAACTTCCACATCTCGATCTTCATCTATTCGCTCTGCGCCGTGCCGTTCGTGTTCATCCTCATCGGCATCCCGCTGTTGATCGCGATCGGTCTCGGCGCGCTCGTGCTGGCGATCATCGCCGCGGTCAAATCCTCCGAGGGCACCTGCTATCGCTACCCGCTCACGATTCGGCTCGTGAGCTGAACTGCAGGCGATCCCTTGCGGGCGTCGGCCGGTCCGCCGCGCGGAGTTGTCGCGGGCGAGACCGGCTTTTCAGCGTCGTGTGAAAATGGCGTCCCGGCGCGGCCATGCCCGTTTCTCGGGCTGCAATTCGCTGCACCGCGGCCCATCCCGGTGGCATCCGCGTGCCAGCCAGCGCGTGTCCGCATCCCTCTCCCCTCGCACACGCCATGACCGCTCAGCGTCTCCCGCTCGTCGCCGGCCTGCTCGCCGGTGTGCTCAGTCCGATCACCCTCGTCGCCGCGCCCGATACTCCAGCTCGCGTCGAAGTGAGCCTCGTCCGCACCGCCGCCACCAATCCTCCAATCGGCGCCAACGAGTTCGGCGACCCGGGCGGCACCCAGTTTTCCGCCGGCAACCTCATCCCCGACTCCGGCTTCGAGCCCATTTCGATGCGCCGGCGTGTCCGTGTTTCCCGCACCGGCACCGAGAACGGTCACCCCTGGTTCGAGTTCGACGAGAACGGCGGCATCACCAGCTGGGAGCTCACCACCTCCGGCCTCTACAACGGCGCCGCCGTCCGCATCTATCGCATCGTCGATGCCAACGGCCAGCCGCTTCCCCAGGGCTCGGACAACTATCTCGATCTCACCAACGCCGCCGCCTACACGCTCGTCGGCAGCTCCACCATCCCCGAGGCCGGCGCCGCCGACCTCCCCCTCGGCGGCTGGGTCGATTCCGCCTACGCGATGCCCAGCTCCGTGTACGGCACCCGCACCAATCTCGACTACACCGATGCCCGCTGGGTCGAAAACGGGAAAACCTACCACTACATCGTCACCGCCATCGGCTCAAACACCGCCGACGATGGCGGCGCCAACGAGAGCGATCCCACGACCGCCCTCGAACTCACCGCCGCCCCGCAGGCCGGTTTGCCCAGCGCGCCCCACATCTACGTCGCCAGCGGCAACGGCCTCAACGAGATCGGCAACGTCGCCGCCGACAACTGGTACGGCTTCCAGCCCCGCGTCGCCGGCGCCACCGGCCCCGTGACTTGGGCGCTGCTCGACGCCTCCAACAATCCGATCACCCCACCGGGCGGGCTCACGTTCGATCCCGCCACCGGCGAACTCGGCGGCCAGGCCACCAGCACGCCGCCGCCGACCCTCCTGCGGTTCCGCGCCACCGCCGCCAACGGCACCGCCACTCGCGACTTCGTCCTCAACAATCCGGACTGGACCGCCACCGGCGGCACCACCCGGCCCCTGCCGCCGACCAACATCGTCGCCACCGCCGCCGACGGCTATGTCCACCTTTCCTGGACAGCCAGTGCCACGCCGGACGTCGTCGGCTACCGTGTCTACCGCGCCGAGGTCCCGCGCGCCCAGCAGCGCCAACGCGTCTACCTCGCCCCCGGCGCCCCCGCGCTCGTGCGGGACGACTACGTCCATCTCGAGAAACGGATCCTCACCGCCAACCCCATGTGGGCGCACCCGCGGGTCCGCACCGGCACCGTCGGCGAGCCCTGGCGTACCGGATCCTCCGCCACAACGCTCCGTCGCGTCGCCCATCCCGGTACCATTCCCGCCGACTTCCTTTTCCCCGGCGACTCCTGTCTCCAGGTGACCGCGGCCGCCTCCGGCACCGACGAGATCTCCGGCCCGGCCATCTTCTTCCCGGCCATCGTCCACGGTGAGGCCCAGTGGTACAGCCAGCTCGAACCCGGTCGGACCTATCGCTACGAAGCGTGGCTGCGCCAGAGCGGCTTGGCCGACTCCGGACAGGTCACGCTCACCATCAGCGGCGCCTACTCGGCCATCGCCCAGACCTTCGCAGTCGATTCCACCTGGCGCCTCTGCACGTTCGAGTTCACCGCGCCGGCCCGGCCCACGACCAGTTGGCACATGTGGCCGGTCGTCCGCTTCACCGGCCCCGGCCAGCTCTGGGTCGACAACATCCGCCTCTTCCGCGCCGATACTCCCGCCGACCGCACCGCCACTCTCGCACCGCCCAGCCCGCTCGTCTACGACGAGCTCATGGCCTCGCAGCCGCTCACCGGCGAGAAGGGCATGCTCCGCTCGATGTCCGTGCTGCTCAACAAGGCCACCATGGCGAGCTGCCTCGGTCTCAACCGCGACGCCGGCCTCACCATGAACTGGTACCAGGCCGCCGAAGGCGCGGGCAACATGACCGTGCCCTACTTCCTTCAATACGCGCTGCGCTCCGGGGACTCGCCGGCCAGCCGCCTGAAGCCCTGGCTCAACATCTCCTCGAACATGCGCGAGGACGAGTGGCTCGCCCTCGTCGAGTACCTCGGCGCCACGATCAACCCCGCCAACCCCGCCGACGTCGCCGCCAAGCCCTGGGCCTACCTGCGCTACCGGCAGCGCGGCGTAACCACTCCGTGGACCGACGAGTTCACCCGCATCTACTTCGAGTTCGCCAACGAGACCTGGCACAACGGCGCCGTCTCCGACGAGTGGTTCGGCTGGGGCCGCTCCGGCTGGGTGCACAGCGGCTTCCGCGAGTTCGGCCTCGCCGCCGACTACCTCACCACCTACGTCCGCAGCCACTCGCCCTACTTCACCGCCCTCGACGCCGCTGGGAAGCTCCGCTTCGTGATCGGCAGCAACTACGTGGACTACGGCGAACTCGCCGCCGCCGGCGCCCCGCTCACCCACGCCATCGGCCACACCACCTATGTCGGTCCCAAGTGGGAGGTCGGCGAGACTCCGCTGGCCGCCTACGACGACCATGGCATCCAGGCCACCCTTCTCGGCCATGTCGCCGACACCGCCGGCAGCTTCGTGAACTATCGCCGCTATCGCGAACAACTCGCCGCAGCCGGCCACACCATGGATCTCCTCGCCTACGAGGGTGGCCCCAGCGGCTATGCCTTGCCCGGCCAGGACTCGCCCACCCAGCACGACTACTCCGAACGCTACGGCAAATCGATCGCCATGGCCGTCGCCGCCCTCGACGCGTGGCTCGCCGCCTACGAAACCGGCTTCTCCGATCAGGCCTACCTCGGCATGGGCGTCGGCGACTACTGGTCCTCGCACACCCAGATCGCCGATGGCTACCGCGCCCACGCCGGCTGGCTCGCGCTCACCCTGCGCAACCGCTACGCCAGCGGCCGCCTGATCCGCAGCACCGTCGTCCAATCGCCCACGATCCCCTGGGACGCCACCGAGTATCCGCTCGTATCCTCCTACGCGTTCCGCGACGGCAAGCGCCTCTGCGTCTTCCTCCTCTCGCGCAAGCTCGGCGGCATCCACGACGGCATCGACTTCGGCGACGGCTCCACGCCGGTCACGCTCTCGCTGCCCGCCAATCCCACCGGTCCGGCCACCCTCTACCACCTCAGCGGCGATCCACGTGCGACAAATCGAGAGGCATTGAACGTCGCCATCCAGCAGACCACCGCCACCCTCGGCCGCGAGACGACCGTTACCCTCCCGCAGGGCTCGATCTACCTCTACGTCGTCGACACCGACCTGCCCGATCGCGACGACCCGCCGGCTGAGCCGTCCACCACGCCCGCCGTCGCGCACACCGCTGGCGGCACCACGCTGACCTGGCCGGCCGTCGCCGGTGCGGACAGCTACACGGTTTTCCGCAGCACGAAGCCCTATTTCGACCGGAGCGACGTCACGGAAACCTCCTCGGTCGCAACGAACACATTCACCGATGAAGCCGCCGGGGGCGGGACGACGTACTACTACCGCGTCGCGGCGCACAACGCCTGGGGCACCGGTTTCTGGACACTCGTCGCCGCCGGCGGCACCAACCCCGCTACGCCCGTGCTGCCCGCACCGTCGCTCGACGGCCTGCTCGAATCGACCGGCACGCTTGTCGCCAACTGGCACGAAATCCCCGATGCGACGGGTTATCGTGTCGGTCTCGCGACCCGATCGGGCGGCCCCTACACGTGGACCGATGCCGGCATCGCGACCGGCTGGACCTTCGGCGGGCTCGAGAACGGCCGCACCTATTTCGTCGCCGTCCACGCCTACAGTCCGGCCGGGCGCAGTCCCGATTCGGCCGAGCGCAGCGGCACACCGCTCGTCGCCGGCCAACCCGCCGTGATCGCCGCGTGGGACGGCGCCGTGCTGAACTACTCCGCCAACCTCGCCACCCCGCCCACGATCCTGCCGGTCGCCCGCCACCAGTTGGCGGTCAAAGCAGGCCACATCACCCGCGGCCCGGGCGTCCTGCTCGACACGAACAACTACGGGTTCCCCGCCGGTCAAGGCGGGGCCGATGACCAGCACGGACATTACGACGGCAAGTTTCCATTCATCCCCGGCGACGATGGCGGCAACTTCGGCGCGACCGGAGGCGGCTCGCTTGCCAACGCGATCGCACGCGAACTCTACATCGGCGCCACCGTGACTCCGGGAGTGGGCCAGTCGGTGGCGTTGGGCGAACTGCAGGCCGGCTTCCAGTATTCGTACGGCGCGCGCCCGTTGTCGGCCGTCCTGCGTTATCGTCTCGGCTCGGGCGTCTGGCACGAGTTGCCGGTACCGAGCTACAGCGTGGCGACCGGCGCTTGGGTCCACAACGACTTCACTCTCCCACTCTCGGGCGAGCCCGCGCTGCAAACCATCACCGAACCGCTCGAGCTGCGCCTCTATCTCTACTGGACCGGCGAGGATGCCCGCTGGCATCCCGCCGCACTCACCCGCACGACCGGCGAGGACCTGATCCTGCGCGGCACCGCCACGACCTTTGCCGCACCCGGCCAGCCGACCGGGCTCCGCTCCGCCGCCGGTCGCCACCAGGTGGCGCTCTCCTGGACGCCTGTCGCCGGCGCCACGAGCTACACGGTGCGTTGGGGCACCGCCCCCGGCGTTTACACCGGAAGCGCCTCGGGGCTCGTACAGGCCACCACTGTCGTGGGAGATCTCGCCGGCGGCGTGCTCCACTATTTCACCGTCGAGGCGGTGAACGCCTTCGGCACCGGCCCCACGACAGCACCGCTGGCCGTGACACCGCTCACGTCGTTCCAGAGTTGGCAGCGAGCAACATTCAGTGACGCGCAGCGCGATGCCGGTTTGGCGGCGACCGATGCCGATCCCGACGCCGATGGCGCCACGAACATCGTCGAATACGCCTTCGGCACCTCACCACTCTCGGCCGACCAATCGCCGGTGCAGGTCGCCCTCGCGGGTGCGCCGGCGGCGCTCACCGCGATGCTCCCGCTCCGGGCCGAAAAGGACGACATCGTCGTCACGGTCGAAGCCTCCTCCGATCTCGTCGCATGGACACCGCTCGCCCGCAGCACCGCGGGAGCACCGATGGTC
>DATGXO010000052.1:0-56345 GCA_035298965.1 Opitutaceae bacterium | reverse complement strand
GGTGAGGCGCACCTCGGTGAGCGCGGGGCTGTCGCCGTTCTCGACGACGAGTTCGAGGCGCGCGGCGGGCGCGGCGGCGTCGACCTTCAACGCGAGCTGCTCGAAGTGGCGGACTCCTGGGAACGAAAGACGCGCGAGCGTGCCGGTCGCGAGAGTGTCCTCGACGATCTCCTCCTCGGCGGCGCGTTGCGCGACGAGGCGCACGTTGCGCTGGAAAACGCCTTCGCGCGCGGCGAGCACGAGCTCGGCGAGCGGGCGGTGGCGCAGCCCGAGATCGAAGGTGAGGCGCGTGGCGCCGGCCTCCGGCTCCGTCGCGACGATCGGCGCGGGCAAGTCGATGAGCTCCTCGGCTTCGTTGCCACCGGTCTCGACGATCACGGCGGTGATCGGGATCGGGCCGTGGTCGGCGTCGTCGAGGGTGAGGCGAAGCGTGCGGGCGCGGCGGCCGCCGAGATCGAGGGTTGTTTGCTCGAGGTTGCCGTTCATCCGGAAGACGAGCGCGGAGTCGACCACGCGTGTCCAGCGGCCGGGCGTCTCCTCGATCTGGACGGTCGCGCCTTTGGTGAAGTACGCCGCCGGAGTTTCGATACGGAGGCGCTGGATCGGTTGTTCCTTCGCGAGCCCGAGTTCGACGACCGTGGCGTTGGCATCCACGCGCGCCTGGGTCGGGATGCGCTCGACGGTCGGGCGCTGGGTGTTGCGGCGTACGATCGCGAACGGCAGTTCGGCGCCGTCGGGGCCGAGCAGGCGGAGGTCGGCGAGATCGGGGCGGGCGGCGTCGAGCGTGTCGGCGGGAAGCGTGAGGCGCACGGGACCGGCGGCGTCGAGCGTGACCGTCTGCCGGAATTCCCAGGCGGTGGAGTCGAGGCCGGCGGCGAGGGTGGTGGCGACGAGCGCGGCGAGCGGGGCGAGAATGCGGAGCGGGTTCACGGTTGGGTAGGAGGATTGTTGCGGAGGAACCGCTGGAAGAGGAACGACGCGGCGAGGGTGACGATCGACACGACGAGGAAGACGATCATCCGGTAGAACGTCTCGAGCCGGCTCATGTCATGGAAGAATAACTTCCCGTACGTAACCGCGAGCAGGGCGATGCCGGCGTAGCGCGGCGCACGCAGGCGGCGGAACATGCCGATGACGATCAACACGAGCGCGAAGAGCGCCCACGCGATCGTGTAGGCGATGTCGCGCGCGAAATCGCCGTAGAACTCGAGCCGCACCCACGCGCCCTCGGGCGTGAAGTAGTCGGCGATCTCGAGGTTCACGAGGGCGAAGGCGAGAATCGTGCCGAAGACGGCGAGGATCGCGGGGGCGTTGAGACCGAGCGCGCGGTCGCGCGGCGGCGCGAGCAGTCGCATGCCGACGAAACAGCAGGCCGTCGCCACGCCGTAGGTACCGAGGATCCAGTTGAGGATCGGCGTGGGGCTACGCATCGCGTAGTGGAGCACCGCGGGGTTGAGCGCGAGGCGGACGAACAGGACCGTGAGCAACGCGAGACCGACGATACGCAGGCCGGGGTGCGGGATGCGGTGGAAGAGCCAGAGCAACGCGGCGCCCTCGAGCGCCCAGCTGATCGTGAGCCATTGCGGCTGGTAGTTGAACTGCAGCGGGAAGATCAGCGTGACGAAGAACAACGTTGCCGCGCCGAACCAGGCGAGGCGGTTGAGGCGGAACGGCGCGTTGACCGCGATCGAGCGCAACAGTACGACGAGGCCGGCGAGAGGCGGCAGCACGCAGAGCGCGGCGAGCGCGCCCGCGGCGTCGCGCATCAGCTCGGGCCAGAGCACCACCGCGCAGCGGTGGAGGAGCGGGAAATGCAACGGCAACGCGAGCGCCGCGACCGCCCAGAACGGCTGGCAATCGAGGATGCGCCGGCGGAAGACAAACGGCGCCGCGAGCAGGCCGAGTGCGAAAGTCGCGAACCACACCAGCGCGATGCCGGGTTCCAACAGCGGCCAGTTCGCTCCGCGCCACGTGTACTCGACCAGCAGCGCGCCGACGAACGCCGCGAGCACCGGTGCGCCGCGGCGCGCGACGATCGCGATGCCGTAGAGCAGCACGAGCAGCAGGAGAACGACTCCGAAGATCGACGACGGGTCCGGCAGGCGCAGCTTGAAGACGAGCATCAGCAGCAACATGAACGGCAGCCCCGCGGTGGCGTCGGGCAGGTAGGCGGACCAGTCCGGCGCCTTGCCGGCGAGCGAGCCGCCGAAGCGACGCACGAGCCACACGGCGCCGGCGCAGAAGAAGATCGAGAAACCGGCGACGAGCAGCAGCTCGCGTTCACCACCGCCGAAGTTCGTCGGCAGCTGCGCGATCGCCACGCCGAGCACGAGCAACGTGATCAGCAGCGAAGCGGCCAGCGCGGCGAGCACGCGCGTGAGCGCCGCGGCGACGAGGGCGAAGAGGTTGAGCACCAGTACGGCCGGCCAGAGCCACCAGCCCACTTCGTCCATCTGGGCGAACGGAATGAGCAGCAGCACCAGCGCCAGCGGCGGGAAGAGCGCGCTCCAGTGGCGGCGGTCTGTGCCGGGCTCGAGGCATTCCTGCACGAACGGGAAAATGGCGTGCAGCGCGGCGACGACCACCACAAGTCCGAGCGCCCACGGAAGCAGCGCGTCGTTCACCGCGGAGGCGATCCAAACGGCGGCGACGCCGAACGTCGCCAGCCCGGCGCCCACCGCGAGGCGCGCGAATGGCCGGTGCAGCGCGCACACGGCGAGCAGCGCGAGGTCGGCGGCGAGCAGGTTGCCCAGCACCCAGCCGGCGCGCGCGGCGACGGCCGGCAGCGATGCGAAGTAGATCGTGAAACCGAGCGCGACGACCGGCGGCAGCAGCGCCGCGGCGGCGAGCCAATCGGAGCTGCGGCTGAGTCGGCGACCCAGCGCGACCGCGAGCGCGAAGAGGGCGTTGAAGCCCACGAGCACGACGACGGCGGTGGGAAGCTTCGCGAGTTCGAAGAACTTGTCCGCCCAACCGATCTGCATCGTAACCGTGCCCGCGGCGGCGAGCGCGGCGAGGTAGAACCAGCGGCGGTGCAGCGCCACGGCGAGGATGCCGAGGTCGAGCAGCGCGATGAAGCCGAAGAGGCCGGGAGGGTTGTCGACGCCGGTCGAGAGCATGATCGGCGTGAGGAATCCGCCGAGCAGGCCGAGGACCGCCACGACCTGCGCTTCGAGCCGCACGGCGAGCAGGAACGCGGTCGCGGTGATCAGGACCAGCAGCGCGGCGGCGGCGGGCCCTTGGAAGAAGTCGAAGCGGTAGTAGAGCCGGCAGGCGACCGTGACGGCGTAGAGCACCACGATACCGGTCGCGACGAGCGATTGGCCGGTAGCCGCGTACTGGCGACGGATGCTGAACAACCCGCCGACGATCAGGCCCGCCCCGGCAACGAAACCGAGCGCCGCGCGCACGGTGGGCGGCACCCAGCCGTGGTCGATGGAGTACTTGAGGAAGTAACCCATCGCGGCGAGCAGGCCGATGCCGGCGAGCCACGCGAAGAGTTTCACGCCGACAAACTGCTCCCAGTCGAAAGCGGGCTTCGCGGGTTCGGCCGGAGGCGGCGGCAGCGGTGGCGTGGTGGCGCGGGCACCAGCTGGAGCGGGCAGCGGGCTAACCGGCTCTTTCTCGGCGAACGTCGGGATCGGCGGCGGGAGAAACGCTTCATCGGGGATCGGCGGCGGCGCGGCGGACGCTGGCGTGGGTGAGATCGGAGGCGCGACGGAAACCGGCGCGGGCGGCACGACCGCAGGCGGAGGCGTGACTGTGGCCGGCGCGACTGCCGGCGCAGGTTGCACCGTGGGCGCGGGCGCCGGCGACGCGGCAGGTGCGGGCGCGCCGTCGGCGACGCGGCGTTTCACGATGGCCAGTTCGAGCGTGAGCTCGCGGACCTTGTCCGCGAGTTCGCGTGCCTCGCGGCGCGCGCCGACGGCTTTGACCAATGCCACGATCGGCATGATCAGCAGCACCAGCGCGACACCGAGAATGACGAGGATGATGGTGACGATTTCGTCCATGGGGTTTGCGCCACGGCGCGGCGGCAGGCTTGCAGAAGTAGTGGACGGGGCAAGCTGCCAACCGTCGCCGCGAGCGAGCGGGCCCCGGGGCGCGCGAGCGGTTCTGAGGACTGCTTCCCGGCGCCGCGCGCGGTGGGCGCAACGGCGGCTCGCCTCGGCGGGGGAATTTGGCACACTGCCGGCGAGTTCCCATGGGCGTGACCGTTCACTACTCGTTGCGGCTCGAGACGCGCTCGGCGGCGGTGGCGGAGCGCGCGGTGGCCGCGGTGCACGCGGCCGCGAAGCGACTGGCGCGGCGGCGCGGGCTTGGCGCGGTGTCGCCGGTGTTGCCGCTCGCGGAGACGTTTCTCCATGCGACGCGTTGCGTGGTCGCGCACGGGCCTGGCGGTGAGGCGCACCTGCTCGAGGTCGAGCCGGAGACCGGTTGGTCGTTCACGGTCGAGGTCGGCGAGGGCTGCGAGCCGGCGACGTTTGGCCTGGGTCGTTATCCAGCGTTCGTGGAGGACGGCGCGCGACGGCGGCGCACGGGTTTCGGCGGCGCGTGGACATTTGGAGCTTTCTGCAAAACGCAGTACGCGAGCCGCGGCGGCGGGGAGCATCTGCTGCGCTGCCACGCGGCGGTGATCGATCTCATCCTGCTCTGGCGGAAGGTGGGCGCGACGATCGAGATCAGCGACGAGGGCGAGTATTGGCCGGGCCGGGATCCGCGGACGTTGCTGCGGCGGACGCGCGCGCTGGACCAGTTCACCGCGGCTCTCGCCGGTGCGATGAAGGATGAGGCGGAGGCGCACGGCGGCCCGCCGGTGCAGTCACCGATTTTCGCGCACCCTCAGTTTGAACACCTGGAAGCGGAAGGCGCCGCGATGCACGGCAAGCTCATCGAGGCCGTCCGCCGCGGCGGCACGCCGCGCGAGGAGCGAGATTGAGCGGGAGCGGAGCGAGCTGTGGTGGTGGGCTTCAGGCGGAGCTGATCGCCGTTCGCGCGGGCGGCGTCACTTCGGGGACGGAATCTCGGCTCAGCGCTTGCGCGGCTTGGGGTCGCGTTCGGCGAGGAGGAACTCGGCGTAGGCGAGGTCGCGCGGCGTCGTGAGCTTCGGGTTCGGCTCGGGGTTCTCGTAGAAGAACACCGGTTTGCCGGCGAATTCCATCGCCTGGGCGTCGTCGGTCACGCGGCGCGTTTCCTCGAGCGAGTTGTAGGCGGCGAGAATCTCGGCGCGGCGGAAAATCTGGGGCGTCTCCGTGGCCCAGAGGCGGCTGCGCTCGAGCGTGCGTGCCGGCACGGCTTCGTCGGGATCGGCGGCGGTGGGCAGCTCCTTGATGGTGTCGACCACACGGTGGGAGAACACGGCGGAGCCGCGGCGCTGCGCGAGCGTGGCGAACCGGCGGATCAACGGCGCGCGCACCATCGGCCGGGCGGCGTCGTGGATGAACACCCACTCGACTGTCGGCGGGAGCGCCTCGAGCGCGTGGCGCACCGACTCCTGCCGCTCGACGCCGCCGCGTACATAGATGATGCGTTGCGTGGGTGCGAGGCGGAGGGCGCGCACGCCTTTCTCGAGTTGGCGTTTCTGCGCGACCGAGCGGAAGACGAAAACGAACGTGGAGGTGAGGCCGCTTTCGACGAACGCCTCGACCGAGTGGAGGTACACCGGTTTGCCGGCGACCTTCGCGAGGACCTTGTCGTCGGCGACGGCTTTCATGCGCGTGCCGCGACCGGCGCAGAGAAAGATGGCGGCGGCGTTCATGCTGCTCATCGGCCGAGTTCGCGGAGGATGCGGGTGGCGGCGTCGGCGGGGTTCGCGGCGCGGAGGATCGGGCGGCCCACGACGATGAAGCTGGAGCCGGCGCGCGCGGCGTCGGCGGGCGTCATGACGCGTTTCTGCTCGTCGGCGGCTGCATCCGCAGGACGGACACCCGGGGTGACGAGTTTGACGCCGGCCGGGAGGGCGGCGCGCAGCGGGGCGACTTCGTGCGGCGAGCAGACGAGGCCGGACAGGCCGGCGCCGGCGGCGAGTTGCGCGAGACGCTCGACCTGCGACGCGGCGGAGCCGGGCACGCCGGTGGCGTTGAGAGCGGCGTCGTCCATCGAGGTGAGCACGGTCACGCCGAGGAGGAGCAGGTCGGGCTTGTGCTGGCGCTGGGCCTTCACGGCCCACTCCATCATCTCGCGGCCGCCGGAGGTGTGGAGCGTGAGCATGCCGATGGGCAGGGGCGCGAGCGACTGCACGGCTTTGGCGACGGTGTTCGGGATGTCGTGGAGCTTGAGATCGAGGAAGATGTTGAAGCCCTGGTCGGCGACGCGGCGCACATAATCGGGCCCGTACGCGGTGAACATCTGGAGGCCGATCTTCACCCAGCGCAGGCGGCCGGAGAGCTGGCGCAGGATGGGCGCGGCTTCATCGGCGGTTTCGCAATCAAGGGCGAGAATTAGGTCGCAGTTCATGGGAGGCGCGTGCTTGGTTTCGAGCGTTCCACCGCAGCGTTTTTCCCTGTGAACGCAAGCCCATCGATCGACGTCTTCGCGCCGGCCAAACTGAACCTGTTCCTCGCCGTCACCGGGCGTCGGGCGGATGGGTTCCACGATCTCGTGTCGTTGGTGGCGCCCTTGGATTTCGGTGACGCGCTGAGGGCGACGAGGCGTAACGCGGAGGCCGTCGCGGACGAGTTGTTGTGCGCGGCGCCCGGCGTGCCGACGGACGCGAGCAATCTTGTGCTCAAGGCCGCGGCGGCGTGGCGTGCGGCGGGCGGGCGCGCGCCGCGCGTGCGGTTCGAGCTCGAGAAACGTACGCCGGCCGGCGCGGGCATGGGCGGCGGGAGCAGCGACGGCGTGGCGGCGTTGCGGGCGTTGCAGCGGCTCGCGGAGGTCGCGTTGCCGGAGGTGGTGCTCGCGGAGGTGGCGGCGAAGCTTGGTTCGGATTGCCCGCTGTTTCTCGCCAACGCGCCGACGATCATGCGCGGGCGAGGGGAGCGGCTGGAGTTGCTCGGCGCGGCGGAGCGTGCGCGGCTGAGCGGTCGGCGTGTGTTGGTGTGCCGGCCGGGTTTCGGCATCGAGACACCGTGGGCGTACGGGCGGCTCGTGGCCGGCGCGCCGAAGAGCTACACGCCGGCGGCGGATGCGGAGGCACGGTTGGAGGCGTGGCGGGCGGGCGCGATCGAGCTCGAGGCGCTGTTGGCGAATTCGTTCGAGGCGGTGGCGTACGCGAAATTTCCGGCGTTGCCTGTGTTGGCGGCGCGACTGCGCGAGCGCTGCGGACTGGCGTTGCACATGACCGGAAGCGGCAGCGCGTGCTTCGCGTTGCTCGATGAAACCTTCGACGCGGCGGGCCCGATCGCGGAGATCCGCGCGGCGTGGGGCGCGGAGACGTTCGTGACGGTGGCGCGACTGGTTCGTGACGGGAAAAGCGGTTGACGGTCTAGAAGTTGCGGCGTTTGACTCGGCTTCGCCGCCAGCGGCTTCTCTACCTCCAACGAAACTGCACGAATGGAAAAAACCGCCCAGACCGAGACCATCGTCAAGGGCATCGCGGCATCCCAAGGGATCGCCTACGGGCAGATCTTCCTCTTCGTGCAGAAGGACCTGGACCTGCCGCGTTTCCAGATCGATCCGGCGCGACGCGTGGAGGAGATCGCGCGCTTCGAACGGGCGTTGGTCGACACACGCAAGGAGGTCGGGCGCGTGCGGGCGGAAGTGGCGCGCAATCTCGGCGAGGACGAGGCGCGGATTTTCGACGCGCATCTGATGGTGCTCGAGGACCAGGCGCTCATCGCGGAGACGATTCGCGAGATGGAGAACACCGGGCTCAACATCGAGGCGTGTTTCCATCGCGTGGCGCAGCGCTACGTGGAGGCGTTTGAGGCGATCCCGGACGAATACCTGCGCGAGCGCGTGGCGGATATCCGCGATGTGGCGAAGCGAGTACTGCACGCGTTGCTCGGGCAGGCTTCGGCCAGCCTCGGTTCGATGCTGCAGAACCGCATCGTGGCGGCGGACGAGATCAGTCCTTCCGACGCGGCGAGCATCGATCGCAGCAACGTGCTGGGTGTCGTGACCGAAGGCGGCAGCCGGACGAGCCACGCGGTGATCGTGGCCCGCTCGATGAAAGTGCCGGCGGTGGTCGCCGCGCGCGGCATCACCGAGAAGGCGCGCGACGGCGCCTGGGCGATCCTCGACGGCTACGACGGCCTGATCATCCTCAACCCGACCGAGCAGACGCTTTTCCGTTACGGCAAGCTGCAGGAGAAACGACGGATCGTCGAATCGCGGATCATGGCGGTCAACAAGCTGCCCGCCGAGACACTCGACGGTGTACGCGTGACGCTGCAGGCCAACATCGAGAAGGCCGACGAGGTCGAGCTGGTGCGTAACTACAACACGGATGGCGTGGGGCTGTTTCGCACGGAGTACCTCTTCCTCAACACCGAACATCTGCCCGACGAGGAACAGCAGTTCGCGGCCTACGCGGCCGTCGCGCAGGGCCTCGCTCCGTTGCCGGTGATCATCCGCACGCTCGACCTCGGCGGCGACAAGGCGGACCTGAGCGGCGTGGCCCGCATCGAGGCCGAGGCGAATCCGTTTCTCGGTTTCCGCGCGATCCGCATTTGTCTCGAGAACCCGGAGTTCTTCAAGAAACAGCTCCGCGCCGCCCTGCGCGCGAGCGCCTTCGGCAACGTCCAGATCATGTACCCGATGATCAGCGGCGTGGACGAGGTGCTCCAGGCGAAGAAGCTTCTCGAGGAGGCGAAAGCCGAGCTGCGCGAACGCGGCCAGGATTTCGACGCGAAGGTGAAAGTCGGCAGCATGATCGAGATTCCGAGCGCGGCGGCGACGATGGATCTGCTCTCCGAGGAGTGCGATTTCTTCTCGGTCGGCACGAACGACCTCATCCAGTACACGTTGGCGATCGACCGGTTGAACGTGCGCATCTCCAATCTCTACCAGCCGACCCATCCCGCGGTGTTGCGCACGCTGCGTACAGTCTTTTCCGAAGCCGCCAAACGGAAACTGCCGGCCGGCGTGTGCGGGGAGATGGCCGGCGACCCGACGTACGCTCCGCTGCTGCTCGGGCTCGGCGCGACCAGCCTGAGCATGGCGCCGCCGCTGGTGCCGATGGTGAAGTATCTCGTGCGCAACACGAAGATGGCCGACGCGAAGAAGCTCGCGAAAGAGGCGCTCGAGTTGCGCGATGCGAAGGACATCCAGACGCTCTGCGAAACGTTCTACCGCGAGCGCACGAAGGACCTTTCGCTCGGCTGAGGCGGTGCGTTTCCTGCGGCGGGTGTGCCGCCGGATCGCGCACCGGAAACGCGCACCGGTCGCCGACGAGCGCGTTACGCCGTTGCTCGGCCCGCGGGAGCCGGGCGTGAAGCTCGACCTACGCGACCGCTGAGCTCGGCTCGGTGCGGAAAGCAGTGGTCATCGGCCGGCGGCGCGCCTTTTCTAGCCGCGACCGTGCTGAAATCGAACGACCGACTCTTCGCGCTGCTCGTCTTGTTGCTCACGCCGTTGCTGGCGTGGCTGATGTTCCCGGCGGCGCAAGCGCCTGAGTGCGCGCTGGTGTTTGCCGTGCCCGCTTTGCTGTGGGCGGGGCGCGCGCCGGCATGGCGACTGTACGGCTGGACAATCTGGGCGGCGTGGACGCTCGCGTGGCTGCTGCTGCTCGCGTGGCTGCACCACGTGACGATCGTCGGCACGGTGCTGCTCGCGGCGTTTCTCGGTGTGCTTTCGGGCGCGTGGTTCTTTGCGGCGCGCTGGGCGTTGCCGCGCGTGGCAGCGGCGCCGGCATGGGCGCGGATCGCGACGATGCTCGGCCTCGCGGGATTGTGGGTCGTGGGCGAGTGGGTGCGCGGCTGGTTGTTCACCGGTTTCCCGTGGCTGCCGTTGGCCGCTTCGCAGTGGCAGCGGCCGCTGCTGCTCGCGCTCTGTCCGTACACGGGAGCGCACGGCGTATCGTTTTTTCTGATCCTCGTGAACCTCGGCGCGGCGGCATGGCTCCGCCAGATGGCGGTGCTGCGCTACGACCGACCGCGGCGGTGGTTCGCGCCGGAGTTTGCGGTCGCGCTGGCGGCATTGCTCGCCGGGACGTTTGGCGTGGGCGGCGATTTCCTCCACCAGCGGCGGGATTCGTGGCTCACGGTCGGCATCGTGCAGCCGTACATCCCGCAGACGTTGAAATGGGACCCGGCGGCGGCGGGTGAGAACCTGCGCGTGCTCGATGTCGAGACGGCGAAGGTCGCCGCGGCGCGGCCGGATCTGCTGCTATGGCCGGAATCGGCAGTGCCCTACGTCCTGAAGGTGCAGCCGCAGCTGCAGGGCTGGCTCGAGGCGAACGCCCGACGCGCCGGCGCGCCGATCCTCGGCGGTGTCGTCGTGATGGAGGACGCGAACCTGCCGACGGAGCGCTGGTACAACGCCGCGGTGGCGATCGATCCGGAGCACGGTGTGCAGGCGGTGTACTACGCGAAGCGGCATCGGGTGCCGTTCGGCGAATACGTGCCGCTGCGGCCGGTGTTCGGCTGGCTGACGAAGTTCGTGCCGATCGGTGACGATTTCCTGGCCGGAGAGACGGCGCAGCCGCTCGTGCTTTCGACGCGCAGCCGGCCGGTGCGGGCGGGGGTGCTGATCTGCTACGAGGATGTGTTTGCCGATCTCTCGCGGGCGAGTGTCGCGGCGGGCGCGGAGGTGCTCGTGAACCTTACGAACAACGCCTGGTACGGCGAGGGCGCGGCGGCGTACCAGCACGCGGCGCATTCGGCGTTGCGCGCGGCGGAGATGCGGCGGCCGGTGGTGCGTTGCGGCAACGGCGGCTGGAGCGGCTGGTTCGACGAGTTCGGCGGGCTGCGCGAGGAGCTGCGCGGCGAGCGCGGCACGGTCTATTTCCGCGGCGGCGGCACGGTGACGGTTTCGCGTGACGTGCGCTGGATCGGGCGGCTCACACCGTACGTAAAGTACGGCGACTGGTTCGTCGCCGTGTGCGCGGGGCTGGCGCTGCTCGCGTGGGTGCGGGTGCGGCGGAGCTGAAGGGGCCGGCGTGGATGGCGGAGCGAACCGGCGGCGGCGAGCGCCGCCCCTACCGCAGGCGTGATGCACCGACGAATCTTCCGCGCCGCTCAGGTGTACACCAGCAGCTGCTGGTTGATCTGGTGCATCTGCGAGTAGTTGCGGATCTTCGCGATCGTCGCGGGCGTGAGCTCCTGGCCTTCGCCGATGAGGAGGAGGCCGTGGGGATTGTAGATGCCGTTGGCGAGGGTCATGCCGGGCTTGAGTTCCTCGAGCATGATCTCCTTCACCTGCCGCGGGAGCTGGATGAGGTGGGTGACCTTGAGGAAGAGGCGCACGGCCTCGGGATCGAAGCCGCTGCCGGACTGGGCGAGGATGTATTCGATCGCCTGTTCCTTCGGGAGCCCGGTCTCGACGTACGCCACGGCGACGGCGAGGCAGCGGGCGGTCCACGGGATGTTCTCGCCCTTCTGGCCGTCGGGGTAGCCGGAGCCGTCCCAGCGTTCGTGGTGGGCGCGGATGGTGTCGCCCACGGCGGTGAGATCGTCGACGAAGGAGGCGAGCGCTTGGCCGTAGATGGGGTGGTTGCGGATGATGGCCTGCTCGTTTTCGCCGAGCGGCTGGCCGGTGCGGTAGGCGCGGAGGAACTCGCGGGAGACGCCGATCAGGCCGATGTCGCAGAGGGCGGCGCTGGTGCGCAGGACGTGTTTCTCGTCGGCGGTGAAGTGGGGCGTATCCGCCATCTTTTTGCAGATGTCGGTGACGACCTTGATCTGGTTGCCGAGGAGCGGGTCGTAGGTGTTGAGGATGCGGTAGACGAGATCGAGGGACTTCTCGAAGTTCGTCTCAAGGGAGTGGTTGGCGTGGTCGAGGGCGAGCTTCTGCTGCTCGAGCGTGCGGACCTGCGCCTCGAGGGCGCGATTGGCATCGGCGAGCCGGGTGTTGAGCTGCGCGGTCTCGGACTGGAGCTGGGCGTTTTGCGCGACGAGCTCGTAGCGTTGGACGGCGTTCTTGACGGTGGCGGTGAGCTCCTCGCGCAGCCAGGGCTTGGCGAGGAAGCGGAAGATTTCGCCCTTGTTGATCGAGTCAATGATCGTGGGGAGCGAGAGGACCGCGGTGATGAGGATGCGGGAGGTCTGCGGCTGGATCTTCTTGGCTTCGACGAGGAACTCGAGGCCGGTCATCTCCGGCATGCGGTGATCGGAGATGATGACGGCGAACTGGCGCTGGTGGAGGATGTCGAGCGCCTGGGCCGGGCTGTTGGTGGCGACGACTTCGTAGTTCTCGCGCAGGAGCGTCTCTTTCAGGGCGGCGAGCACGATGGGCTCGTCGTCGACGATGAGAATCGGGGGCTTGGTGTAGGCTGGGCTCATCGGGGCGGAAGGAGGCGGGCGAGTTCGTTGACGAGTTCGCGTTCGGGGCGGTTGGGGCGCAGGAGGACGTCGACGCGGCGGCGGATCTCCGAGGGGATTTCGTCGGGGTTCTGCCCGGTGATTTCAAGCGCAATACGCAGGTGCGGTTGTTCGCGGCGGACGAGCTCGATGAGGCGGGGGAGCTCGGCGTCGGTCTCGGGCTGGTTGATGAAGAGCAGGTCGAGGCCGGCGCCCTTCTCGGCGAGGAAGACGCGGATTTCCTCGAAGGCGATGGTGTTGCGGACCTCCCAGTCGCGGGCGCGGAGCGCTTCCTCGAGGCAGGCGGAGGGCATCTGGCCGGGGGTGTGGAGGAGCACGCAACGGCGGCGGACGGCGGGCTCCTCGGCGGCGGCGGCAACGGGGGGCGCATCGGCGGGCGAGCCGTCGTCGTTGAGGGCGGCGATGGGGAGGAGGAGGATCATGTCGGTGCCGTTGCCGAGGCGGCTGCGGGCGCCGATGTGGCCGCCTTCGTTTTCCGCGAAGAGCTGGGCGGTGTAGAGGCCGAGGCCGGTGCCGCGGTCGCTCTGCTTGGTGGTGTAGAAGGGGTCGAAGATCTTCGTGAGCTTGTCGGGCGGGATGCCGCAGCCGGAGTCGCTGAACACGAGAGCGGCGAAGGAGCGCGACCAGTCCGGCGGGTTGTGAAAGGCGACGTCGGCGAAGTCCTCGGGGTGTGCGGGCGCGACGAGTTGGATGAGGATCGAGCCCTTGGTGCCCATGGCATCGCGGGCGTTGATAGCGAAGTTCACGAGCGCCTGCCGGAAGGCGACTTCGTCGAGGTAGACGGGGATCTCTTCGGGCGGGAAATCGGTGGCGAGTTTGATGCCCTTCGGGAGCACGGGGCCGATGAGCTCGAGCTGCTCGCGGGTGAGGCGGTTGAGCGAGTAGTAGTTGCGGCGGCCGATGGTGTCGCGGTTGAGCGAACTGATTTTCTTCACGAGAAGCTGCGCTTGGCGGGCGTGCTCCTTGATCATGCCGAGGCCCTCGGCCATCGAGGGATCGGTGGCGAGCTGCGTGTGATAAAGTTCGCTCAGCGAATAGATGCCGGAGAGCAGGTTGCCGAAATCGTGGAGCAGGCCGCTGGTGAGGACGGCGAGGGTCTCCTTCCAGCCGTTTTCGTTGAGGCGGAGCTCGGCGACTTTCTGGCGGGTGATGTCGAGCCACATGCCGTCGCAACCGAGCGGGAGGCCGCTGGCGGAGCGGGCGGGGTTGCGCACATCCATGATGTGGCGGACCTGGCCCGTGCGGGCGTGGTGGATGCGGTACGTGAGGGCGAACGGCCGGCCGGCGGCGTGGCCGGCGGATTCCTTGGCGTAGGCTTCGCGGTCCGCCTCGTGGATGAGGTCCTCGTACGCGTGGCCGTCCTTCGCGAGCAGTGCGGGCGCGAGGCCGGTGAGCTCCTCGCAGCGCGGGCCGAGGAAGCTGAACGACAGGTCGCTGCGCCGGCTGAAGACTACGCCGGGGAAGTTCGCTAGGTGATTCTGCATCCGGCTTTCGAGCAGACTGTGCCGGAGGAAGAGCTGGGCGAGCGCCTCGGGGCGTTGCGACAGGCCCGCGAAGCCTTCGTGGCCGAGGGCGGCGGCGGCGGGGGCGAACTCGGGCAGGATCGTGAAGACGAAACCGTCGTCGAGCGCGGTGCGGTGGAGCCGGTATCCGAAACTCGGGAGCTGCTCTTGCGGCGAAGAGAGGAAGAGCGTGGCCGGGCCTTCGCCGACGGACGGCGGCAGGATGGAGGTCCAGCGCGGCTGCACACCGCGAAGCAACGCGAGGATACTGCGCCCGAGGACCTGCTCCGGTTCGCCCCAGAGCGCTTCGGTGCCGAGGATGGTGCAGCGGCGCACCGTGCCGCGGGCATCGGTGACAAACTGGGAGAATTCGCAGGCTGGTCTGAGGGCGGCGCCGGGTGCGAGTGGGGAGGCCGGCGAGGGCGAAGGGCTCATCCGCGCAGAAGGTTGCGTGCTTTCGGGGAAAAGGGAAGTACGCGCTGAGATTTCGCAGGCGCTTCAAACTCGCCCGCGGCGCGTGCGGCGCACGGGCGCGCTCAGTCGGCGAGCTGCGAGATCGCGCCGAGGATCGCCTCGTGCATCCGGTCGAGCGGCACCATGCGCTCGGCGGCGCCGATCTCGTTGGCCGCGCGGGGCATGCCGTAGACGACGCACGTCTCCTCGTTCTGCGCGAAGGTGCGCGCGCCGCGTTGGCGGAGTTGGAGCAGGCCCTCGGCGCCATCCTTGCCCATGCCGGTCATCAGCACGGCGGTGGTGTGCGCCGCGGAGCTCTCGACGGCGGACTTGAAGAGCAGGTCGACGGCGGGGCGTTGGTGCCAGACCATCGGGCCGGTCGTAACGCGGGCGACGTAGCGCGCGCCCTGGCGTTGCACGAGCAGGTGGAAATTTCCCGGGGCGACGAGCGCCAGGCCGGGGCGGAACTCGTCGCCGTCGCGCGCTTCACGGACCTCCATCTGGCAGAGGGCGTTGAGGCGGTCGGCGAACGCCTTCGAGAACGTCGCCGGGATGTGCTGCACGATCGCGATGGGCGGGAGGTTGCCGGGCAGGCGCTGGAGCACTTCACGGATCGCTTCGGTGCCGCCGGTGGAGGCGCCGATGAGGATCAGTTTGCGCGAGCCGGGCGGCGGGCCGCCGACGACGGGCACTCGGATCGGCGGCGCGCCGGTGAGAATGCGCTGAATCGGTGAAGCAGCCGGAAGCGCGGGCGCGGGACGCGCGGCGGCGGAAAGCGGCGACACACGGTTCGCTGCGGGGGGCGGCGGGGCTCCGGCCGGTGCGGAGGCGCTCGCGGCCGGGGTGGGCGAGGGCGCGGGCGGACTGGCGGCGGGGCGTGCGAGACGAGCCTGGGCGGCGGCTTTCACCTTCAGGACGAGTTGGGGGCCGAGGTCGCCGATCGAATACGAACTGCCGGGTTTGCCAAGCACTTCGATCGCTCCGTGCTGCATCGCCTCGATCGCCTTCTGCGAGCCGGGTTGCGTGAGCGAACTCATGATCACGACCGGAAGCGGGTGGCGTTCCATGAGGATCCGGAGGAACGTCAGCCCGTCCATGCGCGGCATCTCGAGGTCGAGCGTGAGCACGTCGGGCTTCAGGGCGAGGATCTTGTCCTTGGCGATGTAGGGGTCCATCGCAGTGCCCACGACCTCGATCTCGGGGTCGGTGCTGAGCGCATCGGTGACCATGCGGCGCACCGTGGCGGAGTCGTCGACGACGAGGACGCGGATCTTGCGGACGGGATCGGCCATGGGCGCGGTGTCAGGCGGGGAGTTGGTAGATGGCGGGTTTCACCATCTTCAGGCGGTGATGGATGCCGGTGAGGCTCTCCGAGTGGCCGACCATGAGGTAGCCGCCGGGCACGAGGCGTTCGGAAAGACGGCGAACGAGTTCCTCCTGCGTGGGACGATCAAAGTAGATCATGACGTTACGGCAGAAGATCACGTGGAACGGCTCGGTGAACGGGTACGCGGCGCCGAGGAGGTTGAGGTGGCGGAACGTCACTCGGCTCGCGAGATTCGGTTTCACGCGGAAGTTCCCGTCCTGCGGCCCCAGCCCTTTCTGGAAATAGCGTTTGATGAGCTCGGGGCGGACCTTGGCGACGGTGTCCTCGGGGTAGATTGCCTCGCGGGCGCGCTTGAGGATGCGGGTGGAGATGTCGGTCGCCTCGAGTTGCCAGTTCCACCCGGGCTTGGTGGCGCTGACTTCGGCGAGGATGATCGCGATCGAATAGACCTCCTCGCCCGAGCTGCTGGCGGAACTCCAGACGCGGAACGTGGAGCGGCGGTGCGGCGAATTCTCGGCGGTGAACTCGGGGATCACGTGCCGCTCGAGGAACTCGAAGTGCGCGGGCTCGCGGAAGAAGAACGTGTGGTTCGTCGAGATCACGTCGATGAGGTTGCTCAACTCGTCGTCGCCCTCCGGCTGGCGGAGGAACTCGCAGTACGCCGTGATGTGCGGCATGTTCAGCGCGCGCAGTCGTTTGCCGATGCGAGCGGAAACGAGCTCCTGTTTGTCGGGGCCCAGATTGATGCGGCTGTACTCGTAGACCAGCGTGCGGATGAACTCGTAGTCCTCCCGTCGAATCATGATGAAGTTCATGGGATATCGGCGCGGCTTCCGGCGAATGAAGCGCGAGCCGCGTATGGATCGCTAAATTCGCACGGCGCACGGGCGAGTGGCCCGCGTGCCACGTTTCGCGAAGCCGTCGGTTTCGCGCCGGCGAGCGCCGCCGGGAGGGCCGCGCGGCAAAAACTGCCGTCGAGGCCCTGTAAAGCGGGCCGTGTCGGTGCGCGGATGCGCCGATCCTCGGCAACACGCTGATCTCCAGCTCCCTGTGGCGCGGTGCCGTGCATTGGCACCGGCATTGCTAATTCCGCCTCCGCATGATCGAAGCGCTTTTCAACGGCCAGAGCTATCAAGTCGCCCGTGAGATGATGGATGCGACCGTGCTCCGTCAGCAGGCGATCGCTGCGAACATCGCCAATGCCGAGACCCCGGGCTACAAGCGTGTCGACGTTGCCCCCGATTTCGCCGCGCAGCTCAACTCCGCCCTCCAGCGCGGTGGCTCCCGCGAATTGAGCAATGTCCAGGCGCGCCTCATCGAGGATGCCTCCGCCAAAGCCATCCGCCCCGACGGCAACACCGTCGAGATCGAGAAGGAGCTCATGCTGCTCGGGCGCAACAGCACCGAGTTCAACTTCCTCGCGCAGGTTGTGAGCACCGACATGCGCAACCTCCGCATGGCGATCACCGGCAAGAGTACCGGCTGAGCTCCGCCCGCCGCCGCCATCTTCCCCAGCGCCACCCCCACCAACCCTCCGCCATGGACTTCATCCCCGGCATCGAAGCGGCCTCCGGCGGTCTCCAGTCGCAGCGCGCGCGGCTCGATGTCATCGCCCAGAACATCGCCAACGCGCAGACGACCCGCGGCCCCAACGGCCAGCCGTACGCGCGGCAGGTCGTCTCGTTCGAATCGGAGTTGATCAAACACATCGGCGACAACGCGGCCACGCCGGCATTGCGCGGCGTGCGCGTTTCCACCGTCTCCGCCGATTCGCGTCCCGGCCCAGTCGTGCACAACCCGTCGCATCCCGATGCCGACGCCCAGGGCTTCGTGCGCATGCCGAACGTCAACATGGCCATGGAAATGGTCGACCTGATCTCCGCCACGCGCGCCTACGAGGCGAATCTCGCCGTCGTCAAAGCCGGTCGCGAGATGGCCACCAAGACGCTCGATATCGGCCGCTGAACCGGCACCGCCACTCCCCAGCTCCCCGCGCCATGCTCAGCCCCATCGGATCGTTCAACACCATCACGTCGCAGCCGACGATCGTCCCGACACGCCTCGACCGCGCCACCGCGCCGGCGACGACGGACAAGACCACCGGCCTCAGCGGTGCGCACCAGTTCGGCAACCTCTTCACGAAGCTCGTCGACGAGGTGAACACCACGCGCGAGACCGCCGCTGCCGAGACGCAGAAGGTCATGCTCGGCCAATCCGACCAGCTCCACAACGCGATGATCTCGCTCCAGGAGTCCTCCCTCGCGCTCGGGCTCATGGTCGAGGTGCGCAACAAGCTCGTCGAATCCTACCAGGAACTGATGCGCATGCCCGTGTGATCGCGCCGTTTTCCGCTGAGCTCCCCTGCCGCCCCGCATGAAAAACATCCTCCAATCCCTCGCCAGTCTCTGGAGCCATCTCGGCGCCAACCAGCGCGTGTCGCTCGTGATCGCCGCGATGGTCGTCGTCGCCGGCCTCGCGGCTCTCGTCAGCTGGTCGCGCCGGCCCGATTACCAGCTACTGTACGGCCGACTCGGAGAGAAGGATGCCGCGGCGGTGATCAGCTACCTCCAGACGAACAACATTCCCCACCGCATCGAGGCCGGCGGCGGCGCCGTCTTCGTGCCGGCCGAGCAGGTGCACCGCCTGCGCATGGATCTCGCCGGCAAGGGCCTGCCGAGCGGGGAGGGCGTGGGTTTCGAGATTTTCGACAAGGGCAATTTCGGCGTGTCCGACTTTGTCCAACGCACCAACTACGCCCGTGCGCTCCAGGGTGAACTCAGCCGCACCATCTCCCAGCTCGAAGGCGTGCGCGGCGCGCGCGTGCTCATCGTGCAGCCCGAAAACCGCCTCCTGCTCGTCGATCAGGCGATCAAACCGAGCGCCTCCGTCTTCGTCGATCTCGGCGGCGGCCGCATCTCGCCAGAGCAGGTTAACGCCATCCGCCACCTCGTCTCCAACTCCGTCCAGGGCCTGCTGCCTGATGCCGTCGCTGTCGTCGACAACCGCGGCCGCGTGCTCTCCGAGGAGCTCAAGACCGACCCGCTGCTCACCACCGCGTCCAGCCAGATCAAGTACCGGCAGAACGTGGAGGACTATTTCGCCCGCAAGGTCGAGACGATGCTCGCCGCCGCCGTGGGCGCCGGCAACGCCGTCGTGCGCGTCTCCGCCGAGGTCGACACCGACTCCACCACGATCGCCGAGGAGAAGTACGATCCCGAGGGGCAGGTCGTGCGTTCGCAGACGTCCACCGAGGATGTGAGCGCGTCCGCCGAGGGCCGCTCGGGCGGAGCGGTCGGCACCGCCGCAAACATCCCCGGCGAAGCCACCGCGGCCGCCGCCGCGAATGCCGCGGGCGGCGCGCCGCAGACGCGCACCGAGCAGAACCGGAAGAACCGCACCACCAATTACGAGATCAACACCACCCGCACTTCGATCACGCGCAGCCCCGGCACCGTGCGCTCGATCACCGCGGCGGTGTTCCTCAACCAGCGCGTCGGCGGCACGCCCGAGGCCCCGCAACCGCAGCCGCGCAGCGCCGAAGAACTCACCAGCCTCCGCCAGCTCGTCGTGAACGCCCTCGGCGTGAAGCTCGCCGCCGGGCAGACGCCCGAGAGCGTCGTCACCTTGCAGGAGGTCGCGTTCGCCGCCGAGCCGCTCGCCGCGCAGGCCGAGCAGATCCGCCAGCAGAACAAGCTCGGGCCGTACGTCGACATGGCGGTGCGGTTCCTGCCGGTCGTCGCCGCGGCCGCGCTCATCCTCTTCTTCCTCCGCCGCCTCGGCCGCGAAAAGCCCGAGGCCGTGCCGGTCGAACTCCTCCGCGAACTTCCCGCTTCCGAGCAGCGCGCGCTCACCGGTGCCTCGGGCGCCGTCACGCCCGAGCTGATCAACGAGCTCATCCGCCAGAAGCCGACCAACGTCGGCACCGCGCTGCGCGATTGGATGGCGATCAACAAGCAGACCTGAGCCATGTCCTCCACCTCCGCCGAAGCCGCCGCGCCGGGCGCCGCGCCCACCCAGGAATACGAGAAGTTTTCCCGCGCGAAGAAGCTGGCCGTGTTTCTCGTCACCATCGGCCCCGAGTCCGCCGCGGAGCTGATGAAGCACTTCGACGACAACACCGTCGAAGCTGTCACCAAGGAGATGACGCAGCTCGGCCTGATCCCTGTCGAACAGCAGGACGCCTCGATCCGCGAGTTCAGCACCGTGATCCTCGAGAGCACCAAGGGCGTGCTTGGCGGCAGCCCTTACGCGCAACGCACGCTCGAGCTGGCGAAGGGCGATTTCAAGGCCGCCTCTATCATGGGCCGCGTGGGCCCGAGCGGCACCTCGATCGATGTCATCAAGGACATCGCCGAGATGGAGGGCCGCCAGATCTGCAATCTCATCAAGAGCGAGCAGCCGCAGACGATCGCCTTCGTGCTCTCGTACCTCGAGACACCGAAGGCCGCCGAGATCCTCACCATGCTCAGCCCCGAGATGCGCGAGGAGGTCGTCGAACGCCTCGGCACCATCGAGAGCACCTCGCTCGAGCTCGTCGGCAAGGTCGTGCGCAGCCTCGGCAAACACTTCGATGTGAAGGCGCGGCCCACGTTCCACCGCAGCGGCGGCGTGCGCAGCGTGGCCGATGTGCTTAACGCCCTCGATAAGGACATTTCCAAGACGCTTCTCGCCAAGATCGAGGAGCGCAACGCCACCCTCGGCGCCGCGGTCCGCAAGAAGATGTTCGGCTTCGAGGACCTCAACCGCATGAGCGTCCAGGATCTGCAGCGCGTCATGCGCGAGGTGGATTCCTCGAACCTCGCCGTGTCGATGAAGTCGGCCAGCGAAGGCCTCCGGAACAAGATCTACGCCGCGATCTCCAAGCGCGCCGCCGAGAGCCTCAAGGAGGAGATCTCGATGCTCGGGCCGGTCCGCCTGCGCGATGTCGAGCAGGCGCAGGACGCGATCATCCAGGTCGTCCGCCGTCTGGAGGAGGAGGGCGAGATCAGCCTCGAAGCCCAGGAATCCAATGTCGTTGTCTAAACTCGTCGTCTTCGATCGCCCGCTACGCGGCGCCACCGCCGTCGTGCGGGCTCGGGCGCGCACGCTCACCGAGGCCGAGTTGCAGGACCTGCGCGAGCAGGCCCGGCGCGAGGGCGCGGAGGACACGCGCCGTTTCGCCGACGCCCAGCTCGTCGAGATGCGCTCCGAGGTGCAGCAGCTCAACGAGAGCCTCTTCGAGGCGCTCCGCCAGGCCGAGACGCGCCTCGCCGACCAGGTGCGCGCCGCGTTGCCCGGCCTCGCCGTCGAGATCGGCCGGCGGCTGCTCGCCGGTTGGGAACCGCCGGTCGAGATCGTCGAGCGGATCTGCCACGAGGCCTTGGAGGAGCTTTTTCCCGAAACCACCGGTCTGGAGCTCGTGATCTCCGAGCGCGACGCCGCTCTGCTGGAGAAGCTCAACCCCGGTTGGCTCGCGGAGTTCGCCGGGCTGAAGATCACCACCGAGCCGAATCTCCACCCGGGCGATTGCCTCGTGCGCAGCCGTTTCGGCGTGGTCGACGCCCGCGGCACCACGCGCCTGCGCGCGCTCCAGGAAAGCCTCACCCACGCCTGACCCACCAGCGAACCCACACGCCCTCGTGAGCACCAACCTCGAACCTTTCGTCCACGACCTCGCCGCCCGCATCCAGAGAACGGTGCCAACGGAGCGCGCCGGCCGCGTCACGGGCGTGGCCGGGCTCATCGTGGAGGCCGACGGCCCGAACGTGGGCCTGGGCGACATCTGCATCATCAAATCCGAGCGCGACGGCTCCACGCTCCAGGCCGAGGTGGTCGGCTTCCGCCACCACACCGTGCTGCTCATGCCGCTCGGCGACATGGAAGGGCTGCACGCCGGCTGCAAAGTCGTCGCGGGCGACCGCCCCATGCTCCCGGAGCCGGGCGACAACCTTCTCGGCCGCGTGCTCGACGGACTCGGCCGGCCGATCGACGGCGGCCGCTTTCTCCCGCCCGTCGTGCCGACCACCTCCGCCCGGCCCAACGCCCTCCGGCGCGAACGCATCAAGGACGCGATCCCCACCGGAATCCGCGCCGTGGACACGTTTATCCCGCTCGGCCGCGGCCAGCGCGTGGGGCTCTTCGCCGGCTCCGGCGTCGGCAAATCGACGCTGCTCGGCATGATGGCGCGCGGCGTGCAGGCCGATGTCGTTGTCGTCGGGCTCATCGGCGAACGTGGCCGCGAGGTGCGCGAGTTTCTCGAGAAGGATCTCGGTGAGGAGGGCCTGAAACGCAGCGTCGTCGTCGTCGCCACGTCCGACCAGCCCGCGCCGTTGCGCGTGCGCAGCGCATTCACCGCCACCGCCGTGGCCGAGGCGTTCCGCGCGCAGGGCAAGAGCGTGCTGCTCCTGCTCGATTCCGTCACGCGTTTCGCGATGGCGCAGCGCGAGATCGGTCTCGCCGTGGGCGAACCGCCGGCCACGCGCGGCTACACGCCCTCGGTCTTTTCGCTGCTGCCGCGGCTGCTCGAGCGCGCCGGCACGAGCGAGCAGGGCGCCATCACCGCACTCTACACCGTGCTCGTCGAGGGCGACGACATGAACGAGCCGATCGCCGACGCCGTGCGCGGCATCCTCGACGGCCACATCGTGCTCTCCCGCGCGTTGGCGAACTCGAACCATTACCCCGCGATCGACGTGCTCGACAGCGTCTCGCGCCTGAGCCGCGACATCTGCACCGCCCCCGAACTCGACACCGTCGCGAAGGCCCGCGAGGCGCTCGCCATCTACCGGCGCAACGAGGACCTCATTACGATCGGCGCGTACCCGAAAAATTCGAACCCCACCGTGGACCGCGCGATCGAGTTGCGGGAGCCGCTCACCAAATTCCTGCGCCAGCGCGTGGACGAGTTCGCCCGCCGCGGCGACGCGTTCGGAGCGCTCAAACGGATCGTCGGATGAAAAAATTCCGCTTCACGCTCGAGCCCGTCGCCACGCTCCGCCACCTGCAGGAGATGCGCGCGAGCGAGGCGTTTTCCGCCGCAAATCGCCGTCGCGAGGAGTGCGATGCCGCGCTCAATCACCAGCAGTTGCGCGTGGCGCAGTTCGTCGAGGCGCTCATCGTCCGCCGCACCACCGGGCTGCCGGGCGGGGTGCAGGCTTCGTTCCTGCAGGCCTATCGACGTGAACTCGACGAGGAGCAGACGGCCGCGGAGGCGGTCGTGAAAGCCGAACGCGAACAGGAGGCCGCGCGCAAACGCTGGATCGACGCGCATCTCCAAGTGCGCTTGGTCGACAAGCTTCGCACGAAGGCCCGCGAACGTTTCCAGACCGAGCTCATCCGTCTCGAACAAAGCCAACTCGACGACCGCCTGCCCCGCGGCGGCCTCTTTCCGGAGTCATGAACATCCTCACCAAGCCTTGGCTCGCCGCAGTGCTGATCGTGCTCCTTCAGCCGGCCGTGAGCGTCTTCCTCCTGCTGCAGAGCGCGCCCGCCATCATCCAGTCGCTCGCCGCGCGGCCCGCGGGTGAGCCGCCGGAGGTGCTGCGCCCGCGCGAGGCGCGCCCGCCCTGGAATATGTGGACGCCCGAGCTCGAGAAGCTCGCGAAGGAACTGCGCGAACAACGCGAGAAGCTCCGCGAACGCGAGCAGGCCGTTGTCATGCGGGAGGCGCGCCTCGAGGCCGAAAACGCGGAGCTCGCCCGCACCCGCCGCGAGATCGAGGCCCAACGCGCCGAGATCAGCAAACTGCTGACGTCGGTCGGCATGGACGAACTGAAGAATCTCAAGAGCCTCGCGCAGACGTACGCGAACCTCACGCCGAAGGCCGCCGTCGCCATCTTCGCCCAGATGGACGACGTGACCGTCGTGAAGATCCTCTCGCTGATGAAGGCCGATTCCGTCGGCCCGATCTTCGAGGAAATGTCGAAGGACAAGAGCGAGAAGGATGGCCAGGCGCAGCGCGCCGCCACGCTTTCCGAACGGCTGCGCCTGATGAAGGCCAGCAAATCCACCGCGGGTCCCTGACCCGCTCTTCTCCAGTCCCGCCAACCCGGCCGGTCGAGTTCTCCATGCAGGTCGCCTTTTTCCCCCCGCCCGCCGCCAACCCGACGCCCGACGCCGCGCACGCGGCCGACTCCGGAGTGCCCGCCGGAGATTCCGCGGACGTCTCGTTTGCCTCGCTTCTCGACTCCAACGCCGGTCAACCCTCCGCCGGCTCGGTGCCGTCGCCTTCTTCCAGCGACACCGCGGTGGTGGACGATGCCGTCGTGGCGCAGCCCGCCTTGCGCAAGCCGGCCGCCGCCGTCGCGCCCGACCCGCTGAGCGTGCCTGAGTTCCTGACCGCGGCCACGGCGATGCTCGATCTGCCTCTTGTCGTGACCGCTCCAAGCGGCGCCGAAGCGGAGGCGTCCGGTGCGCGCGATGAAGATCCGGTGACAACGGACACTCAGGCCGAAGTGCCCGCGCTGGAGGAGAGCCTTCCCGTTGTCCCTGCCGCGAGCGCCGATCCTGCCGTACTTGTAGCGGCGCCAGTTAGTCCCCCCCGCGAGATGCCGGCGGCCGGGCATCCCGGACGTGCGGCTCCAATTGCATGTCCAGTTCCGGTCGATGCTGCAGCCGACCTCTCGCCGGCGATCGCACCCGACGCCCCCGACGCGCCCGCGAGGTCGGTCCCGCCTCCGGTGCCGGCGGCCGCATCGTTCTCTCCAGTCGTGCCACCTGAAACGTGCGCTTCGTGCGTGCCCGTAGAAGTGCCGGTCATCGATCCCTCGGCGGAACTCGCTGTCGGCGAGGCGGTGGCGCAGGGGAAGGACGCTCCGGAGCTTTCGCAGGATACGGTGTCGCGCTCGATTCAACCGGCGCAGCCGCATGCTCCGATCGGAATTGTGCCTGTGCTCGCATCTCCGAACTCGCCGCAGAGTGAGAGGCTGGACCGATCATCCGGTCTCGACAGCTTGGCGGCGGCGGCTCCGCACAGCGCCGGCGAGGCCCTGAACACATTGGCGGCATCCGTTGGTGCCGAAGTTGTCGCGACGCACCCACGCGCTACCGCGGCGCCGATTGATTCGGTGCGCTTGGCGGCAGGGTCGCAGACACGAGGAGTTTCGATTCCTTCGCTCTCAAACGTGCGATCAGCCGAGACTCGGTATGCGGAAGCCGCAAATGAGACGATGCCGCTCGCACACTACGCTGTCGCGATGCGCGAGCCGACCATCGGTCACCCGCCCAGTGCTGTGACGGCGGTGCGGACCCTTGCGCAGGTCCTCGCGGAGAATACGCCGGCGGCACAGATGCCTCAGCAGGAGAAGGTGCCACCCTCGTCCGTGCCAGTTACGCCGTTCCCAGTACCGAATGTCGCCGGCGAACCGACCGTGAGCGCTGTTGAGGAATCGGTGAACGGTGCGCAGCTTACGGTGCCGGCGCCGCAATCGTCGGACAAAGCAGCGAGCGCGGACGCGCCGAGCTCTACGGTGACCAAGTCCCACGCGCTGACGGGTGCGAGCACGGGCGACGAAACCCAGGAGGCGAACACCACTGCAGGCTCGCAGGCCGTCCGTCGCAAGCAGCCGGAAATTCTTGCCGCCGGCCGAGCGCGAAACAGTCGGGCAACCGCGGAGGTTGAGTCGAACTCCCGCGGAAAAAACACACTAGGCATTGATGTTCATGGCGTAGAACGCAGCGCGCCGAGTCTTGGCACGGGCATTGCGAAAGAGACCCAACCCATGTCCGTCCACACGCCGGTTTTGCCGCCTGTCTCCGCAGCGCTCGACTCCAACGAGCCGGCCGCGGCCAGCGTGTCGACCGCGCAAACGGCGACGATTCCTGCGACGAAGCCCAGCGGTGAGACGCACGCGCTGCGTTCGCATGCGGTGGAACTCGTGCGCGAGACGCTCGAAGTGGCGGAGCGAGCGCAGGCGGCCGGCCGCAACCAGGTGGAGTTGCGCCTCCCCGGCGCCGACGGCGATCTCCATGTTCGGCTCAGCTGGCACGACGGGGTGGTGCACACGAAGTTCGTGACGCACGATGTCGACCTGCAGCAGGCGCTCTCGCGCGAGTGGGAGCACGCCGCGCCGAAGCTGGCCGAGAAGGGCCTGAAGTTCGGCGAACCCAGTTTCGAGAATCGCGACCAGTCCGGTCAATCCGCGGCGCAGAATGCGTCCGACTTCGACCAGCAGCGGCACTCCTCGCGCGGCCAGGGCCAGGATGGCTCCGAGCGCGCGCCGGAGTTCACGTTGCGGCCGTCCGCATCCCACACCGCGGCTATGGTCCGGCGCACCGCGCACTCCGCGGCGACGGCGGCTGTTGCCCCCGGCAAACCCACCCTCGCCGAGACGCGCGGTCTGCGCGCCTGGGCCTAACCCGACAGACCATGAGCGACGTATCCTCCGTTTCCACTCGGCCGACCGCCAGCGACCCGGCCTATGCCGACGACCTGGCCAAGCTGCCCGGCTTCAACCGCAAGGTGAAGACCACGCTCGACCAGGCCGATTTTCTCAAGGTGCTCGCGACGCAGTTGGCCAACCAGAACCCGTTGGAGCCGACTGACAACGCCGACAGCATCGCGCAGATGGCCACGTTCTCGTCCATCCAGCAGAGCTCCGAGTTGGTCAGCACGCTGAAATCGTTCATGGCCGCCCAAGGCCTTTCCAGTGCGCAGGGCATGCTCGGCAAGGAGGTGACCGTGACCACGACCCGCACGGTTGAGGACGCGAACGGGGACAAGAAGACTGAGACCACCAAGACCACCGGCCTCGTCACCGCCGTCGGCTACGACGATTCCGGTGCCGCAGTCGTGACCGTCGGAGGAAAGCGGTACCCGCAATCCTCCGTCACCGAGATTCGCAACACGGCGGCGTCCGCCGTTTCCACCAGCGCCTGAGCTGGGAAATTTCCAACAACACACAACTCCCATCCGAGAGGAAAAACCATGATCGGCTCACTTACATCCGGCGTGCAGGCGATGTCTTCGTTCGTCAAAGGCATCGAAGTCATCGGCAACAACATCTCCAACGTGAACACCGTCGGTTTCAAATCGGCGACTACCCGCTTCCAGGACACGTTTTCCAACACCCTCCAACGCGGCACCGGCAACACGGGTCTGGGCTCGAACAGCATCACCCAGCAGATCGGTACGGGCAGCAAGATCGCCACGATCAAGACCCAGTTCTCGCAGGGCTCGCTGCAGACCACCGGCGGCCTCTCGGACCTCGGCGTCTCCGGCGAAGGCTTCTTCCGCATCCGCGACACGCTCCAAGGACTCGAATACGTCACCCGCGCGGGCGACTTCCGAGTCGACGATCAGGGCTACCTCGTCACGAACACCGGCTTCCGTGTGCAGGGTCTGGGCATCGCGGCCGACACGGTCGACGGCGACGGCAACGGAGTGGCCGACGGCCAGTTCACCACCAGCGCGACGCTCGACTACACGAACCTCGTCGACATCCGCATCGATTACCGCAACTCCGACCCGGACGCACCGCGTATGGAGACGTTCCAGATCGATCAGGGCGGCAACGTGAACATCTTCCTCAGCGACGGCACCTCAATGGTGCGCGGCAAGATCCTCCTCCAACGCTTCCAGGACACAGGGGCGCTCGTGAAGGAAGGCGACAACCTCTTCAGCGGCATCGCCGATGCCGGCCCGACCGAGCCCTGGCCGGACTCTCGCGCGCCCGGCGATCTCGCCGCGGCATTCGCCTCCGCCACGGATTACGAGGCGCTCTCCGCCGCGCAGAACGGCAACGGTCGCGTGATCTCCGGCTCCCTTGAAATGTCGAACGTCGATCTCACGAACGAGTTCGCGAGCATGATCACCACGCAGCGCGCGTTCCAGGCGGCGTCGAAGCTGATCACCACCTCCGACGAGATCCTCCAGGACATCGTCAACCTGAAGCGGTAAACGCGCCTCCTCCCCATGAGCGCCGAGAAGAACGACAAGCCCGAGGCGGCCGCCGCACCCGCCGCATCAGCTCCAGCGGATGGCGCCGCGCCGAAAGGTGGCGGCATCATGGGATTCCTGCCGCTGATCATCGCGCTCGTACTGGCGCCGGTGATATCGTGGGTCGTGGCCGAGTTCGTTCTGCTTCCCCGCTTCCGCGCCCAGCTCACCTCCGCAGCCGGCGCCTCGTCCGCTGGCGCGGTCCCAGGTGAGCATGCCGCGGCCGAACCGGCGGCGGAGACGAAACACGAGGCGAAGGCCGAGCCGAAACACGAGCCCAAGAAAGCCGAGGGCAAGAAACCCGCCCACGGCGGCGCCCCTGCAGCCGGCGCCGAGGGCCCGGGCAGCTATCGTTTCGAGGATGTCGTCGTGAACCTCTCCGGCACGATGGGTACGCGTTATCTGAAGACATCGTTTCTCGTCACCGGGAAGGAGAACCTCCGTGAGCTTTTCGAGGAGCGCCAACCGCAGCTGCTCGACGCCACGCTCAACACCCTTGGTTCGCTCACTCTCGCCGATCTCGAGGAGGTCGGCTCGCGCAACCTGATCCGCGCCCGCCTCATCGCCGCCTACAACGAGGTGATCGGCGTGCGCGTCGTAGACCAGATCTACTTCTCCGACTTCGTGGTCCAGTAGCGTCCGCGCTTCGGACCCTTTTCTCCGCAACCCGCACCTGCCGTGCCCGACGACAAACCCAAGACCCCCTCCGAGATTCTCGACCAGTCCGAGATCGACCGGTTGCTGGCCGAGACGCTGAAGGCGCCCGAGTACAAGGTTTTCCGGCACGACGGCAGCCAGTTCACCACGCTCGAGGGGCTGAAGATCGACGCATACGACTTCCGCAACCCCGTCTTCCTCACCGAGGTCGAACTGCGGCGGCTGCGCATGCTGCACGAGGATTTCATCCGCTACCTCAGCGCGCGCCTGTCGCTGTTTCTCCGGATGGAGTTCTCGCTCAAGATGGCGCGGCTCACGACGCTCACCTACGAGAAGTTCACCGAGAGCCTGCCGAGCCCCACGCACATCTCGCTCTTCAAAGCCGAGCCGCTGCTCGGCGTAGGCATCATCGACGTCAACCCCCGCCTCGCGCTCACGATCGCCGACCGCATGCTCGGCGGCCGCGGCCACTCGATCAAAGCCGAGCGCTATCTCACCGAGATCGAGGTCGCGCTGATCGAGGACGTGCTGATGATCCTCCTCGAGGAATGGTGCAACCAGTGGCGCACCGAGCAGGAGCTCCGCCCGCTCATCATCGGTCACGAGAACAGCGGCCGTTTCCTCCAGACCTCGCCGAAGAACGCCATCGTCCTCGTCCTCGCGTTGGAGGCCGCGCTCGGCGACTGCTCCGAGCAGATCCAGATCGGCGTGCCGTACTACACGATCGAGCCGGTCGTGAAGAAGATGCAGGCCCGCCGCCAGAAGGAGACCGAGATCTCGCAGATCGAGAAGAAGGCCGCCTGGCTCGCCTCGTACGACGGCATCACCGTCCCCGTGCGCGCCGAATGGGAGGCCTTCGAGCTCACCGCGCGCGAGATCTCGCTCCTGCGCGTGGGCGACCTCGTCGAGCTTCCCCGCGACATCATCGACAAGACCCGCGTCTCGCTCGCTGGCACGGCGAAGTTCGTCGGCCGCGCGGGACAGGAGGACGGCAAGGTCGCCGTGGAGCTGACCGGCCGCATCGATCCGCTCGAAAACGACAAGAAACGCTGACCCTTTGGCCCCATGGAAGACCGCAATCTCGACATCCTCCTCGACGTGAAGGTGAAGATCACCGTGCAACTCGGCAGCAGCCAGCTCCCGATGCGCGAGGTGATGGAACTCCAACCCGGCTCGGTCATCCAGCTCAACCAGTTGGCCAACGACCCGGTGGGACTCTACGTCAACGACAAGCTCATCGCCTACGGCGAAGTCGTCGTGGTCGAGGACAACTTCGGTATCAAGATCACGGAGCTTGTCGGCGCCGCCCGCTGAGGGCCGGCGATCGCACCGATCGGTGGGGCGACTTTACGCCGCTGTTCCGCGACCGCCGACCACTTCCCCAGCTCGCAATTTTCTCCGCCCATGCTCCGCCGCTTCTTCTTCCTCCCGTTCGCGCTCGGTGCGCTGTTGGCGTTGCCCGTCTCTGCGCGAGCCGGCGGCGAATCCACGCCCGCCACGCTCGGCGCCGATGGTGTGATCTACCCCCGCAACTCTCCCGAGTCCCGTGCGCGGCAGTCGGAGGACAGCGGCTTTTCACTCTGGAGCGTGCTTGGTTTGGCGGCGGTGCTCGGCGGCGCCGGCTTCTATCTCCTCAAACGCGGCCAGCTCGGCGCGCGCGGCGGCATAGCCGTCCACCAGCGTCTCGCGATCGAGGAGACACGTTCTCTCGGCAACAAGCAGTACCTGGCGGTCGCGACCTACGGCGAACGCAAGCTGCTGCTCGCCGTCTGCCCCGGCCGTGTCGACCTGCTCTGCCGTCTCGACGGCGCAGAGACACCGGCCGCGACTTGCCCACCCGCCCGCGCCGCCGTGGTGGAGTAGGGCGGGGCGCCCGGCGACCGGCCCTCGCAGCCCGCGAGGATGCTCGAGGCTTACGTCGCTCCGCGCTCGGGGCGCAGCCGGGTCGCGCCTGCGGCGAGTGCCTGACGGTCGCCGACCAGACTGTTGGTTACGCGGCGCAGAAGCGCATCCGCGCACGGTGGGCCGCCGGGCCGACGGCTGCGCCACGATCCTCAGTTGGAGATTCCGCCGGCTGAGTGGAACAAAACCCCCGTTTTGGGGTACTGCCCCCATGCTTGCTTGCATGCGCATACGCTACCGTACGCGTAGTTCCACCGGTTCCACCCATCGCTCCTCCACCATGAAAATGCTATCCGCCGGCCTTGTTGGACTCGCAACCACCGCCCTCGCGTTCGCCGGAAACGGCAAATGGACCCTCCTCGGCTGGAACAACCTCGGCATGCATTGCATGGACGACGACTACGAGGTGTTCTCCATCCTGCCGCCGTTCAACACCGTCAACGCGCAGCTCCTCGACACCTCGGGCCACCTGGTGAAATCACCCACCGGGATCACCATCACCTACGAAGCGGTCGCCGATGCCACCGGCTCCATCAACACGACCTCGGCCGGCAAGACCAACTTCTGGGCGAACGCGGCCGACATGTTCGGTGCCGGCGCTCCGGGGACCGATCTCGGCCTCGCCCACTTCGCGATGCCCGGTTCGGTGAACACACCGCAGCGTTTCGACTGGGGCGGCTCCTCGACGCTGAACTGGTTCGAAGCGACCGGCATCCCGATCACGCCCACCGACGACGCCGGCCGGAAGAACAGCTACCCGCTCATGCGCCTCAAGGCGCGCAATGCCCAGAACCAGGTGCTCGCGCAGGTCGATGTCGTTCTCCCCGTCTCCGACGAGATGGATTGCCGGTCCTGCCATGCCTCGGGCTCCGGTCCTGCGGCGCGTCCCGCGGCGGGCTGGGTCAACGATCCGAACTCAAAGCACGATTTTCGTTACAACGTGCTGCGTCTTCACGACGAGAAACGCGCCGGCTCGGCCCTCTACACTGCGGCGCTCCGGTCGCTCGGCTACTCGTCCTCCGGGTTGTTCGCCACGGCGAAAGGCGGCACCACGATCCTTTGCGCGCATTGCCATTCCTCCGAGGCGCTCCCGGGCAGCGGCGTCGCCGGAATCCGACCGCTCACCCAGGCGATGCACGGCAAGCACGCGGGCGTCGTCAGCGCCGCCAACGGCCAGATCCTGAACGCCGCGACCAATCGCTCCGCCTGCTACCAATGTCACCCCGGATCCACGACACAGTGCCTGCGCGGCGCGATGGGCGCCGCTGTCGACGCGGCCTCCGGCAAACTCGCGATGCAATGCCAGAGCTGCCACGGCTCGATGTCGCAGGTCGCCGCCACCACCCGCACGGGTTGGGTCGATCAACCGAACTGCCAAGCCTGCCACACCGGGACTGCCACGAAGAACAGCGGACAGATCCGCTACACGTCGGCCTTGACCACTGGAGGCGCGATTCGCACGCCCGCCGACCGAACGTTCGCGACCAACGCCGACACACCGGCAGCCGGCAAATCCCTCTACCGCTTCTCGCAGGGCCACGGCGGCCTCCAGTGCTCCGCCTGCCATGGCTCGACGCACGCCGAGTTTCCCAGCAGCCACGCCAACGACAACGTCTATTCGCAACAACTCCAGGGCCACGCCGGCGTGGTCGCCGAATGCACGGCCTGCCATTCCTCCATGCCCCGCACGGTCAGCGGCGGTCCCCACGGAATGCACCCGATCGGCATGTCTTGGATCGACAAACACGAAGACGCCGCCGGTCCGCAATGCCGCAGCTGCCATGGCACGAATTCCCGCGGCACGGTCCTCAGCCGGGCGCAGGCCACCCGCACGTTCAACACCGAGAAGGGCACCCGCACCTTCTGGCGTGGGCAGACCATCGGCTGCTACGACTGCCACAACGGCCCCGACGGGGAGGGCACGAGCCCGGCCGCGCCGAAGGTGCCCGCCACCGCCGCCCTCACGGGTTCGGCTTCGGCTGTGAGTTTCAGTGCGAAGATCGCGCCGACGCCGACGACCGGCGTGACGTTGCGCATCGTCCAGCAGCCCGCTCACGGCACCGTTGCCGTCAAAGGCACCACCGTGACCTACTACCCGTACGGCGGCTATGTCGGCACCGACCGTTTCACCTATGCTGCGAGCAACGGCACCCGCGAGTCGAACCTCGGCGCCGCGACCGTGACCCTGAAGTGAGCCTCGTCTTCGCGCCGGCGCCCGACTCGCCCCCGGGTGCGGCGCGGAGTTGATCGGGACAAAGAAAAGCCGGTCCGCGCGCAGGCACGGACCGGCTTCTTGGAAAAAACGGGAAACGAGATCCGGTTCAGGCGCGGCCCATATAGGCGCCGTTCTCGGTGCTGACCTTGATAATTTCGCCTTCCTTGATGAAGAGCGGGACCTGCACGACCAGACCGGTCTCGAGCTTGGCCGGCTTCTGCACATTCGAGGCGGTGTCGCCCTTCACGCCTTCGGCGGACTCGATGATCTTCAGTGTGACGGAGGAGGGGAGGTCGACCGTGACCGGCACTTCGTCGACGAACAGCACCTCGACCTTGCCGCCTGGGATGATGTAGTTCTTCGCGTCGCCGATGAGCGTTTCGTTGAGCTCGTACTGCTCGAACGTCGTCGGGTTCATGAAGCAGTAGGTGTCGCGCTCGACGTAGCTCAGCTCGAGCGTCTGGCGATCGGTGGTGAGCACCTCAACGGTCTCGGTGGAGTTGAACCGTTGATCGCCGGAACGGCCCGTACGCAAGTTGCGGAGCTTGGCCTGCACGAACGCGCGCAAGTTGCCCGGGGTGCGGTGCATGACCTCCATGACGAGGCACTGCTCATTGTTGAAGTTGATTACTTGGCCCTTGCGGAGGTCGTTCGCTTGCATGACGGAGACTGGTCGAAGTTGATAAAAGGGTGCCGAGTAAGGGGTGGCTCGAGCCGCTGTCAACCCGCCAGTCGCGCGGGGATGTATTGGCCGTCGGTCCCACGGGCCGATCGCGCACCCGGCCCGTGGATCGGGTCGAGCTAAGTTCTTGCCAGCCTGAGCCGCGGCCGGACACTCGGGCGCTTTCTTGATGAAACAACGCACCCTGTTGCGCGAGGTCACCACCAAGGGCGCCGGTCTTCACACCGGCGACATGGTGCGCCTCACCCTGAAGCCCGCGCCCGTCAACCACGGCATCGTCTTCAAACGCGTCGATCTCCACGGCCAGCCGGAGATTCGCCCCGCGGTCGACGCCATCGTCGATCTCGTGCGCAGCACCACCATCGCCAACGGTCATGCGAAGGTGCACACGGTGGAACACGTCCTCAGCGCGCTCCACGGCTGCGGCATCGATAACGTCGTCATCGAGATGGATGGACAGGAGCCCCCGATCCTCGACGGTTCCTCGCGGCCCTTCGTAAACCTCATCCTCGAGGGCGAACCCGTCGAGCAGGACGCCGAGCGCGAGTACTTCGTACTCGATCAACCAGTCTCCGTCTCGCGCGGCAGCTCGTCGATCATCGCGCTTCCGTGCGACCAGCTGAAGATCACCTGCACCTCGGCCGACGACCGTGGCATCCACACGCAGCACCTCTCGCTCACGATCGATCCCGACATCTACACCGCGCAGGTCGCCGCCGCCCGTACGTTCACGATCTACGAGGACATCGAGGAGCTCCTCAAGATGGGCAAGATCCGCGGCGGCAGCCTCGACTGCGCCGTCGTCATCCGCGGCGACAAGGTCATCTCGAAGGAGCCCCTGCGCTTCAAGGACGAGTTCGTCCGCCACAAGATTCTTGATATCATCGGCGACGTGATGTTGCTCGGCCGCCCGCTGAAGGCGCACATCATCGCCATCCGCCCTGGCCACGCCATCAACTCCGAGCTCACCAAGGTCCTCTTCGAGCGCCTCCAGGAACTGAAGAAGGGCAAGCCGAAGGCCGAGAAGCCGAGCAACAAGGTCATCCTCGAGACGGAGACCTCTCTCGATATCCGCCGCATCCTCGACATGGTGCCGCACCGCTACCCGTTCGTGATGATCGACCGGGTCGTCGAGATGAAGAACCCCGATGAACTCGTCGCGCTCAAGAACGTGTCGGTCAACGAGCCGTTCTTCCAAGGCCACTATCCCGGCAATCCCGTCATGCCCGGCGTGCTCCAGATCGAGGCGATGGCGCAATCCGCCGGCCTGTTGCTGCTGCGCCGCGTGTCCGCCGAGGGCAAGACCGCGCTCTTCATGAGTTGCGACAAGGTGAAGTTCCGCAAAGCCGTGCGCCCCGGTGACCAGCTTCTGATCACGGTCCGGATGACCAAGAACCGCGGTAACAAGATCTGCACCGCCGAGGCCACCTGCACCGTCGACGGCCAGCCCGTTTCCTCCGCCGAGCTGATGTTTGCGCTCGTCGACAACAGCGAGGTCGACTGAGCGACTCCGCCCAAGCGTCACGCGTTCCCCCACACCGCCGATGCCCACGCCGATTCACCCCTCCGCCGTCGTCGATCCTTCTGCCAAGATCGGCGCCGATGTCGTCATCGGCGCCTACGCGTTCGTCGGTGCCGGCGTCACGCTCGGCGACGGCACCGTCCTGCACCACCACGCCACCGTTGAGGGAAACACCGTCCTCGGCCGCGCCAACGAGGTCTTCCCCTTCGCCTGCGTGGGCCTGAAAACGCAGGATCTCAAATACAAAGGCGGCCATCCCGGCACGCGCGTGGGCGACCGCAACGTTTTCCGCGAGTTCTGCACCGTGCACGCCGCCACCTACGACGGCGACTTCACGACGATCGGCTCCGACAACACATTCCTCGCCTACACTCACATCGCGCACGACTGCCAGGTCGGCGACGATGTCGTGATGAGCAACAACGCCACGCTCGCCGGTCACGTCACGATGGGCAGCCACGTCGTCATGGGCGGGCTCTCCGCGGTCCACCAGTTCAGCCGGATCGGCGACCGTGCGATGATCGGCGGCATGAGCCGGATCTCGCAGGACGTGCCGCCGTTCATGATCGTCGAGGGCAACCCCGCCGCCGTGCGCGCCATCAACAAGGTTGGCCTCGAGCGCGCCGGTTTCACCGAGGAGCAGATCGAGCACGTGAAGGCGCTGTTCCGCATCTTCTTCCGCGAAGGGCTCAACCGTACCCAGGCACTGGAGAAGATCCTCGCGAGCGACATCGCCAAGGCCACCGAGGTGGCGGCGTTCATCACCTTCGCCGAGAAGAGCGAGCGCGGTCTCACCCCCGGCGCCCGCTGAGCGTAACCGTTCGGTCGAGAGTCGAGCGTCGAGGGACGAGAGCCAGGCGATCAGTGTGTAGCCATCGGCCGGCGCGATTTGAAGATCCGCGTCACGAACCGTCCTCTTGCTCTGGGATGCACGCCTTCAGTGCGCACCAGCCCGTTTCGGCCGACGCCTGACCGAGGAGCCTTGCGCTGCGCCACCTCCCTCTCGCCTTTCTCCTCATGTCTCTTGCCTGAGGCCCACCGCCTCACTCCCGTACCTTCGTGTCGATCACGAGCGTGACCGGGCCGTCATTGACGAGCGCCACCTGCATCATCGCGCCGAAACGCCCTGTCCCCACCGGACGCCCGAGCGCCGCCGTCGCCTGCGCGACGAATTTCTCGTAGAGCGGAATCGCGAGTTCGGGCTTGGCCGCGTCGTTGAACGACGGGCGCGTCCCTTTCCGCGTGCTCGCGAACAGCGTGAATTGGCTCACGACCAAGATGCCGCCGCCGATGTCCTGTACGGAGCGGTTCATCTGCCCGGCCTCGTCCTCGAAGATCCGCAGCCGCACGAGCTTTTCCGCTAGCCAATGGCCATCCTCCGCGGTGTCGGACGGATGTACTCCGAGCAGCACGAGCAGCCCGCGGCCGATCGCCCCGGTGGTTTCACGGATCGGCGATGACATCGAACCGTCGCCGATCGGAGCGGCGACGGTCACGCTCGCGGAGGAGACGCGTTGGATCACGGCACGCATGTCTTCAGGATGCGACCGCGGTGCACTCGGTGAAGCACGGAAACGCATCCTGCCGCAGCCGTGCGGCTGCTCGATGCAAGCGCGTCGCCCGATTGTCACCGAAAGTTTGCTCCCGCGCGTCGCGGTGCGACCGACGATTTGAGGGAATGAACGTCCGCGGCGGGCGCGTCAGGCGCCCGTCGCGAGCACCGCCTCCCATGAACGCGCCAGCACCCGAACCCGACCTCATTGACGATGCGTCGTCCTTGGCGAATTCCCTCCCGGGGGAACTCGTCGAACCAGCCACGCTCGCGAGCCTCATCCGGCTCGCCGAACTCGCCGGTCCAGCCAGGGCGGTACCGCACACGACGACGCTCGAGCAGGTGCATCGCTTGCTCACGCGATCCGAAGACAGCTACGTCGCGGTGCTCGATGGTCGGAGGCCGGTGGGCCTGAGCTCGCGCGCGCGGATCGGCATCCTGATGGGCGCGCGCTTCGGGTTCGCGCTCTACAGCCATCTGCCGGTCACCGAGGCGCTGCTTCCGGAACCATTGGTCTACTGCGCCGACGATCCTGTGGAGACGCTTCTGCAGTACGCGCTTTCCCGTTCGGGCGAGGCTTTCCACGAGGATGTGATCCTCGTCGACGGCGACGGAGGCTATCTCGGCCTTGTGCCGACCTGGAAGCTCGCCCAGCTGCAAAACCAGCTGCTCGCGGCCCAGATTCGGCAGGGGCGCGAACAACAGGCTGCGCTGCGCCGGACGAATCTCGAGATGTTTCACAAGGTCGCCGAGCTGCATCAATCCGAGGCGCGGTACCGGACCCTGTTCAACAATTCCGACACCGGCTTCGCGCTCCTCGATCCCGATGGTACTGCGAGCAGCGCCAACGCCCGGCTCCGCCAGATACTCGGCGCCTCGGCAACCGCGCCGCTCCGTCTGTTCGAGGTGCTTCCTCCTGCCTGCCGCGAGCTGTTCCGCTCGCCCGCTCCGCCGCGTGCCGGCGCCCGGATCGAGCGCGCGACCGAGATCGCGCTCACGGAGCCCGCGCGCGGCGAACGCCGGCTCCGGCTGCAACGTGCCTGGATTCCTGAGACAGGGCAGTGGTGCGTGGCGATCGACGATGTCACCGAGGAGCGCGCCCTCCAGGCCCGCGCGCTCGAACGCGAGAAACGTTCGCTGCTCGAGGCGCTTGTCGGCGGTGTCGCGCACGAGTTGAACAACAAACTCGCTCCGGTCGTCGGTTTCGCGAGCATGCTCGCCGGCGGTGTCGCCGCGGAGGAGGCCGCCGAGTACGGTCGCCTGATCGGGAGCAGCGCCGCCGAGGCCGCGCGCATCATCGGCCAGTTGCTCAATCTCTCGAAACCCGTGCAGCTGCAGTGCGACACGTTCCAGCTGCGGCAACTCGTGACCGAGACACTCGCGCTGCTGCGATTCCGTTTGCGCGATGCCGGCGTGCAAGCCGTGCCGCCCGCCGCGGGAGACGATGTGGAGATCTACGCGGATCCGGGGCAGATCCGGCAGGTGCTGCTCAACCTCTGCGTCAACGCCATCGATGCCATGGCCGGGCTCCCGCGGCGTGTGCTGTCGATCGCGATCGGAGCGGAGGAGGAGAGTGTGCGGCTGGTCGTCTCCGATACCGGCACCGGCATCGCGCCGGAAAATCTCGGACGATTGTTCCAGCCGTTCTTCACGACAAAGGGGCCGAACTCCGGCACCGGGCTCGGCCTGAGCATTTGCGCGAGCATCATCGAGAGACATGGCGGCGCCATAACGGTCTGCAACCGCCTCGGCGGCGGCGCCGAGTTCACGGTCCGATTGCCGCGTGCGATCCCCGCCGGTCCCCCGCCGGCCGCGGTCGCCAAGGCGCTGCCGCTCGCCGGCCGGCCGGGCTTCGGCGGACGGGTCCTGGTCGTCGAGGACGAGGAGGTCGTCGCCCGTCTGGTGCAGGAGATCGTCGTGCGGCATTTCGATTGTGAGGTTGTTCGGGCGGCCGACGGTCGTGAGGCGCTGTCGCTTTGTGCGGAGGAGGATTTCGCGGTGATCGTCTCCGATCTCAGGATGCCGATGCTCAACGGCCTCGACTTCCACGAGCAGCTGGTGCAACGCCGGCCGGAAATGGGGCGCCGCTTCGTGTTCATGTCAGGCTACGCGGGCGACCTGCTGCATCGCGAACGTCTCGCGAGATCCGGCGTGCCGGTGTTGCCGAAGCCGTTCACGCCAGCGGACCTTGTTTCGCGACTCCGGCCCTTCGCCCTGCTCGGTTAGGTGCAAGGCGCGCCAGCTGCCTTCTGGCTCGCGGCACCGATTACATCGTGCCGCCACGGGAGCAATCTCCGCTCGCGGCTTGTCCGTGGCGCTTCGGCATCTAGCGTGCTGCGCACCCGCCGAATCATGAAGTCACCCGTTCCGCAGCTTTCCACCTCCCATCAACCTGTTCCGCCGCGCAAATCTGCGCCCTGGCGGCTGCTGCCGGCGCTCGGTATCGCCGTGCTCGCGGCGACATTGAACGCCCAGGACAACCCGCTGCTCGCCGAGAATCCGTTGCAGTTCGGTTACCCGCGCTTCGACCTGATCCGCAACGAGCACTTCCGCCCGGCCTATGAGCAGGCGATGGCCGAGCACCTGCGCGAGATCGAGACGATCGCCGCCAACTCCGCGGCCCCGACTTTCGAGAACACCGTCGTCGCGCTCGAGCGGGCCGGTCGGAAGCTCGACTTCGTCGACAACGTCTTCAACGGACTCAACGGCACGCTCACGAATCCCGAGTTGCAGGCGATCGAGAAGGAGCTCTCGCCGAAACTTGCCGCGCACTTCGACGCCATCGCGCTCGACCCGCGACTCTTCGTGCGCATCGAAGCCGTCTACGGGAAACGCGCCGAACTCGGGCTCGACCCGGAATCGCTCTTCCTCGTCGAGCGTTACTACAAGGATTTCGTCCGCTCCGGCGCGAAACTCGCGCCCGCCGAGCAGTTGAAACTCAAGGCGCTCAACGCCGAGCTCGCGACGCTCCAGACCGCCTTCGCGCAAAACGTCCTCAAGGAGGTGAACGCCTCCGCCGTGTTCGTCGACTCGCGCGAGGAATTGGCCGGCTGGTCGGAGGCCGCGATCACCGCCGCCGCCGAATCCGCCCGCGCCGATGGCCGCGAGGGCAAATTCAAGATCAGCCTCGTCAACACCACCAGCCAGCCGCCGCTCGCGCAGCTCACGAACCGCGCGCTACGCGAACATCTTCAGCGCGCCTCGCTCGCGCGCGGCACCCGCGGCGGCGAGTTCGACAATCGCGAGAACGTCTCCCGTCTCGCCCGCCTTCGCGCCGAGCGCGCGCAGTTGCTCGGTTTTGCCAGCCACGCCGCCTATACGCTCGCCGACCAGACCGCCGGCACCGTCGAGGCCGCCGATGGCCTGCTGGTGAAGCTCGCGCCCGCCGCGGTCGCCAACGCCCGCCGTGAAGCCGCCGACCTGCAGACGCTACTCGTGGCCGACCACCCCGGCGCGGTGATCGAGCCGTGGGACTGGGCGTTCTACACCGAGAAGGTGCGCGCCGCGCGCTACGCCTTCGACGAGGAACAGCTCCGCCCGTACTTCGAGATGGACCGCGTGCTGCGCGACGGCGTGTTCTACGCCGCCACGCGCCTCTACGGCATCACGTTCAAAGAGCGCACCGACCTGCCTCGCTATCAGGACGACGTGCGCACCTTCGAGGTGCTCGATGCCGACGGCTCGACGCTCGCGCTCCTCATCGTCGATTGGTACGCGCGCCCCTCGAAACGCGGCGGTGCATGGGCCAGCGCCTACGTTTCCCAGTCCACGCTGCTCGGCACGCATCCGGTGATCGGCAACCACCTCAACATCCCGAAGCCGCCCGCCGGCGAGCCGACGCTGATGACCTACGACGAGGTGAACACGGCATTCCACGAGTTCGGCCACAACCTCCACCAGATCTTCTCCGCGGTGAAGTACCCGCGGTTTTCCGGCACGAGCGTGCCGCGCGACTTCGTCGAGTTCCCCTCGCAGGTGAACGAGATGTGGATGACCTGGCCCGAGGTCCTCGCGAACTATGCGAAGCACTACAAGACCGGTGCGCCGATCCCGGCCGAGCTGGTCGCGAAGGTGAAGGCGGCGGAGAAGTTCAACCAAGGCTACGCGACCACGGAGTATCTCGCGTCCTCGTTGCTCGACCTTTCGTGGCATCGCCTCACTCCCGGCGAGGTGCCCGCGGCCGATGGCGTGGAGGCGTTCGAGGCCGCGGCGCTGCGCCGCGCCGGCGTCGATTTCGCGCCCGTGCCGCCGCGCTACCGCACGACGTACTTCTCGCACATCTTCTCGCTGGGCTACTCGGCTGGCTACTACTCCTACGTCTGGGCCGAGGTGCTCGATGCCGACACCGTCGAGTGGTTCAAACGCAACGGCGGCCTCACGCGCGCGAACGGCGACCGCTTCCGCTCGATGCTCCTCTCGCGCGGCGGCAGCGCCGAGGTGATGGATTTCTTCCGTGCCTTCCGCGGCGGCGATCCGGAACTCCGCCCGCTGCTTGAGCGCCGCGGCCTCGCGCCGGCCGCCAACTGAAGCCGTCCACGCGCTATCTCACGCCCTCCGACCCCATGCGGGAGGAGGGCGTTTTTGTTGGTTCAAACAGGACGTTCGCTGCGTCACGCAGTCGACGACGTGCGGCCTGAAGGCGCGCACCACGTTACAGAAGGACTGTCCGTGGCGCCGCGCTTCAGGCCGCGCTGGCGGAAGTTGTCGGCTCGCTCAGCTGACGTAGGCGTCCATGCCGGCGCAGGTGCAGATCAGGTTTCGGTCGCCGTAGGTGTTGTCGATGCGGCTGACGGCGGGCCAGAACTTGGAGACGCGCGTCATCTCGCTCGGGAACGCGGCGAGCTCGCGCGAGTACGGGCGATCCCATTTGTCGGCGCAGACGACCTGCGCGGTGTGCGGCGCGTGCTTGAGGACGTTGTTTGTCCGATCGGCCTGGCCGCGCTCGACGGCGAGCATCTCCTCGTGGATCGATAGCAGGGCATCGCAGAAACGGTCGAGTTCGGCCTTCGATTCGCTCTCGGTGGGCTCGATCATGAGCGTGCCGGCGACGGGCCACGACATCGTGGGCGAGTGATAGCCGTAGTCCATGAGGCGCTTGGCAACATCCTCGACCTCGATACCGGTGCGCTGTTTCCAGCCGCGGAAATCGACGATGCACTCGTGCGCGACGAATCCGGCGGCGCCGCGGTAGACGACCGGGATCGCACCCTCGAGGCGTTTCGCGATGTAGTTTGCGTTGAGGATGGCGAGCTTGGTCGCGGCGGTGAGACCGTCGCGGCCCATCATGCGGATGTAGGCCCACGAGATGAGGGTGACGTTGGCGCTGCCCCACGGCGCGGAGGCGACCGGGCCGATGGCGGTGGCCGACTTGCAGCCGCAGGTGGGCGGCACGACGGGATGCGTGGGCAGGAACGGCGACAGATGTTTGGCGACGCCGATCGGTCCGACGCCGGGTCCGCCGCCGCCGTGCGGGATGGCGAAGGTCTTGTGGAGGTTGAGGTGGCAGACATCGGCGCCGATGAAACCGGGCGAGGTGAGGCCGACCTGGGCGTTCATGTTCGCGCCGTCCATGTAGACCTGGCCGCCGTGCTGGTGGACGATGTCGCAGAGCTCGCGGATGCCGGCCTCGAACACGCCGTGGGTCGACGGATACGTGACCATGACGGCTGCGAGCTGCGCGGCGTGTTGCACTGCCTTGGCGCGGAGATCGGCGAGGTCGATGTTGCCCTGGCTGTCGCAGGCGACGGGCACGACCTTGAAACCGGCCATGACGGCGCTGGCGGGATTCGTGCCGTGCGCGGAGACGGGGATGAGGCAGATGTTGCGGCCGCGTTCGCCGCGGGCCTCGTGCCACGCGCGGATGACGAGCAAGCCCGCGTACTCGCCGGCGGAACCGGCGTTGGGCTGGAGCGAGACGGCGGCGAAACCGGTGATCTCGGCGAGCCAGCGCTCGAGGTCGGCGAAGATCCGGCGGTAGCCGGCGGCCTGCTCGGCGGGCACGAACGGATGGATGCGCGCGAACTCCGGCCAGGTGATTGGCAGCATCTCGGAGGTCGCGTTGAGCTTCATCGTGCAGGAGCCCAGCGAAATCATCGAGTGGCAGAGCGATAGATCCTTCGCCTCGAGCCGGCGGATGTAACGCAGCATCTCGTGCTCGACGTGGTAGCGGTTGAAGACCGGATGCGTGAGGTACTGCGACGAGCGCGTTAGCGCCTCGGGCAGATCGCAGCTGGCGCGGCCGAGCGACTCGAGCGCCGGCGCGGGTTTGCCCGCGGCCTCGGCGAAGATGTGCAACAGCAGCGCGAGCTCGCTCTCTGTCGTGGCCTCGTCGAGCGACACGCCCACGGAGTGGTCGCTGTGCGGGCGGAGGTTGACGCGGTTCGCGTGGGCGAGGTCGTAGATCCGTTTCGCGGAGACGCCGCCGAGTTCGACGGTGAGCGTGTCGAAGACCGGGGCGGAGTTGAACGTGTAGCCGAGTTGCGCGAGGCCGGCGGCGAGCGTGCGCGTGAGGCGGCGCACGCGGCAGGCGATCTCCTTCAGGCCGGCGGGCCCGTGGTAGACGGCGTACATCGACGCCATCACGGCGAGCAGGACCTGCGCGGTGCAGATGTTGCTCGTGGCCTTCTCGCGGCGGATGTGCTGCTCGCGGGTGCCGAGGGCGAGGCGGAGCGCGGGTTTGCCCTGCGCGTCTTTCGAGACGCCGACGAGGCGGCCGGGCATGAGGCGCTTGAACTCGTCGCGCGTGGCGAGGAAACCGGCGCTGGGGCCGCCGTAGCCGAGCGGCACGCCAAAACGCTGCGCGCTGCCGACGGCGATGTCGGCGCCGAACTCGCCCGGGGCGCGCAGGAGCGTGAGGGCGAGCAGATCGGTGGCGACGATGGCGAGCGCGCCAGCGGCGTGGAGTTTCTCGACGAGCGGGGCGTAATCGCGGATGTCGCCTTCGGTTCCCGGATACTGGAGGAGCGCGGCGAAATGTTTCGAGCCGGGGAGGAAGGTCGCGGCGTCGCCCACCTCGATCGCGTGGCCGAGCGCCTTGGCGCGCGTGGCGACGACGGCGATCGTCTGCGGGTGGCAATCGGCGGCGACGAAGAGCGTGCGGCGCTCGGGCGAGCCTTTGGCGGAGAACGCCATGTTCATGGCCTCGGCGGCGGCGGTGCCTTCGTCGAGCATGGAGGCGTTGGCGATCTCGAGCGCAGTGAGATCGCAGACCATCGTCTGGAAATTCAGCATGCCCTCGAGGCGGCCCTGCGAGATCTCGGCTTGGTACGGCGTGTAGGCGGTGTACCAGCCGGGGTTTTCCAGAATGTTGCGCTGGATGACGGGCGGTGTGAGGCAGTCGTAGTAACCGCAGCCGATGAAGGAGCGGAAAACCTGGTTCTTCGCCGCGATGCCGCGGAGCTCGGCGAGCATCTCGCTTTCGCTGGCGCCCTCGGGCAGCTCGAGCGGTTTCGCCAATCGGATCGTGGCGGGCACGGCGGCATCGACGAGCGCCTCGAGCGACGGCTGCCCGAGCGGGGCGAGCATCACGGCGATATCGTCCGCGGCGGCGCCGAGGTGACGGCGCGGGAAGGTATCAACAGGGGCCAGCGAGGAGTGCTGGGCGTTGCAGGAGCAGGTGGACGAGGTCGATCGATCTGCCATCCGGCGACGCTAGAAACCGCGTCGGGCAGAGCAATGGGTTTTTGGCGGCGGCGCGCGGCCGGCCGCGTCTTCACAGTTCCGCACCTCGGTGGCGGTCGCCTGCACCCGGGCGGCAGCTACGGCTGCCGCGCGTAGGTGCCGGTGAGTTCCGCTTCGGCGAGCACTTGGCCGTCGATGGCGCGGAGCAGGTCGGCTTTGCTCAAGCCCGGGTCGAGGGGTGGGTTGGTGTCGAGGGCGTAGAGTTTGAAGACGTAACGGTGCGGGCGCCCATGGGGCGGGCAGGGGCCGCCGTAGCCGATCCGCGCGAAACCGTTGGTGCCTTGGCGAGTGCCGTCGGCGAGGGTGGCGGCCGCGGGCAGGTTTTCAGGCAGGCCGATCGCGCGGGAGGGGATTGCGTAGATGACCCAGTGCACCCAGTCGCCGCCGGGTGCGTCGGGGTCGTCGCAGATGACCGCGTAGCTGCGCGTCCGTGGCGGGGTGTTCATCCAGGAAAGCGGCGGCGAGAGGTTGGGGCCATCGCAGGTGAAGGTCGCAGGCATCGGTGTGCCGGCGGGGAAGGAGGAGGAGATGAGTTGCATCGCGGTTTTCTCGCAGGTTTGCGGTCCAGTCGGGCCCGTCGCGCGTGGCGTCAAATCGCGTTTGCCAGCCCCACCCTGGATTGGGGCGCAGCCCGGGGCTCAGGTTTCCGGTCAAGCCCTTGGCGCTTCAGCCGATGGAGAAACTGCGCCGCTCCACCACGGCGTGAATTTTCCATTTCGATCATGCAGACCATCGCTCCCGCCAAACAGGCCATCCTCCTCGAGTCCGGCACCAACGAAGTCGAGTTCATCGAGTTCTTCCTCGCCGGAGAAAGCTACGGGGTGAACGTCTCCAAGGTGCAGCGCGTCATCGCGCTCGCCAACTGCCACATCACGACCGTGGCGCAGGCGCCGCACGGCGTGATGGGCGTGATCCACGTGCAGGACAAACCGGTGCTCCTTGTCGACCTGCACACCGCGTTGGCGTTGCCGCCGCCCGCCCAAGCTGCCGATGCCGAGCGCCAGCTTGTGATGGTCACGCGTTTCAACAAACGCACCACGGCCTTCCTGATCGACGGCATCTCGAAGATCCACCGCACCTCGTGGTCGGATTTCGAGCCGATGACAGCCGGACTCGCCGCCGAGGGCGCAGGCTACACGACCGGCTCGATCCGCATCGGCGAACGCATCGTGCTCGTGCTCGATCTCGAGCGCCTGATGCTCGATTTCACGCCCGACGATGAGCGTCCCGCCGCGCCGCCTCCGGCCGACGAGACCACACGCCGCCGTCGTGAAAACGTGAAGATCGTCTACGCCGAGGACTCGAAGATGATCCGGAAATTCACCCTCGACGTGCTGCACGGCGCCGGTTTCGCCAACATCACCGTTTTCGAGAACGGCCTCGAGGCCGACGCGCATCTCGCCGCGCTGCGCCGCAAGGCGCTCGACGAGGGCAAGGCGCTCAACGACTACGTCGACCTCATCGTCACCGACATCGAAATGCCGAAGATGGACGGGCTCACTCTCTGCCGAAACGTGAAGAACGCCGGCGGCGAGCACATCCCGGCCGTGGTCGTGTACTCCTCGCTCATCAACGAGGAGATGTCGCGCAAGTGCTTGTCCGTCGGTGCCGACGCGCAGCTGAGCAAGCCGCATGGCGAGGAGATCATCGCGATCGTCGACCAGCTCTGCGGCAGCGCCGCGGATTAGCGGAGTGGGGCGAACGCTTGCGGGAGGGGCGGCGCTTGTCGCCGCCCAGAGCGCGTTTTGTGGGGCCCCCGACGGCGTCGCTCGCATCGAGCTCGCGTCAGCGGTAGAGCGGGACCGCTGGGCCCGCCGGGCGAACAGATGGCTCGGCGCAACGAGTTGGCCTCGCCTCACCATTCTCGTCTGCGCGAATCGGCGACCGTTCCGCCGCGAACCGCCTCACAGCGTGAGCACATCGCCGTAAGCGGGACGCTCGGCCTGCAGCCGGAAACGCTCGGCGATCTTCGTCGCGAGCGGACCGCGGCCTTTCTCGTCTTCGCCGTGGGTGAGGACGACGCGCGGCTGGTGCGGCGCGAGGCAGGCGAGCCAGTCGAGCAGATCGGTCTGTCCGGCGTGCGCGCTGAAACCGCCGAGGCCGCGCACCGTGGCGCGCACGCGGATGCGGTCGCCGAAGATCGTCACCTCGCGCGCGCCTTCGAGCAGGCGACGGCCGAGCGACTCGGGTGATTGGTAGCCGACGATGAGCACGACGGTGCCCGGGTGCGCGAGGTTGTGGCGGAGGTGGTGGACGATGCGGCCGGCGTTGCACATGCCGGCACCGGCCATGATGAGGCACGGGCCGGGCGCGGCGTTGAGCGCCTGCGACTCCTGCGGCGAGACGGTGGTGCGCACCGTTTCGAGGTGTTTCAGAAAACGTCCGCGATCGGCGCGCCGCGCCGCCTCCTCGTCGAAAAGTTCCGGATGCCGGCCGTAGAGCCGCGTGGCTTCGATCGCCATCGGGCTGTCGAGGTAAACGGGGAAAGGCCGCACGGCGCCGTCCTCGAACATCTCCGAGAGGTGATAGAGAATCTGCTGCGCGCGACCGACGGCGAACGTCGGCACGAGGATCTTGCCACCGCGCTCCGCGGCGTGCGCGACGAGTTCGCGGAATTCCTTCACCGTGCTGGCGAGCGAGCGGTGGTCGCGGTCGCCGTACGTCGATTCGAGGAAGACGAGGTCGGCGCGCTCGGCGATGCAGGCGGCGTCGCGCAGGATCGGCGCGTGCCGCGGCCCGAGATCGCCGGAAAACACGAGCGTGCGGCGCGCGCCGGCGTCGTCGGCGCGGAGCACTAGGCTGGCGGAGCCGAGCGTGTGGCCGGATTCGAACGCCTGCACCTCCACGCCGGGCGCGACCTCGACGGCGCGCTCGTAGCTCAGCGCCCGGAAACGTCCGGCGATCGCGGCGACATCGGTCTCGTCGAAGAGCGGCTCGACCGGCGATTGGCCGGCGCGCTCGCGGTGGCGGTTGGTGCGTTTCGCATCCTGCGCCTGGAGACGAGCGGCGTCGTCGAGGATGAGGCGGGCGAGCTCGAGCGTGGCGGGCGTGCTCCAGACAGCGCCGCGATAGCCGCGTTTGGCGAGCAGCGGCAGACGGCCGACATGGTCGAGGTGCGCGTGTGTGAGCACCACGGCGTCGACCTGTGCCGGCGCGAGTTGGCGGGGCACGGTGTTGGTCGAGCCGGCGAGCGTGCGCCCCTGGAACATGCCGAAATCGACGAGCACGCGCGCCCGGTCCGTTTGCACGAGGTACGCCGAGCCGGTCACTTCACCCGCGGCGCCGAGGAGGGTAATTTGCATCGCGCCGCAGTGATAGGCTGGCGCCCCCGGCCCGACAAGTCGCGGCTCGGCGACTGCGGGGGTGCCGCCATAGCCAACTCTCCGGGCGTTCCGCTCCAGCAACCCGACCGAGACCACGGGATTCCACGGACGTACACGGATCGCCTTCCAATCATCCGTGCCCATCCGCGGGATCCGTGGTCAATCTCCGGCGGGTTGGCGCGACAGGGTGGCTTTCCGGCGAGACCACGTCGCCGGCTTTCCGCTTCCTGAGTTCGTGAGTTCCAGATTCTCCGGTCCTTGTCGGCGAGCCCGCCGCGGGGCGGGCTTTTCGGGCTTGGTTTCCCGCCGCTTCTCGCCGCCAATAGCCGGCCCATGGAGCCGGTCCGCCTGCAAAAATTTCTCGCCGATGCCGGCGTGTGTTCACGTCGCGCCGCCGAGGCGCTCATCCAGGCCGGCGAGGTGTCGGTAAATGGCAAACCCGCGGAGCTCGGCCAGCGCGTCACGCCCGGCGTCGATCGCGTGAACGTGCGCGGGAAGTTCATTGGCGGCGGCGCTGCGCTCGCGGCGGCAAAGGTGACGTTGCTCGTGCACAAGCCGAAGGGCGTCGTGTGCGGCACGCCGGACGGGCGGCATCCGGAGACGGTCTTCGACCTCGTCCCGAAGGAGTACGCACGCCAGCGGTTCCTCGTCGCGGGCAGGCTCGACCTTGAGTCCGAGGGACTCGTTTTGATGACTTCCGACGGCGCGCTCGCCGACCGCATCGCCCGCGGCACCGAGCAGGTGTTGCGGCGCATGCGCGTGACGCTCAAGCAGCCGTTTCCCAAGAGCCGCGTGGCGCAATTGCTGAAGGGCGTGCGCATCGACGAGGAACTCGTCGCCGCCGAGCAGGTGTTCGTACTGCACCCGGATGCCGCCGGTGCCTCGACCGAGCTCGAGGTGCACGTGAGCCACGGCCGCGGGCGCGGGCTGCGCGAGTTGTTCACCACGATCGGCTGCGACGTGAAACGCATCCAATGCGTCCAGATCGGCGCGCATCGCCTCGGCGGAATGCCGTTGCGGGGCTCGCGCGTGCTCGATACCGACGACATCGAGAAACTCTTCCGCGCCGAATGAGTCTTCTTTTGTGCAACCCTCTCTCCTCTCCATGAATCTGCGCTCCTTCCTCCTCGGCCTGTTCCTGGTCGCCACTGCCGCGCTGCGCGCCGAAACGCTCACGCGCGACGCCACCGTCTACGCCCGACCCGAGCCCTCGGCCACCGTGCTGAAGGTCCTGCCCGCCGGCACCGAGGCCGTGCCGGCCGCGAATCCCTCCGAGCCCGCGCCCGCCGGCTGGATGGCCGTCGAAGCTCCCGGCTCGTACACGCTCTTCGCCGACAACAAGGACGTGGGCAAAAACCTTGATGTGAAGGCCGGCGCGTTCTTCTACCTGCGCGCCGATCGCCGCGCGCCCGTCGTTGCCACGATGCAGGCCGGCGACAAGGCCGAGTTCGTCGACATCTCCGGCAGCGACTTCACATCGTTCCGTGTCGAGAAGACGCTCGTGGGCTACATCAAGCTCCCGAGCGCCATCAGCCACGTGCCCGCCGCGCCCACGCGTCCGCAGATCGTCGTCTCCGGCCCCGCGGCCACGGGCGAGATCGGCCGCGCCGGCATGCCGCGCTTCTACGAGGGCCGTTTCGCCGCCACGCAAAACTTCCTCGCGTACAAGCACCCATACAACTTCCAGCTCGTCGACTCGACGGGCAATCGCTTCGCCTACCTCGACGTGAGCCGCCTGCTGCTCACCGACAAGATCGACGTGTTCCTCGATCGCGTCGTGATCATCTACGGCACCGTGCGCACGCTGAACCAGGAAGGCACCAAGCGCGTGATCGAGGTCGAGAGTCTGCACTTGAAGTGAGGTTTTCTCGCGCGATGGCCGTCCTCGTCCGTCGCCCCGATTTGCAGCGCCGGCACGTTTCCCCGCCGGCGCTGTCTTGTTTCCGCCCATGAACCAATCGCGACCCTGGCTGCGGGTTTGCCGGCGCTGCGCCCACAACTTCGGGAGCGCGTGCCTGACCACGGTCTGCTGGTTCGTGTGGGTCGCGCTCGTCGCGTTGTTCGTGTTGCTCGCCGTGATCGCCGTGCGGCGCGAGCTCACTGTGCCGGAGTTTCTGTTGCACCGGCTCGAGCAGAAACTCGAGTTCCAGCACCTCTCGGCGCGCTTCGGTCGCACGGCTTTCGATCCGCAGGGCAACCTCGTCCTCGAGGACGTGCGCCTCTACGGCTCCGGCATCCAGGAACCACTGGCGCGTGCGTCGTCGGTGCGGCTGCGACTCGACGTCTTCGCGGTCGCCCGCGGCGATTTCGACGTGAGCAAGGTGGAGATCACCGGGGCGCGTTTCGATTGCCCGGCGATCGTCTCGCCCTCGGGCGTGAGCGAGCCGCTCATCTCCGAGCTCGGCGGCACGCTGCGCCATGAGAACGGCGAGTGGTCGGTGCCCGATGCCACGTTTTTCGCCGGCCGAGTTTTCGTGACCGCCTCAGTCACGTGGAACGCGCCCCGCGCCGCGACCGCCGCGAAGCCCACCCCGGCCAACGTCCTCAAGGAGTACATCGCCGCCGCGCGCAAGATCGCCGAAGGCCTCCGGCCGACCGAGCAGCTCGAAGGCGCCCGGGTGCACCTCTCGATCACCGGCGAGCCCAACACGCCCCCGCGCCTCCAGGCCGAGATCGCGGTTGATCGCGCAACGTTGCCCGCCGGCGCCGACCGGCCGCCGATCGTCGTCGAGGAGTTGCAGGCGCGGGTCGACACCGCTTGGCGCCAGAGTGGCCTCGATCCGTTGTCGCTGCGCGCGACCGCGGGCCAAGTCGCTGCGCCGTACGGCGTGGTGGTGCAGCATCCGGCGTTGCGCACGAGCGGCCACCTGTCGTTCCAACCGCTCCGCTGGGCGGGCGGGCCGGTCGAGTTGACCGCGGCCGCCGTGCGCCGCGCGGACGACGTGGCCGAGCATCCGCGCGTGACGGTGCGCTTCGATTCGTTTTCCCATTTTCAGGCGGAGATCGCGACCCTCGCGCGCGGCACGAGCCCGGTGGCGTTGCAGCTCGAGGTGGACACCGCGCAACGCTCGGGGACGGTGGAGATCGAAGCCGCACTCGCGCCCGCGCTCCTCAACGAAGCGGCGGCGCGCGCCGCCGTGTGGCGCAAGAGCCGCATCCTCGCGCAGCTCGCGTTCTCCGAACCCGCCGAACTCCGCGGCCGCGTCGAGCTCGCACCCGGCTGGAAACTCCGCGAGGCCCGCGCCAACGCGCACCTGGGCGCCGGGGTCGCCTACGGCACCGAGATGCTCGCGACCGATGCCGAGGTCGTGGTCGATCCGCAGCGGCTGCTCGTCGAGCCGCTCGTCTTCCGCCGCCGCGATGCCGAGGTGCACGGCAGCTATGGCATGGATTTTCGGACACAGGATTACCGCTTCCTGCTCAACGGCCACTTTTTCCCGTCGGCGATCGACTCGTGGTTCAGCGGCTGGTGGACGAAGCTCTGGGACGATTTCCAGTTCGGCGCCCGTCCGCCCGACGCCGATCTCGACATCCTCGGCCGCTGGCGTTCGCCCGAGCGCTCCATCGTGTACGGCTGGGCCGACATCGCCCCGGTGACGCTCCGCGGCGTGCCGCTGGACCGGCTGCGCGCGACGTTATTCATCCGGCCGGAGCACTACGATATCATCTCGTTCGACGCCCGCCGCGGTGCGCTCGCGGCCACCGGCGGTTTCACGCGGCACGACGATTCGGCGACGAAGAAGCCGCTTTGGATCAACTTCGACTTCCACTCGACACTGCCGCTCGCCGAAGGCGCGAAACTCTTCGGCCCGGAGGGCGAGCGCACCGTCGAGCCCTTTGTCTTCGAGCAGACGCCGGACGTGCGCGCGAGCGGCCGGATGGAGTGGGGCGACGCCGGCCTGCGGCAGAACATCACCGCCGCGGCCGCCGCCCCCGGCGTGTTTCGTTTCCACCAGTTTCCCGTGGAGAACGCCAAACTCTCCTTCGATCTCGTCGACCGCGAGATTCGTGTCCACGGCATCCAGGCGGAGCTCGCGGGCGGCGCGCTCGTCGGCTCGGCCACGGTGGACGGCCCCGAGGAGGATCGCCGTCTTGCGTTCACCGGCACGCTGCAAGGAGCGAACCTCTCGCGCCTCGTCCAGACGTGGATGGACTACCGCGCGCTCACCGCACCGCCCGGCACGCCGCCGCTGCCCGACAGCGCGAAACGCCTCGGCGAGGCGGGCCGCGTGAACCTCGCCCTCGATGCCACCGGGCCGATCGCGAACCTCTACGCGTTGCAGGGCAGCGGCGCGGTCACCGTGCACGGCGCGCAGCTCGCCGAGATCGAGATGTTCGGCGCGCTCTCACGGGCGTTGCGCGGCACGCTCTTCGGGTTCACCTCGCTCCAGTTCAGCGACGCCAACGCCAAGTTCGTGCTCAACGGCGAGCACCTCGACTTCACCTCGCTACGGCTCACCGGTGCGATGGCCGCGATCCGCGGCAAGGGCCGCTACACGATGCCGGACAGCGGGCTCAATTTCGACGTGATGCTCTACCCGTTTCGCGAGAGCAATTTCCCGGTCTTCAGCGTCGTCGGCACGATCCTCACGCCGCTCACGCACATGCTCGAGATCCGCCTTTCGGGTACGCTCGCCAAGCCGGAGTGGTCGCTCGCCGTGGGCGCCGAGAGCCTGCCGACGGGGCAGACCGCTCCGCCGGCCGCGCCCGCCCCGCCGCCCGCCGCCGGCGGCGAAACTCCAGTCGCGCCGCCCGCGCATTGAGTTTTTTCCGCAACTCACCCAGCTTCAGCGCGTCGTCGCCGTGAAACTGATCCCCCCACCTTCCGTGTTCGTGCTGTGCGCGCTCGTCGCGGGCCTGGCCGGCTGCGCGACCACCGCGACCGGTCCTGCGCCGTTGCCGGCGGTCGCGTGCGAGCTGAGCTGCTCGGACCCGAATGCAACGCTCGCGTTTGGCTCGGTGCTCGAGCTGCGCCTCGTCGATTTCACCCGTCCGGACTTGCGGCCGTCGGTGCTCGCCGAGCGGATCGAGTCGAACCCCGGGCAGCCGCCGCTGCGTTTTCACCTCCTCTACAACATGGCCGCCATCGACCCGACGCACGACTACGGCGTCGAGGCGCGGATCCTCCACAAGGGCCGGCCGCTCTGGGTGCAGCCCGAGCCGGTGCCGGTGATCACCAAGGACCATCCGGTCACCGTCTCGATTGTGTTGCAGCCGCCGTCTTGAGGCGCCGTCCCGCCATGGCCACCGCCCGTTTCGCGCAACGCGTCGTCTGGATCACGGGCGCCTCCTCCGGCATCGGCGAGGCGCTGGCGGTCGCGTTTGCCCGCGAGGGCGCGCAGCTCGTGCTCTCGAGCCGCCGCGAGGAGGAGCTCGAGCGGGTCGCGGTGCGCTGCGCCGGCGGGCCGAGGCCGTTCGTGCTGCCGCTCGATCTCACGCGCCCGCAGGAATTCGCCTCGGCGGCCGCGGCGGTGCAGACGCGTTTCGGTCGGCTCGATGTGCTCGTGAACAACGGCGGGGTGGGCGAGCGCGCGCTCGCGCAGGACACGCTGCCCGCCGTCGAACGCGCGGTGATGGAGGTGAATTATTTCGGCGCGGTCGGGCTCACAAAGGCGGCGTTGCCGATCCTACTCGCGCAACGCAGTGGCTGCATCGTGACCATGAGCAGCGTGATGGGCTATGTGGGCACGCCGAAACGCGCGGCCTACGCGGCTTCGAAGCACGCGTTGCGCGGCTGGTTCGATTCGCTGCGCGCGGAAATCGAACCGCAGGGCGTGCACGTTTGCCTCGTCTGCCCCGGCTGGGTGCGGACGAATATCTCGCGCAACGCCCTCACCGCCGACGGTGCCGCGCATGCCCGCATGGACCGCACGCAGGAACGCGGTGTCGCACCCGAGCGCGTGGCCGAGTCGACGTTGCGCGCGGTGCTGCGCCGGCGCGACGAGGTCCTCGTGGGCGGCGGCGAGCTGTGGGCGGTGCGGCTGAAACGCCATTTCCCGCGCCTCTGGGCGTGGGTGCTGCGGCGCGCGGTGGCGCGAGGCCTGTTCTGACATTGCGCCCGCGCCGGTGCGCACGTCCCCTCGTTTCCGGCCATGGCGATCGTCGAATCCAGGAAAAGCTACGATCCGCGCCTGCTCCTGTTCTACGGGATCCTGGGTGCGATGTTGCTCATCCTCGTCGGCGGCCTGTTCTTCCGGCAGCTCCTGCGGACCGACGAGTACGTCGAACGCGAGAAGGTGCAGAATCAGCGACGCGTGCTCATCCCCGGGCCCCGCGGCAACATCACCGATCGCGAGGGCCGCATCATCGTCGGCAACCGCCCACATTTCTCCGCCGTGCTGCACCTCGCGGAACTGCGGCGGGAGTTCCGCCGCGAGCTGATCCAGATCGTGCGCAACTACCGCGACATGGAGCGCGAGGTCCGGCCTTCGGGACGCGAGCTCGAGAGCCTCGCGCGCGTCGCCGTCGCGCAGCGTTATCTCGATCAGGTGAACCACATCCTCGGGCGCACCGAGCGCGTCGATGCCAACGCCCTCGACCGGCACATCGGCCAGGAGTTGTTGCTCCCGTACATCCTCGTCGACGACCTCAGCCCGACCGAGTACGCGCGGCTGCTCGAGCAGTTGCCCGTGCGCGGCCCGTTGCAGGTCTACAGCTCCAGCATGCGCAACTATCCGTACGGCAACGCCGCCGCGCATGTGCTCGGCTATGTCGGCGCGAACGACGAGCTGCCCGCCTCGGATGTCGAGGGCGAGGACCTGCGGACCTTCCACGTCAAGGGCACCATCGGCCGCGCGGGTCTCGAGAAACAATTCGACGACCAGCTCCAGGGCCAGACCGGCGGCATCATCTATCGCGTCGATCCGGCGGGTTTCAAAATCGACCCGCCGCTGCACCGCCTGAAACCGCAGCAGGGGCAGAATCTCGCCACCAGCCTCGACATCGACCTCCAACTCGCCGCCGAACGCGAATTGACCGGCATGGTCGGCGGACTCGCCGTCGTCGACATCGCCACCGGCGAGGTGCTCGCGCTCAGCAGCAAGCCTGACTACGACCTCAACGAGGTGTCGCCGCGCATGTCGACCGAGACGTTCAAACGCATCAACGAGGAGGGCGGCTGGTACAACCGTGCGTTGCAGGGCCTGTATCCGCCGGGCTCGACGTTCAAGATCGTCACCTCGTGCGCCGCGCTGCGAGCCCACTCGATCACGCCCACCGAGCAGTTCACCTGCAACGGCTACTACCAGGTCGGCAACCGCCTCTTCGAGTGCCACAACAAGCACGCGCACGGGCAGGTCGCGCTCAGCCACGCGCTCGAGGTGAGCTGCAACGTCTACTTCTACCAGGTCGGTCTCGAGGCCGGCATCGACGCCATCGCCGCGGAAGCGCGCCGTTTCCATCTCGACCGCCCGACCGGCATCGAGCTGCCCGCGGAGGTGAAGCTGATGAACGTGCCCGATCCCGAGTGGAAAAAGAAGCGCGACGGAGCGAACTGGAATCCCGGCGACACGGCCAACGTGTCGATCGGCCAGGGCGCGCTGCAGTTCACGCCGCTGCAGATGGCGAGCATGGTCGCGGCGTTCGCGCGCCGCGAGGCCTTCACCGTGCCGACGATCCTGCGCCAACCCGGCCGCTCTCCCACCGGCAACCAGCCTCGCGTCCCGCTCGATCTGCCCGACGCCGAATACCGGGCCATCGTCGACGGCCTCGAGAAGGTGATCGAGACCGGCACGGCGAAGACCGCGCGGATCCCGGGCCTCCGCATCGCCGGCAAGACCGGCACGGCGCAGAAGACGCAGCGCGACCTCAAGACCCAGCAGGTGGAGAAGATCAACATCGCGTGGTTCGTCTGCTTCGCCCCCGCGGACAATCCGGAGATTGCCATCGCGATCGCGCTCGAGGGCGGCGAGCCCGACGTCGAATACGGCGGCGGGCGCTACAGCGCGCCGATCGCGAAGGCGGTGCTGAAGGAGTACTTCTCCAAGAAGGAGCGCCGCGCGAATCTCCAGCCGTTGTTCAAGATCACCGCGCAGCCCTGACCGCGAGCAGTGGTCGCTGGATCGTGGCCGGAGATTGTCCTCCCGCCCCGGCGCAACGATGACGCCGGCGCATCGCTCGCCACTCACCGCTCGGGGATAGCTCGCTCGCGCGCCGCAACTTTCCCGCGACGCCGCAGCACGGTGAGGCGTTTTCGACGTCAAACTGTTCGAATAACGGCGCGTTACGTGCTTCCGCTTTTTTCCGTGCAGCGCGCCCGCCGTTGGGCGAACATTTTTCCATTCATCATGAACATCCACGAGTTTCAGGCGAAGGCGCTCTTCGAGAAATTCGGCATCGCAGTGCCGAGAGGAGTGCCGGCGAAATCGGTCACCGAGTTCGCCTCGGCCGTGCAAACACTAGGGGATGGACCGAGCGTCGTTAAGGCGCAGATCCACGCTGGTGGGCGCGGCAAAGGCACATTTGTCGACGGCTACAAGGGCGGTGTGAAGATCGCCAAGACGCCGACAGAGGCCATCGAGATCGCGCGCCACATGCTCGGCAACACGCTGGTGACCCTCCAGACCGGCCCCGCCGGCCGCAAGGTCAACACCGTCTATTTCACCGAGGCCGTCTCCATCAAGAAGGAGTACTACCTCGCGATCCTCCTCGACCGGGGCTCCTCCCGCCCGGTCATCATCGCCTCCACTGAAGGCGGCGTGGAGATCGAGAAAGTCGCGCACGAGACGCCCGAGAAGATCACGAAGGTCTTCATCGATCCCGCCGTAGGCCTCCAAGGGTATCAGACCCGCCAGATCGCGTTCGGCCTCGGCTTCAAGGGCGACGAGTTCAAGGCCGCCTGCAAGCTCGTTGAGGCCCTCTACAAGTGTTGGTGGGAGCTCGACTGCTCCATGGTCGAGATCAACCCGCTCATCACCACCGGCGACGGCCGCGTCCTCGCCCTCGACGCCAAGGTCGGCTTCGACGACAACGCCCTCTTCCGTCATCCCGAGATCGTCGCGCTGCGCGATCTCGCCGAGGAAGACCCGAAGGAGGTCGAGGCTTCGAAATACAACCTCTCTTACATCGCGCTCGATGGTAACATCGCCTGCCTCGTCAACGGCGCCGGCCTCGCCATGAGCACGATGGACATCATCAAGCACTACGGCGGCAACCCGGCCAACTTCCTCGATGTCGGCGGCGGCGCCTCCAAGGAC